>CALEGP010000013.1 GCA_937876245.1 uncultured Actinomycetes bacterium | reverse complement strand
AAATCCCTCATCCTCCGCCACATTCTAATTTCCCTGGAACCAGTGCCCAGTTAATTTTTTCGCTGGTTCGGACATCCTCCGCCAGTAAAAACCCAGCTAATCAATCTGCGCTCTTTGTGGCCTCTGACTTTTCAATCTCTGCGCGAACTCCATCCATATCTAATTCATTTACCTTGCTAATTATCTCTTCCAAGGCTGGTGCTGGCAGGGCGCCTGGTTGATTGAAAATCAATATGCCATCTTTGAAAATCATCAGAGTTGGAATTGATGAGATCCCTACTGCTGCTGAAATCTCTTGTTCGGCATCGGTATCTACCTTTGCAAAGACGATCTCTGGATACTTCTCAGATGCTGCCTCAAATACCGGGGCAAATTGTCGGCAAGGTCCACACCATGCTGCCCAGAAATCAACAATTACCATTCCAGGCTTGCTAATTACTCCCTCAAACTCAGCGCTCTTCAAATTTACCGTTGCCATTTATCTACCCTTCTTTTATTCACTTGAATCTAATAAACCAATAGTTCTGCTCTGATATTCCCGTAATCAAATACTAAATCTCCACGCCAATATATTTAGTTTCAAGAAATTCATAGATTCCTGCGAAGCCACCTTCGCGCCCTAATCCACTCTGTTTTACACCACCAAATGGTGCCGCCGGATCAGAAATAACTCCGCGATTGATTGCAACCATTCCAGATTCAATAGCTTCAGCAGTTCGGATCGCTCGCTTTAAATCAGATGAATAGACATAGCTAATAAGTCCATACTCTGTTGCATTTGCTAACTCGATAGCTTCGGCATCATCTTTGAAAGTTACAATTGGGGCCACGGGTCCAAATACTTCGCTAGCTAAAATCGGATTGTTCTTACCAACGGTTATGACAGTAGCGGGATAGAAGGCTCCGGTGCCATCTGGTGTCTGGCCACCCAGAAGTAACTTTCCGCCGGCTTCAACTGCTGCGCCTACTAAATCAGCAATTTTGTTCCGCTCCTTGATTGAGACACTTGCCCCAAGCTGGGCGCCATCATCTAAACCTGGGGCAAGTTTTAGCGCGCCCATGGCTTTTGCAAATTTTGTAGTGAATTCTTCGGCAACACTTTTTGCAACAATGAAACGATTTGCTGCTGTGCAAGCAGCGCCACCATTGCGCATCTTTGCAATCATTGCGCCCGCAACTGCGTCATCTATGTTGGCATCATCTAGGACAACGAACGGTGCATTTCCACCCAGCTCCATCGATGTTCGAAGTACGTTATCGGCAGACTCTTTAATTAGCATCCGACCAACTTCGGTTGAACCAGTAAAAGAGAGATTTCGAACGCGTGGATCATGCAATATTTTTGAAATCATAGGTCCAGTTTTAGAGGGAAGAATAAAGTTAACAACACCCTTTGGCACTCCAGCACGTTCCAGAATTTCTACGATAGCGAGCGCAGTCAAGGGAGTTTCACTTGCTGGTTTCAAAATGACTGTGCAACCTGCGGCAAGTGCTGGACCAATTTTTCGCGTGGCCATTGCAGCTGGAAAATTCCAAGGGGTAATTAGTAAGGAAACTCCGATTGGTTGATTGGTTACTAAAATTCGCTTATCTCCTGAAGGCGACTGTCGATAATCGCCAGGTGTGCGAACAGCCTCTTCAGCAAACCAGCGGAAAAATTCTGCGGCGTATGTGATCTCACCCTTGGCATCTGAGAAGACTTTGCCGTTCTCCATTGAAACAATCTTTGCCAAGCTATCTGCTTCGGCGACCATGATTTCAAAGGCCTTTCGAAGGATTTCACCGCGAACTCTGGGCGCTGTCTTAGACCAGCTTGCGAAGGCGTTATGGGCGGCTGTGACTGCGGCATCGCAATGTGATTGGCCAGCGGTCTGTACTTCTGCGATCACATTTCCCGTGCTGGGGTCGATTACCGGCAATGTGCCATCGCCCTTTACCCACTCGCCATCAATATAAAGATCGGTTTTTAATTGCATGCGGCAAGCATACGCCTCGATTGCGAAGTAAAATTAATCCCAGTGAATCTCTAGATTTATCCCCTCAAATAGGAAGAGTGCCCGTGCCAAAGTCTTGGACCGATGATGCCCCCGAACCAATGGTTCTGCAGGATCATGCACACTTATCTGACCCACTCTCATATCGAGTAAAGCGCCGTCTCTTAGGTAATCCGATCAATCGACATTCCCTAGGTGATCAACGACTTTCTAAAAAGTCAGCTTTTGGAATTCTCTCTTCTGATTGCATCTCATCTTCTGCCTACGGTGGCGAGCAGATATTGGTTGCACTTATTCCAGCTTTTGGTTTAGCAGCTTTTGCAATATTCCCGCCAATGGTGGCGATCATTCTTGCCATGCTTCTTATTATCACTTTTTCGTATCGTGATGTGATCGCAACTTATACGAGAACTGGTAGCGCTTATATTGTTGCAAAAGAGAATTTTGGCACCAAAGTTTCTTTAGTTGCAGCTATTGAACTGATGTTTGGTTACATTATTACGGTAGCAATCCAGTCTGCTGCTGGTGTAGCTGCGATAATTTCAGCCTTCCCTGAACTCTCTGATATTAAAGTTCAGATAACCCTTGCCGTAGTCATTCTCTTAACATTTGTTAATTTACGTGGGGTTAAAGATGCTGGTCTGATTTTTGTTCTACCCTCTTATTTATTTATGTTCTCTATGTTTACTGTATTTGGTTTTGGTATTTATCGGCATATCAATGGCACTCTGCCAAACTATGCAACGCAAAGTGAAGGCCTACTGCCACTTGGAGAATCACAAGGTTTGATTTCACTCGCTGCTGCTCTACTAATTTTAAAAGCATTTGCTAATGGCAGCGCATCTCTTACCGGATTGGAAGCTGTATCTGATTCTGTTCCACTCTTTAAAAGTCCAGAACATAAGAATGCTCGTACAACTCTTACTCTCATGGCGCTCACTTTAGGAACGTTGATTACGGGCATTGCCTGGTTAGCTCAGAAAACAACTGCTGTCCCTTATGCTGAAGGAACTCCAACGGTTATCTCTTTAGTTGCAAAAGCAGCTCTTGGAGATAGCGCATTTGGAAATATCTTCTTCTATATTGTCCAAGCAGGTACGACATTTATTCTCTTTGCCGGAGCTAATACTTGCTATAACGCATTCCCAAACCTTGTCAGCATGGTTGCAAAAGATGGCTTCCTGCCAAAACGCCTTACTCAACGTGGCCATCGGTTGGCGTTTTCAAATGGGATTATTTTTATTACAGGCGGTGCATCAATACTGGTTATTGTTTCTGGGGCAAGCATCACAGCCTTAGCAGCAATTTATGCCTTAGCTGTCTTTGTTGGATTTTCAATCACTGGATTAGGAATGGCAAGAAAAACGTTGCGAGAAAAAGTGAGTGGCAACCGTAAGGATCTATTCCGGCTAGCTCTCCATTCCCTCTCTGGATTCATCGCACTTATTACCGTTGTTGTTCTCTCTGCAGTAAAGTTTTTTGAAGGAACATGGATTGTTGTTATCGGAACCCCAATAGTTGCCGCACTTATGCTTAATTTTAATCGCCAATATATGCGTGAGAGAGAGGCCCTTCTCCTTACCACCTCACATGAGAGAGCAACATCAATTGCTCGCCATGATGTTAGTGTTCTTGTTGACAATCTAGATTTAGCAACAATTGGTGCAATTAGATATGCCCGATCTTTAAATCCCAGACATTTGAATGCGGTTCACTTTGTTATTGATGATAAATGGGCAGAAATAATTAGTACTGGTTGGGCGGCGAACGCTGCAGTAAGCGATGTTCCACTGATCTTGATTGATTGTCCTGATCGTAGACTTCCGAATGCTGCAGTCGATTATGCAATTCGTGCTACTGAGAACAGCGACGTTGAATTGACCTTACTTCTGCCACGGCGTTCCTACTCCAGATTCTTAGGTCGTATTTTGCATGATCAGACTGCTGAAGCTATTGCGGCGCCAATTTCACAACTTTCGAGAGTTGTGGCAACAATTATCCCGTTTGATGTCGAGCAAATTTTAAATGCGACTTCACATAACCAGAGTGAGGCAAGTGCTGCGGTTAACCAAGCGGGTCCGGCGCCCGTAAAGAAACCACTGCCAAAACTCCCTGTTACTGATGGCGCACCAATTAGTCACTACAACGAAAATATATTGCCGATTTCCGAGGCGACTTGGCGGAAGCGTGCACACGTTCGTGGCCAGGTAACTGCGATAAGAACTGCCCCATCTGGTGGAGCACCAAGCGTGGATGTCGAGGTTTGGGATGCAACTGGTGGAATTACGCTGCAATTCTTTGGCCGGCGAGAAATTGCAGGTCTAGATGTGGGTTCAACTATCTGTGCTGAAGGAATGGTTGGCGAAACCGAAGGTTCACTAACTATCTTGAATCCTTCTTATGAAATAGTAATTTAATTAATCTCGAACAAATAAGATTCTTGCGACTATCAGACCTACGGGTAGTCCAATTAATTGAGCGATTATATAAATCCATGCCGAATGGAAAGTAATTCCAGAAAATGAGTCACTCCAGATTCTGCCAAAGGTAACCGCCGGATTGGCAAACACTAATGAGGATGTCGCATAGAACGCTGTAGTTATCCAAGCTGGAATCAGAATCGGCGCTAGATTTATACGTTTTTGGTCAACGAGTAAGTGAACAATAAAAATTAATCCGGCAGTTGCGAATATTTCACTAAGAAAAAGATTTGTTGAAGTTCGCTCTTGATGCGATTGAAAGACTGCTGGTTTATCGAACATGATATTTGCAAAAACTGTGCCAAGAAAGCCTCCAGCGAACTGGAAAATAATGTAGGCAAATGCATCTGCTCTAGAAATCCGGTTTTTGAAGAGCTCGCCCAACGTTACAACTGGGTTGAAGTGTGCGCCACTTATTGGCGCAAAGAGGGTAATAATTATCGCAAGCATTACGACGATTGAAATAGCATTTAGCAATAATTGAACACCCACATCTTCACTCACGTTTGTTGCCATTATTCCTGAGCCAATTATGGAAACCAGCAAAAGGGCCGTCCCTAGGAATTCTGCAAAGATTTTTTGTAGTTTCATGGGGGCTAATTTAGTGGGAAGGTATGCTTCTACCGTTCATTAGTCGCAAAGCAAGAGGATCGGAGAGCAAATGACGCTTGTCTTTAAATCTTATGCCCTCTCCGACGTCGGATTACATCGGGAAGGCAATGAAGATTCTGGGTTAATTTCTTCAAACTTAGTTGCGGTAGCCGATGGCATGGGTGGCCATGCGGGAGGCGAAGTGGCCTCCAAAATTGCGATTAGGACACTGACAAAGCCCAGCCAGCTGAGCAATGGTTTAAATTCAAGTGGAATGTCAATTGAAAATGCCTTGTTAGAAATTTCCAATGAAATCAATAGTGAGATTGCCGCCAAATCTAAATCTGAACCAGAACTTTCTGGAATGGGCACAACCTTGACGGCTTTGTACTTAAGCAATGGAGCGGTTGAGCTTTTACATATCGGCGATTCTCGCTGCTACGCTTTTTCCAAGGGAAAATTGAACCAATTGAGTTATGACCACACCGTGATGCAAGAACTAGTCGATCAAGGTCGACTTACTCCGGATGAAGTTGTAAACCATCCCCAACGCTCCTTGCTGACGCAAGCATTAATGGGCGACTCTGGTGTTACTCCGCAAATCAAAGAATTCCCAGTTCAAGTTGGTGACAAATTCTTGCTATGCAGCGATGGCTTAACTTCGGTTTTATCAGACTTGGAAATTTCAAAAATCATTAAGAAAAATTCGGGAATTGCTCTCGTGGAAAAACTCGTGGTAGAAACCAAGGAAAAAGGCGCACCTGATAATGTGACCGTGATCTGGGTAGAAGTTGTTGAGGAAGAAAATGAAATCTTCCCCTCGTTGGTTGGCGCAGCCAATGAATAAAGTTTTTGGAAATCGCTATCAAATTGGCCAGATGATCGGAACTGGCGGAATGGCTGATGTCTATGTCGGTATAGACCAGAGGCTTTCCCGAAAAGTCGCAGTAAAAGTTTTGCGAAGTGATCTTGCTCGTGATCCATCATTTCTATCAAGATTTCGCAAGGAGGCTCTGGCTGCTGCCGGCTTAAATCACCCCGGGATTGTTGCGGTTTATGACTCGGGAGAGGAAGGCTCTAATTCCTATATCGTCATGGAATTAGTAAATGGCCACACCCTTCGCGAAGAATTACAGAGTCCAAATATTTTAACAGTGGAGCGTTCACTTGAAATAATTGAGGGTGTTCTAGAGGCACTTTCTTATTCTCACTTAAATGGGATTGTTCACCGTGATATCAAGCCGGGAAATATTATGTTGACCGATGCTGGAGTAGTTAAAGTAATGGATTTTGGTATTGCCCGTGCCATGGATGATATTGGCGCAACAATGACAAGTACGTGGAATGTAATTGGAACGGCTCAGTACCTTTCGCCAGAACAGGCAACTGGTGAAACCGCGGATCTTCGCAGTGATATTTATTCTGTTGGGTGTTTGTTATTTGAGTTAGTGACAGGCAAGCCGCCATTTACTGGAGATACTCCTGTAGCAATTGCCTATCAACATGTTTCGTCGCAGCTGCCATCACCTAGTTCAATAAATCCGGAACTTGATATAAACATTGAGAAGATAATCGAAGTCGCCTTGGCGAAAAATCCTGATGATAGATATCAAAGCGCTGACTTGATGCTCGCGGATGTTCGTCGCGCAATGCGTGGTCAGGCAGTAACTACTAAAATTCGCAAGATTGTTCCGCGTCGAAACTTCCTGGTTTTGGGCGGTGCTGGTGCAGGTTTAGCGCTTTTGATTGGTTTAGCGCTTTTGTTATCTAGTTCTGAGGCGCCAGTCCAGTCTTTGCAAGTTCCAAACGTTGTTGGCCTTACAGAAAATCAGGCAACAGCTTTACTGAGAAGTTTTACAATTAATGTTAATCGCGCACCAGATTCGAGAATTCCGGCTGACCGAGTCGCCTCGCAACTTCCTCTTGCAACCGCGCGAGCGCCGAAAGGGAGCAGTGTTACTTTGACTATTTCAGATGGCCCAGGTGATACAACTGTTCCTACAACAATTATTGGAATGGATCTTGAAGAGGCGAGAAATCAGCTTGCCGCAGCTGGTTTATTGATAACCCGTATTGTTCCTGTCGATTCAAATTCCAGAACTGGCGTGGTCTTAAAAGTTACACCTGATGCCGGTTCAATTATCAAAGCTGGAAGCGGTGTTGTTTTGGAAATTGCTAGTGGTAGTTTGAAGGTTCCTGCGCTACTGGATTTAACTGGGATTGAAGCACAAACTATTTTGACGCAGGCTGGTTTTTTGGTGAAAGTTATCAGCGGTTATGATGAAGCAAAACCGATAGGCGTGGTTTTGGCACAGGCGCCGGCGGCGGGCACGACTCAAGTAATTGGTTCGGATATCGCAATTACAGTAAATAATCAACCTTAATTATTTGTACTTAATTATTTGAAAGCATTGGAGATAACCCGGCTGCACGTTCTGGGGCCGACAAATCTCCGCAAATTACTAACCAGTTAGCTATGAGTTCATACCCATATTGCGTTAATACCGCTTCTGGATGAAATTGAACTCCGACGATATTTAGATCGCGGTGAGAGATCCCCATAATTATTCCGCTCTGGCTTGTAGCAATAATTTCTAGCTCTTGCGGTATTGAACCTCTTTCAATTGCAAGCGAGTGATATCTGGTAGCCTGGAAATTATTTGGAATACCGGAAAAAATACTTTTCCCATTATGTTGAATTTTGGAAGTTCGGCCGTGCATCAATTCAGGAGCGCTCGATACTTTTGCTCCAAAGGTTGTTGCGATAACTTGAACTCCTAAACAAACTCCAAAAAGCGGAATCTCGTGTTTCTCACAAAATTTAGTAACTTCGATACTGGCGCCTGCTTTTTCTGGGGTTCCTGGTCCAGGTGAAATTAGGACTCCGGCAAAATTCTTGGCAAAACTAGGTTTAACCTCGTCGTTTTTTACGACAGTCGTGTCCGCCCCTATTTCATTTAGATATTGGACGAGGTTAAAGACAAAAGAGTCATGGTTATCGATAACCAGAATCTTCTTGGCTTTAGTGTTCATGGCGCAATTGTGGTGTAATCTCTGCCCATGCCTAAGTCACCGATACGTAAAAAAGAGAAGGCCTTTATCCCGCAGGCTCTTGCTCACGTGGCCCCGACCCCCACAGAGAGCCCAAAATGGCTCGTTCCTGCGATGGTTACGGCTTTTATCATGGGGCTTATCTGGATCGTAATTTTCTATGTAAGTGCAACTGCCTATCCAGTCCCAGGAATTGGTGCCTGGAATATGGTCGTTGGATTTGGGTTTATTGGCGTTGGGTTCGCTCTCGCAACTCGCTGGCGCTAAATCTCTTAATTACACGGGTGTAATTCTCCACACCGTGGATAAAGGTTGGGGATAACTACTAGCGGACATTATGCTAGTTCTCAGGAAAACCTCAGGTTAATGAGGGACTCTCCCTTTTATGACAACTTTGAAAGAGAAACCTAAAATGAGCGAATCAATGCCATCTACAACCCAGAGAATTCTGGTTGTTGATGATGAAAACAGTATTAGTGAGCTAATCTCCACAAGCCTTCGCTTTGTTGGATTTGAAGTTCGCACTGCAGCCAGTGGATCAGAGGCCCTGAGGGTGGCTGAAGAATTTAAGCCCCATGCCCTAATCCTTGATGTCATGTTGCCAGATCAAAATGGTTTCGAGGTCTGTCGCCAACTTCGCCAAGATGGCCACAGCGTCGGAGTACTTTTCCTAACTGCAAAAGATACCGTTGATGACAAAATCGCTGGGCTGACAATCGGTGGTGACGACTACGTAACAAAACCATTTAGTTTGGAAGAGCTCGTTGCTCGTCTGCGCGCACTTCTCCGCCGCATAGGCGTTATCGAGGTCGAAAATGATGATGAGAAAATTAGATTTGCTGACCTTGAACTAGATGAAGCTACTCATGAAGTTAGAAGGGCCGGAAATTTGATCGACCTCTCACCAACCGAGTTTTTATTGCTTCGCTATTTGATGATTAATGCAGATCGAGTGGTGAGTAAATCGCAAATTCTCGATCACGTGTGGCAATACGACTTTCGTGGCGATGCAGGAATTGTTGAAACCTATATTTCCTACCTCCGTAAAAAAATAGACTCCTACGACCCAGCCTTGATTTATACTGTTCGCGGCGTGGGTTACCGGCTGCGTTTACCTGCGCGCAAGTAATTGGCGAAGTAAACTCCCTAAATGAAATACCGGCTTGCCAACTGGTCTCTTAGAAACCGGCTTATCTTGGCAACGCTCGTGCTGGCAACTATTGCAATTGCTGCATCCGATTTAGCTGCAACAAACTCTCTCCGTTCTTTTTTAATTAGCCAAGCAGATACTCAGTTAAACGAAGTGGTTCAAACTTCTATGCTCCGGCTTGATCGAGCAGGTATTGAATCCGAAGCCTCTATGGATGAAGATGACAAAACTAATTTTCGGCCACTGAGACCGCTAGGTGCTGTTCCTACTACAACTGCCGTTACTTTATTGGATTTAAAGGGAAATGTGGTTGGTCAGATAGGTGGACAGTTTGCGAAATCAATTGACTTAGAAGAGTTTCAAAAGTTAACTCCTTCAGCCATTGCCTCACATAATGGAAAACCATTTACTATTCAAGGTGAAGATGGCCAACCAAAGATTCGCGCAGTTGCCCGAGTTCTTCCCTCGGGAGCTGGGTCGGTGGTTATTTCAGTTGCTCTAGATAGCGTTGAAAGAACACTTCGAGGTCTGGCTGGAATCTTTTTCTTAATTGGATTAATCGTATTGATTGCTATAGGAGTAGTTGCAAGATCCTTGATTACCTTAACCCTTAAGCCACTTAATAAGATTGAGGAGACTGCCGCGGCAATCGCTGAAGGCGATCTATCAGCACGTCTGCCGCAAGTGAATTCAAGGACTGAAGTTGGTCGATTGACCGGCTCGCTTAACACAATGCTTTCCCGTATTGAAAGTTCTTTTGCAATTAGGACTGAATCAGAAAGCAGATTGCGCCGTTTTGTTGCCGATGCAAGTCACGAGTTACGCACCCCACTTACCGCAATTCGAGGATTCGCTGAATTGCACCGCCAAGGTGCAGTTATCGGAGAAGATAAAACAAGGGAGTTAATCCTTAGAATCGAAAAAGAATCGATTCGAATGAGTTCACTTGTTGAGGATTTATTATTACTTGCTCGCCTAGACCAATCGCGTAAATTAACTATCGAGCCAGTAGATATAAATGGCTTGGTTAGCGAGGCTGTGGCATCTGCCAGAGCGGCTGGGCCAAATCATGAGATTGAAATTATGAGCACTAGTGATGAAGTTTATGTTCTCGGCGATGCCAGACAAGTTCACCAGGCGGTCGCTAATTTATTGGCAAATGCCCGCACTCATACTCCAGATGGAACAAAGATTAAGGTTTTGGTTAGCCAAGACGAGACAGAAACTGAAATTAGTATCGTTGATGATGGACCTGGCTTGGTGAGTGAAGATAAGGAACGGATTTTCGAAAGATTTTTTCGGGCAGATCCTTCACGCGTAAGAATAAGTGGTGAGGGAAGTGGTCTCGGTTTAGCAATTGTTGAGGCTATTATGAAAGCGCATAATGGTTCGGTAAGTGTTAAATCTGAAGTTGGCAATGGGGCAACTTTTACATTGCACTTTCCGGTTCAAACTAACTAAATAATTTTTGATTGGTGAAAGTTAAGCCAAGATTTACTGGCAGTTGGGCCGCGTTGTCCTTGATATCTTGAACCATAAAGCGCAGAGCCATAAGGATTTTCTGCAGGTGAAGTAAGTTTGATTAAACAAAGTTGGCCAATTTTCATTCCGGGAAAAAGTCGTACCGGTAAGTTTGCAACATTTGAGAGTTCTAAAGTTATGTGCCCAGAAAATCCAGGATCAATAAATCCTGCCGTTGAATGAGTCAAAAGTCCAAGACGACCAAGAGAAGATTTTCCTTCAAGGCGCCCTGCAATGTCATCAGGCAATGTGATCACTTCATACGTGCTAGCTAATACGAATTCTCCGGGGTGCAAGATGAATTCCTCGTCGCCATTGACTGCAACCTCGCGAGTTAGATCTGATTGTTCAATAGATGGGTCAATAACCGAGTACTTATGGTTTTCGAAAACCCGAAAAAATCTATCAAGTCGAACATCCACGCTCGAGGGCTGGATCATCGCACCATCGAATGGCTCGACCTTCACTCGACCAGCGCTGATCTCTGCCTTTATATCTCGGTCACTTAGTAGCACGCTCAGACCCTATATCGTCGAGGCGCCTTGATTAAGTTACTGGTCAGTAGCATTATTGCGCCATGAGCCATTACACAGCGAATCTGCGAGATATTGAATTCTGCCTCTTTGACCTTCTGAGGCGAGAGGAAATTTTAGGAAAATCTGTTTTCAAAGATATTGATAGAGAAACAGCGATGGGCATGCTTGAAGAGATCAAGCGCTTAGCTGAAAATGATTTAGGTGACTCCTTAATTGAAAGCGATCGTCTTGGAGTTCAATTCAATAAGGAGACCGGGGATATTAAATTACCGGAAAGTTTCAAAAAATCTTACCGCGCCTATATGGATAATGAATGGTGGCGAATTGATGCGCCTGTTGAAATTGGCGGAACGTTAATTCCGGCTTCACTTCGTTGGGCTATAGCCGAAATGGTTTTGGGATCAAATCCTTCAATTCATATCTATGCTTCGGGAACCGCATTCGCACATGTTGCTTACATGCTTGGAAATGAAAATCAAAAAAAGATGGCAAAGCTCATGGTCGATAACGACTGGGGCGCAACAATGCAACTTACTGAACCGGATGCTGGAAGTGATGTTGGCGCTGCGAGGTCTAAGGCTGTTGAGCAGAGCGACGGTACTTGGCACATTACAGGTACTAAAAGATTTATTACATCTGGAGATTCGGATTTGAATCCAAATATCATCCATTACGTTCTTGCTCGTCCTCAAGGGGCCAGGCCTGGGACTAAAGGATTGAGTCTTTTCTTGGTTCCTAAATTTATGTTTGACTTTGAAACTGGTGAACTTGGAAAACGCAATGGTATTTATGTTACAAATGTTGAACATAAGATGGGGTTAAATGTTTCTGCCACTTGTGAAATGAACTTTGGAGAGAAAGAACCTGCCGTAGGTTATTTACTAGGTGATGTGCACCATGGCATCGCCCAAATGTTTAAAGTAATTGAATTTGCCCGAATGATGGTTGGCACCAAAGCGATCGCGACGCTAAGTGCGGGATACCAGCAAGCCCTTAGTTACGCCAAAGTCCGAGTTCAGGGACCAGATTTAACAAAGGTTGCAGATAAGGCCAGTCCTCGGGTAACCATAATTAACCACCCAGATGTCCGCAGGTCTTTGATGGTCCAAAAATCCTACTCTGAGGGCATGCGTGCGCTCTTGTTATATACCGCCTCAATTCAGGATGAAATATTGATTGCAAAGGCAGATGGTGCTGATGAGCGCCTTGCCGACCTTGTGGCGCTAAATGACTTACTCCTGCCTATTGTTAAAGGTTACGGCAGCGAGAAATCCTGGATTTTGCTTGGTACTGAATCTCTTCAAACATTTGGCGGATCTGGCTTCACGCAAGATTGGCCACTTGAGCAATATGTTCGAGATGCCAAGATTGATACTTTGTACGAGGGAACAACAGCGATTCAAGGCCTTGATTTCTTCTTTCGCAAGATCATAAAGGATGGAGGTCGCGCCCTAGCTTTGCTTGGAAAGGAAATTGCCGCTTTCGCCGCTTCAGGCGGTGAGCTTGCAGAGGAAAAAACTTCGCTTGCTAAATCTCTTGAGGATTTAAATACTATGACCGGAGCAATGGTGGGCTTCGCGATGGAATCCCAGGAGAGTGTCGAAGAGATTTACAAAACCGGCTTAAATACAACCAGGCTGTTGATGTCTGTCGGGGAAGTAATTATTGCCTGGCTGCTCTTAAGGCAAGCAGAAATTGCAATCGCAAAATCTGTGAACCCAGGGCGCGATTCTGATTTCTATGCTGGCAAGGTGGCTTCGGCTAAATTCTTCGTGAGGACTGTTCTTCCTCATTTGAGGGCAGAGCTAGAGATCGTATTAAGTGAAACTGGCGATTTGATGGAGGTCCCAGAAAGCGCTTTTTAGTTGGCCCTGTTCAGATAAGGTTCGCTATGCCTAAAAACTTACGCCATGAGGCATACCTGGTTCTCGGTTCAGTTTTTTTCGCTCTAAGTAGTATCCCTGCAAAATTGATTATGGAGAGCGGACTCTCTGCTTGGCGATTAACCGAAATTCGCAGCACTGGCGCATTTTTGATTATGTTTTTATATGTATTTATTAGAAATCGAAAAGGTTTAAGAACTACCAAGTCAGAGCTCCCAACACTAATTGCATTCGGTGTTATTGGTTTCGCAACAGTTAATGCGCTCTATTTTCTAGCCATAGCTCGCCTCAATGTCAGCATCGCATTGATTATTGAATTTACCGCGCCAATTTGGATTGCGTTATGGATGCGATTTATTCAGAAGAAAAATGTTTCCAAATTAATGTGGTGGGGTTTGGCTATCGGTTTTACTGGGTTACTGCTTGTTGGCCAAGTTTGGCGTGGGTTAACCCTGGATGGTCTTGGGCTAATTTATGCCTTTGTTGATTCGTTTGCTCTAGGTTTGTATTTTATTGTTGGCGAAAAGTTAGTTAGGAGTAAGTCAAGTGATGTAACGATGGCCTGGGGATTTGGGGTTTCCTCTGCTTTCTTCGCAATTATTTTCCCTTGGTGGAGCTTCCCGTTCGAAGTTTTCGGAAATTCCATTCAGCTGTCTGGAAGATTCGCAGGGACTTCTCTCCCTGGATGGCTACTTATAGCGTGGGTGATAATCGGAGGCACAGCACTCCCTTATTTCTTTGTCTTAACTGGGCTTAAAGGGTTGAGCGCTGCAACATCGAGCGTAATCGGTATGTTGGAACCGATCTTTGGTGGGCTTTTTGCCTGGTTCTTCCTCTTTGAAAAGCTAACTTTGATGCAATTTGTAGGGGCTTGTGTCGTGATGATTGGAATCTTTTTGGCTAATCGCGCAAGAACCAGTGTTTAAGGTAAATTTCGCACATGGAAAACTTCGCAGATTTATTGAGCGCAAATAAAGCTTATTCCGATTCATTTAAATCGCTAGGACTTGGCGGCGAAGCTAGAAAAGGATTAGCAATTGTTACTTGTATGGACTCAAGAATTGATCCGCTTCATATTGTTGGGATGGAGGCTGGTGATGCAAAAATCCTACGTAACGCTGGTGCTCGGGTAACTGAAGATGTGCTTCGTACTTTGGTGCTCGCCACGCACTTATTAGGAGTAAATAGAGTTCTGGTAATGCCACATACAGATTGCCGGATGGCTAGCGGCAGTGAAGGTGAAATACATGCTGCGATTTTAGAAAAGTCTGGGGTAGATACAAGGGGAATTGAGATCCGGACCGTTAAGGACCAGATGAGCGCTCTGATAACTGATATCCAGAGAATTGAGAGCTATCCGCTGCTTGCTAGAAACTTAAAAGTTATGGGAGCAATATTTGATGTCGAGAGTGGCGTACTTACTCCATTGATTTAATTATCTTTTACAAAACTTTCTGCGTTCTGAGAATAGCTTGGGGCCATATCGCTAAATCTTGCAAAGTGAAGTTGGGCGCTTACAGTAACTGTTCGAGTCGGTCCATTACGGTGTTTAGCCACAATCAAATCTGCTTCACCTGAGCGATTTTGACCGTCGTACATATCATCGCGGTGTAGGAGAATTACAACGTCAGCATCTTGTTCGATCGAGCCAGATTCACGAAGATCAGAGAGCATTGGTTTTTTATCGGCACGTTGTTCGGGTGAACGGTTTAACTGTGAAATCGCGATTACTGGAACATCTAATTCTTTAGCTAACAACTTCAAGTTTCTTGAAAATTCAGATACTTCCTGTTGTCGATTTTCTACTCGTTTGCCAGCAGTCATCAATTGAAGATAATCGATAACAATCAACTTGAGACCGTGGCGTTGCTTCAAGCGTCTTGCCTTAGCTCTAATCTCCATAAGAGAGAGGTTCGGTGAATCATCAATAAATAGCGGTGCCTGTGAAATTTCACCCATCCGTTTTGCTAGGCGGCCCCACTCTTCATCAGTCAATGCTCCTGAGCGAATATTATTAAGAGCAACACGTGCCTCGGCCGAGAGCATGCGCATTGTGATTTCAGATCGGCTCATTTCAAGGGAGAAAATAACTGAGGGATCGCCATTATGAATCGCTGCATGTCGTGCAATATCCAAACCAAGTGTTGATTTACCAACGGCGGGACGCGCAGCTAAAACAATCATGTTTCCGGGGTGTAGCCCATTTGTTAATGTGTCTAGATCCTTAAACCCGGTTTTCACGCCTTCGCCTTTTACGCCATTTGAGATGGCTTCGATTTCATCAAGAGCCGCTGGCAGTAATTCAGATAACTGGATGTAATCATCGGTTGTTCGGTGTTCAGTAACTTGAAATATTTCCGCCGATGCTTGATCTACTGCATCATCAACTTCACCTTCTTGTGAATAACCAATTTGGACAATTTTTGTTCCAGCTTCAACAAGTCGACGCATGATTGCATGGTCGCGAACAATCTTTGCATAATATCCAGCGTTGGCAGCAGTGGGCACAGAATTGATAAGTGTATGTAGATAAGGTGCACCACCAGCACGAGCGATTTCGCCACGTTTCGTTAATTCAGCTGCAACTGTTACGGGATCGGCAGGTTCACCGCGGCCATACAAATCTAATATTGCATCATAAATAAGTTCGTGAGCTGGTCGGTAAAAATCTCGCTCGCGAATAATTTCGACAACATCGGCAATTGATTCTTTACTTAGCAACATGCCGCCGAGAACACCTTGTTCGGCAACTAAATCCTGCGGTGGCGTCCGCTCAAAATCGCCATTGGCAATATTCGCCGATGCTCGATTGTTATTGGAATTATTTCCACGGTTTGGAAGTTCTGCGATGCTCATAAGCCTTAGCCTTCCATTGACCACTGACGCTCGAGTCTTGGCTCTGCAACTGCAGGTCCTGACTTGGGCGAGTTGAATTAGTTAATAAGCGTAATTTAATGAGGTAGCCAGATATCTGTTAGGTCTAGAAATTATCTTGTGCGTGTGTGTGTGGAGAAGTGCTTTTTTTCGGTGGAAAAACTGTGTATAACCAGTGGATAAAGGCGAGGACTAGCACTCATCTGCGCTTAAATTTGGCTTAAATCCTGTGGGTAAAGATTTATATTTTAATCTCAATATTTAAGAAAGTTGAGCTTTAAAGAGCCCCAATGAAAAAGCCCGCCCTTTTCAAGGCGGGCTTTTTCAAGAAGATAGGAGTAATTAAATAGCTTCAACTGAAATGTTGACTTCGGCAGATATTTGACCTTGAAGTGCAACCTTCACGGTGTATTTACCAAGCTTTTTAATGTGCCCTGCAACCTTTACGTCATGACGATCAATATCAAGAGCACACGCGGCTTTGATGCTCGCAACGATATCTTTATCTGTCACTGACCCGAATAGGACTCCGGTAGCTCCGACCTTTGACTTAACAACGATCTCAGCCTTTTCAAGTGTCGCTTTAATCTCTTTCGCATGGTCAAGATCGCGAATTTCTCGAGCGCTACGTGCGCGTCGGATTCCCTCAATCTGCTTCTCGCCACCAAGGCTCCAAGCGATTGCATTGCCTCGAGGCAATAGAAAGTTGCGAGCAAAACCATCTTTGACGGTTACAACATCGCCAGCTTGTCCTAAACCAGACACTTCACGAGTAAGAATAAGTTTCATTGAATATTCTCCCTATCTCGCTGTTGAGGTGTAAGGCAGGAGTGCCATTTCGCGGGAATTCTTTACCGCTGCGGCAACCTGACGTTGGTGTTGAGTGCAAGCACCCGTTACTCGACGAGCGCGGATCTTGCCACGATCTGAAATGTACTTACGAAGCATATTGATGTCTTTGTAATCGACATAAGTTGCCTTATCGCGACAGAAAGAACATGGCTTCTTTTTAAACTTCTTCATTGCTGCTGCAGACATCTTGCTTACTTTTGGCTTTGGCTTCAGCGTCTTATTATTTCTTGCGCCCACTGTGGTGCTCCTTTTTAGGATGCCCCGTCAATTCTAACGGGAATGGTTAATTGGATAATTATTTAGAACGGAGGTTGATCATCGGAACCGGCTGAAGACCAGCCACCTCCGACAGGAGCTGCAGACCATGGGTCTCCAGCTGAAGCAGTTTCAGTTTTTACGGGAGTTGAGAACGAACCGCTTCCACCAGAGGCACCCGCTGCGCGAGTTGTCTTTGTGACTTTTGCGGTTGCATTTCTTAGGGATGGACCAACTTCGTCAACTTCAACTTCGTACACAGTTCGCTTTTCGCCTTCTTTGGTTTCGTATGAGCGTTGCTTCAAACGGCCTGTAACAATTACCCGCATTCCGCGAGTAAGTGTTTCTGCAACGTTCTCTGCTGCCTGACGCCAAATATTGCAAGCAAGAAAGAGACTATCGCCATCTTTCCATTCGTTTGTGTTCTTATCTAAGTAACGCGGAGTTGAAGCAACCGTGAATTTTGCAACTGCAGCACCAGATGGTGTGAATCGCAATTCAGGATCGTTTACAAGATTTCCGACCATAGTGATCGTTGTATCTCCAGCTGCCATATCTATTCTCTCTTATCTACTTTAGGGGCTTCTGTTTTATTCTGGACGAACGACTTTTGTACGAAGCACTGCTTCGTTCAAATTTAATTGGCGATCAAGTTCTTTAATCGCGTCTGGACCACAATGCATATCAACGACAGCGTAAATTCCTTCTGGTTTTTTATTTATTTCGAAGGACATACGGCGACGGCCCCAAATGTCGAGCTTGTCGACTGTGCCGCCACTTTCTTTGATGATCTTGAGATATGTCTCAAGACTTGGTGCGACTGTGCGTTCTTCTAATTCAGGATCGAGAATGACCATGAGTTCATATCTACGCATAAGTTAACCCCACCTCCTCTGGACTAAAGCGGCCACGGAATTTCCGCGGCAGGAGGGTTATTGCTCCTTCGCCCGAAGACCGCGGGTGCGACTCATTCGAAGGAAGGCTAAGGGTAACCCGGTCCGAGTCCAGATAAAAATTCAAGGTTTTGGGGGTCGAATTTAGGTGTGGATCTACGCATAAGGCGCAGGGAGAACCAGGTAATTGCCCCAACTCGAAGAATTATGGCGAAACCATAGGCCCCTGCTGGCAGTCCAAACTCGGCGCCCGAGAGCGAAGCTAGGTATTGCCAAATTGCAAAATGATAAATCAATTCAGCGAACTGCCAAATCCAGAAATCAAATCGATCTTTTTTATCTACCATTGCTAAAACGGCTAGGGGTGTAAGCCATAGAACATATTGTGGTGAATAAACTTTACTTGTAGTCACAAAAATTGCGACAACAAAAAAGGCGGTTGCTGCAAGGGTTGGGACTTCAGATAAACCATATAGATAAAGGGTGAAGGCAAGGGCAAGAAATACAAAAAATATAGACACCCATAAATTAAGGTGGGACACGTGAATTCCGAAAATATCTAGAGCGCGCCAGATTGATCCCCAATCCGCGGCCCTTTCGGAATTTAATTTAAAGAACCTAAACCAACCGGCTGGAGTCGTTAGTATAAATGGCAAATTAATCGCAAGCCATGTAAATAAAGTTACGGATAAATATTTTCCCAGAGATTTTACTTGAGATTTTCTAATTAATATAAGTACTATAGGTAAAAGTAAAACTATTGGGAAAAATTTAGTGGCTATTGAAATCCCAAGAGCAAGCCCACTCTTGGCTATTTTACCTCTGTCAAAATAATAGATTGCAGCCACTGCACTTACTACTGCCCAAATATCCCAATTAATATAAAGTGAAGCAACAAACGCTGGTGCGACTGGTAACAAATACCAAAGTTCGGGTCTCATTGTTTTTACGATGAGCACCACAGCGATAAAGATAAGCGCAATAAGTAGCGCATTTATATCAAAATAGTTTCTATATTGATCTGACCCATCCGCCACCAAAAAGGATGTCGCCCACATAACCATGCCAGTTAGTGGTGGGTATTCGACTGCGCTTTCTGCGCTGGCATATGGCCATGAGTGTGAAATTAATCCCCTCTCGCCAAAAAGTGCTGGTAAGTCGGAGTAGCACGCATGTATGTAATCGCCAGGAGGAGTCCAACCATTTACTCGACAATTTTCAAATTTAGCAAAAGAAAAAAGAGCTGCGATGATTGCAAGAAGTACTGCGCTCTTAGTTAAGAGCTTCAATTCTAATTACCTAGCTTCTTCTTTTTCATTGCTCCTGTTTCAAACTTGCCTGCGAGCTCTGGATCGAGAGTTGGTACCGCTTCCAAGTAAGACACGGGGTCGATTCCGCCAATATTCGCTGGCTTTGGAAAACGAGATTTAGGTAGGCCTTTTTCGCTAATTTTCGTGTAAGTGTTCCAAACTTGCGCTGGAAATGAGCCGCCCGTAAATGCCCCTAATCCACCTATCCCATTTAACGACTGTGTTGCATCATCTCTAAACATTGCAACTGTTGTAGAAAAATCCGGTGTGTAGCCATTGAACCAGGCAGATGCATTGTCTGTAGTTGTTCCAGTTTTCCCGGCTACTGGCCTTTTAACGCCACTTGAAGCCGCTGTACCAGTTCCATAACTTGTAACTTGCTGAAGAGCGTAAGTTAAATCCGCCATAACATCTGGTTGGAAAACTTGTTGGGCTTGAATCTTTCCTTCATAAAGAACACCTTTATTTGCTCCCAAAACTTCCTTAATTATAAAAGGTGCTGCATATGTTCCGTTCGCTGCAAAAGTCGCATATGCCGAAGCCATGTCGATGACATGTGGTGAAGCAACGCCAAGGGAAATAGATGGTGTTGGCATTAGCGCCACAGTGTTTGGAATTCCGGCTCGCCTGGCAACATCAACCACATTATCAGGGCCAACGGCAATACCAAGGGGAACAAAAATTGTATTGATCGAGTGAGCAGTCGCTGCCAGTAAATCTATTTCGCCCTCTTGCTCGTTGGCATAATTAAATACTGGATATGGTTTTCCGGCATCATCAAAAACTTGAGGAGAGGCGCCACTCCAAATTGAAGTAAGTGGAATTCCTTGTTCTAGCGCTGCAATCAGGGCAAATGGTTTAAACCCAGATCCTGCCTGAGTAATTGATTGAGTTGCACCATTTAATTGCGTGACTAAGTAGTCCTTGCCGCCATAAAGAGCAACAATTTCTCCAGTGCCTGGTCTAATAGAAACAAGCGCTGCATGGAAACTGTCGGGAGTATTTTTAGGACCTCGGGAATCCATTGCTTTAACTGCTGCTTTTTGATTCTTCTTCTCGAGAGTAGTTCTAATTACAAAGCCACCTGTTTGTAGCTGTGTTTCGTCAAAGCCTAATTTAGTTAGTTCATGAACCACCCAAGAAATAACATAACCTTTTGGTCCCGCGAGTGCGCCTGCAGTTATACGCTCACGAATAACTGGAAAGGTTATTGCGGTCGCTTCCTCTTTAGTCAACCAATTTTCTGAGACCATCCCATCAATAACATAGCGCCAGCGTGCTTCAAGTCTGTCTGCATTTTCTTTACTATATGAAGGGTCGTAATATCCGGGCGACCGCAAAATGCTTGCAAGAACGGCAGCCTGCGAAATATCTAATTTGCTTACATTTTTACCGAAATAAACTTCTGAAGCGGTTTCAATTCCATATGATCCCCGACCAAAATAAATTGTGTTTAAATAACTTTCAAGGATGTCATCCTTAGACATTTGATTCTGCAATTTCATCGAAATTATGAGTTCTTTTATTTTTCTGGTGACAGTCCGCTCTGGTGTAAGGAATGCAGTTTTTGCATATTGCTGAGTAATAGTGGATCCACCTTGGCCGTTTAAAGATCCTGATTTCAAGTTATTAAATAAAGCGCGAGCAATTCCGATAGGGCTCACTACGCTTTGGGTATAAAATTTTCTATCCTCAGCCGCAAGCACGGCTTGTCTAACATGAATTGGAATATTGGCTAACTTAACAACGGTTCTGTTCTCAGAGCCAAGGCGGCCAATTTCTTGGCCATTTGAATATTGAATAATTGTTGACTGGCTATTTACAAAAGAGTTTGGGTCAGGGATGCTGACGGTGAAATATGCATAAGCAAAACCGAGAACCGCAACAATGAAACCTATTCCGCCAGCAAATATGCTAAATCTGAATAAATTTTTCCGCAGATTTCTCATAACTTAAGGTTACCTGTTGCCGCTAATAATTAACGACCTCTAAGCGATTTCTCGTGAAGATGCCAGATTTTCAATTCCTTTACTGGCTTCCAATCATCATCCTCGAGGGTGTGTACCTTGCGTGGTGCTTTTCTGGTTGTGCCGTCACCTAATATGAATGAGTAAATCAAGTGGTTCCAGCCGCATTCAGTACAAACCTCAACGGTATAAACCGTAAATTCACCATATTCATTCTGCATTTCAGTTAATTCCGTAGTCGACTTGATCCGCCCTGAATATTGGCCAAGTTGGTCGCCAAAGGTGTATCGCAACTCCCGCAATTGGCTTTTTTTGCAGACTGGACATTTATTTGAAGTTAATTCTCCGTGGTGTTTTGCAGCTCGTTTTAGATAGGGGTCGGCATCGCAGGCATCCATCGCCGATGCCTTACCTCGGAAAAGTGCGAGCAAGGTGGCGCGACGATCGAGTGAATAATCGATGTTATCTCGGCGGGACCACATAATGAGTCAAGAATAATGCCTACTTGCTCATTACGCTTAGCCACATGAAGCACCTGATAGACAGTTTTAAATTCCTTAGAAAAGGCAGTGCTTTGCCGAGGTTATTGAGTGTTCGCTGGATGGGCCAATTTACAGATGGTATTTTCCAATCTGCCCTTGCCTCGTTTGTTCTATTTTCGCCTGAGCGCCAACCTGATGCAATTAAGGCTGCGCTCGCATTTACTGTAGTACTTCTGCCTTATTCCTTAATTGGCCCTTATGCCGGAATTTTTTTAGATCGCTTTAGTAGAAAACGTCTTATTCAAATTGCTAACTTGATCCGAGCTGGTGATTTATTGGTTATTGCACTTCTAATCAGGAACGAATCAACTGGAGTTCTCTTAACTTTCTTTGTTTTAATCGCATTTGGAGTTAACCGCTTAATTCTTGCCGGTTTATCTGCAGGTCTGCCCTTATTGGTTGAGAGAGATGTGCTGATAGAAGCGAATGCTCTGGCAGTAACCGGTGGAACTATCTTTGTTGTTATTGGGGGTGGTATTGGCATTGCACTGAAAAATATTTCAGATTCCACTTCCAGTAGTGACTTCATTGACGGAACCTTGATATTGATGGCTGCCGGCGGATATTTACTTGCAGCTTTCTTTGCAATGAGAATTGGAAGAAATGAAATAGGTCCATTACCCCATGAGGTATCTCTAGAAATTCGCGGGTTTGGCGAGATGTTGCAAGGTTTTCATATTTTGCGAAATCACAAAGATGCACTGCGTGGAATTTTTGCAACAGGAGTTCAACGTGGTGGTGTTACTGCTCTTGTGTTGATGGCATTGCTGCTAGAGCGCAATACTTTTCATTCACCAGATAATCCTGATGCAGGCCTCAAGGGCTTCGCTTATGCTCTTGCTATCGCTGGCATTGGTATTGGCTTGGGGGCGGTTGCCGGGCCTTTTGGTGTTGCAATATTTGGCCGACATAAATGGATTCGTATTTCAATGGTTGCACCGATTGTTTTTCTTTTAGTTTTTGGCCTATTCCCAAGTGAAATTATGTTAATCGTAACGGCATTTTTTGTCGGTGGGTTTGGTCAGAGTTTAAAAATTACCAATGATGCGCTGGTTCAATTAAAGATACATGATGAATACCGAGGTCGTATTTTTGCTTTCTATGATGTCGCTGTAAACGGTGCGATTGTTTTAGGTGCAATGATTGCTGCATTTATCTTGCCAGCAAGTGGCGTCTCTCTTATTTTGCCTTGGTTTATCGCCGGAGCTTACGGATTAACCGCACTGACACTGCTTAATCGGGCTAACTTTTTGGCTTATTCAAACTCCACCAATTGAGGAGTTCGGCCTTTGCGCCTTCACGCCCCAATGGCCCGCGATCCATGCGTAAATCTAATAAGTATTTGTAGGCGCTGCCCACGATTGGAGATGGCGAGATTTCAAGAATTGCCATGATTTCCAACCCATCTAGATCTGGCCGGATTTTCTCTAGCTCTTCCTGTTCCATAAGTAGTTCGATGCGCTCTTCTAGTGAGTCATACGTTCTGGCCAAGCTTTCTGCTTTGCGTTGATTTCTTGTCGTGCAATCAGCTCTAGTTAAAACATGTAGATGAACTAATAGATGTTCGGCATCTCTTATATACCTTCTGACCGCAGAATCAGTCCATTCCCCGGTTCCATATCCATGAAAACGCAAATGTAGAAATACCAAAGAAGAAACTTCGGCGACAATCTCATTGCTAAAACGCAGAGCCCGCAACCGTTCTTTGGCCATTCTTGCGCCAACAACTTCGTGATGATGGAATGAAACTCCGCCACCAGAAATCAACTCTCTGGTTTTTGGTTTTCCAATGTCATGCAAAAGTGCGGCCAGACGAATAACAAGACTTGCTCCTTCCAACCTATCTTCGAGTGCAATTGCTTGCTCTAAAACTTTAAGAGTGTGCTCATAGACATCTTTATGATGATGGTGCTCGTCGATTTCTAATTTCAGTTTTGGGAGTTCGGGGAGAATAAATTCAGCAAGGCCAGTATCAACCAATATTGTTAAACCTATTCTTGGGTTGGCCGACATTAAAATCTTTATAAATTCATCTCTGATTCGTTCAGCAGAAATGATTTTAATTCTCGGCGCCATAGCTTTAATTGCTTCGATAATTGTTGGATCGATTGAAAAATCTAGTTGAGCTGCAAATCTCGCCGCACGCATCATTCGTAACGGGTCATCTGAAAATGAATCTTCTGGGGATCCTGGAGTTCGTAAAACTTTTTTAAGTAAGTCAGTTACGCCATGAAAATTATCAATGAAGGTTGGTGGGGTAGTTGTTAACTCTAGCGCCATTGCATTGACGGTAAAGTCGCGACGCAATAAATCTCCCTCAATATTGTCACCAAATTTAACTTCTGGATTTCTACTTTCGCGATCATAAATTTCGCTTCGATAAGTTGTGATTTCAACAGTTGTGTCACCAAACTGGGCAGCTATAGTTCCAAATTCTCGACCGGTTTCCCAAATAGAGTCTGCGCTCTTCTTAATAATTGTTTTAGTTTGACTTGGGTTTGCATTGGTAGTGAAATCTAAATCGTTTCCAAGTCTTCCTAAGATCGCGTCTCGAACTGGACCGCCAACTAGAGCAAGAGTAAAACCCGCCTTGGTGAAATTTGTCGCGAGCTCCATCGCAAGGGGTCTGCTAGAAAAAGCAGAAATGGCTAGGCTTGAAGCGATAGATATCGGATCACTTGCCTCTAAATTGGGATTTGATGTCACAGTATCTAAGGCTAGAGCAGTAACCTTGGTTCATGACCACGGCGCCTGGTGGCGGTGGCGAGGCAAAGCGGAAAAAACGTCGCAGACGGCGTCCGAAAGGCCCAACCCCACCAAATTCAAATGAATCTACAGCTCCCCAAATTAAAAGGGGTGTTAAAAAGACGCCTGCCAAGAGGGTTTATGCCAAAAGAGTTGACGAGGTCAGCGCAGGTGGACTAGTAATTGATACCACTGGAACTATGGGACTTTTAATTGGTCGCCGCGATTTGAAAGATCAAACCCGTGAGCGCCTTCTTTGGTCACTTCCTAAAGGGCATATTGAGGAGGGTGAGACTCCTGAACAGGCCGCAATTAGAGAAGTCCAGGAAGAGACTGGAATTGAAAGTGAAATAGCAAGAGAGCTTGGAGTTATTGATTTTTGGTTTATGGCTGGCGGTAATCGAATCCACAAAACTGTTCACCATTATTTATTCAAAGAGATTGGTGGCCAACTTGCTCCTCAAATAACAGAAGTTGATGACGTCGGCTGGTTCCCATTGAGTGAAATTATTGATCTCTTGGCTTATCCTGACGAGAAAAAATTGCTGGCAAAATCTGGTGAGTTAAAAATATGAAAAGATTATTTCTTATTTTCGCTCTCCTTTTTTTCCCCCTAGTAGGTACGCCGAATGCTTTCGCTAATGAAGTTTCAATAACGATAACCGAACCTACACATCGACAGATGAATGGGGTTTTTATAAATGATGACTTGGTTACAAAACTTTCCTATGATGGCCGCCTTGGACAATTGGTTTTTAATCCTGCTAGAGGAATTAGAACTTGGTTCATAGATCCACAACTTATTGAAGAAGTATTGCAAATGACAACAGAGTACAAATTAGTTGACGGTGAAAATGGTCTCGGGGTTGATGTTGCGACATCCTGGCTTAATCAACTGCAGGCCATCACCCGGGGAGATAAAATAACAGCTCTGCCATATGGTGATCCTTCTGGTTATTGGCTCTCCAAACTAGCGCCAGATAAAAAGGCTTTCTATTTGGCGTTGGGTGCTCAACGATTAACTGCCTATTTTGGAAGCCAGATAAGCCAAATGGCAAATTTTCCGGACAATATGAATTATCGACTTGGTCAAAGTACATTGAAAGCTTTTAAGAAATCGCAGAGCGCTCTGCAGGAATACTCAAACTATATGACCGTTGAGCAGGTGAATAAATTCCAGGCACATAGTGCGGCCATTTTGCACCCCGCTTTGAAAAAGAATTTTAGGGCTCAACTTAAATCAGATCTGGTTACAAATACTGATTTACTTTCAAATAAGATTAGATTGGCTCCTGGTCGATTTACGGTGACTTCGACTAAGCAAAAATTGCCGATAACGCTGATAAATGACTTCCCAAAACCAGTAACAGTTTTAGTAAAAATTGAGGCAATGAACGGTCGAGTGTGGGTCGGGTCGGTTCCCGAACAGACCGTGAATGGGAAATCAAAAGTTCAGGTGATGATCCCTGTTGAGGTTATAACTTCAGGAGATAGTTCACTGTCCGTCTCTCTGCTTTCTGTTAAATCTAGGGCTTTTGGGCCAACAGTTTGGTATCCACTCAACTTAAAGGTGATTAGCCCGATTGCTACTTGGGTAACTACGGGTGGCGCAATAATTCTCTTTCTCTCCGCATTAATTCAAAGTTTCCGGCGCATTAAAAGGAAGAGAGTATGAACGATAAATCGCTTTTGAAGTCTTCCACTGTGATGGCTGTTGGGACAATAGTGTCTCGGATTACTGGACTTTTACGCGGACTATTGTTGGTTGCTGTTCTTGGCACGACACTGCTTGGTGATACCTTCAACGTCGCAAACACTATGCCAAATATTTTGTACAACTTAATTTTGGGTGGCGCATTGACCGCGGTTTTTGTTCCTCAAATAGTTAGATCAACAAAAGAAGCAGATGGCGGGAGTGCCTTTATCTCTCGGCTAATTACTGTCACGTCGGTATTTTTAGCAGGATTCGTGGTTATTGCAGTTTTATTTGCTCCGATCTTTGTTCGTATTTTTGCTTCCAGTTATATTGGAAGGCCTGAATTCGAAATAACTACGCTCTTTATGAGATTTTGTCTGCCACAAATTTTCTTTATGGGGCTTTTTGCCCTATTAAGCCAGGTTGCAAATGCCAAGGGCAAGTTTGGCCCCATGATGTGGGCTCCTGTCTTAAATAATTTAATTGGGATAGCTGTGCTTGCTTGGTTCCTTCAATATTCGATTAAACCTACCGTTCAAACAATTCCTACTTCAGAAATAATTTGGATAGCACTTGGAACAACTCTTGGCTATGTGGCACAAGCCGTTATTTTGCTTCCAGTAATCTCCAAAACCAAGATTAAAATTAGGCCCCGTTTTGATTGGCGCGACCCTGAATTGCGCAAGTCAATTCATTTGGCTAGCTGGGCGCTCTTGTTTGCTGCTATTTCTCAAGTTAGTTATTTAGTCACAGTAAATCTATCGACTGGTGCAGCAGTTAAAGCCCTAGGCGAGGGAATAGAAACAGGCGTAGGTTTTACTCCATTTAGTAACGCGTTGCTGATTTTCATGTTGCCTCATTCAATTGTAACTATCTCTATCATGACCGCCTTATTGCCAACTCTTTCTAGGCTGGCCCATGAGGTGAAACCGAATTTAATCCATGACCAATTAGTTAAGGCGATGCGTTTGGTTGGCTTAATTACTGTTCCTAGCGCTATAGCTTTTCTTTTGTTTGGCCGATTAATGACCGAGACCCTTTATTTTGGAATATCAGTCGAGGATTCAAACTATCTGGGTTACACCTTATCTGCCTTAGCCCTTGGGTTGATGCCAATGAGCGTTAATCTAATTGCCCTGCGCGGGTTAAATGCCTTTGAGAATGTTAAATTACAAGTTTTGAGCAATGCAATTATGAATATTGTCGCTGTAATTGTTTCCATAGCTGTCGCCCTCTCTCTACCGGCAAAATGGGTAACTATTGGTTTGGCTGGATCTCTGGCTTTAAGCTACTTTTTTGGCGCTTGGAGCACTATCTATTTACTCAAACGCTATGAAATTTATATTTCAATAAGGGAAGTTTTTGGCTTCTATTTAAAACTAACCGTGCTTGCGCTAAGTGTTGCCGTTCCGGTTTGGTTTTTACAAAATTCTATTCCTGGCGGGAATTTACTCCGCCTTATCGTGGTTCTAGTTCTTAGTGGGTTCGGATATTTGGTGCTCGCTAAAGTTGCACGAGTAGCTGAAGTCAGCGGTGCTATTCGAGTTTTATTCAAATACAAAAGATAGGGTAGTCCGATGAGCGAAATGCATGAAGTTGTCATAGTTGGGTCTGGTCCTGCTGGCTATACCGCAGCAATTTATGCTGCCCGAGCAGAACTTGCACCGATTCTTTATGAGGGTTCTGTGACCGCTGGTGGAGCGCTGATGAATACCACTGAAGTTGAAAACTTTCCTGGTTTCCCGGAAGGTGTGATGGGTCCAGATTTTATGGATTCCTTACGTAAGCAATGCGAAAGATTTGGCACAAAATTAATTACTGATGACATTGTGTCGATGAAGTTGGATGGCGAAATAAAAGTTTTGACTGACGGCTCCGGAAATACAGTAAGAACGAAATCTGTAATTTTGGCAACTGGCTCAGCGTACAAGGAAATAGGTTTGGTGAACGAGAAGCGCCTATCTGGTCGAGGTGTTTCATGGTGTGCAACTTGTGATGGTTTTTTCTTTAGAGAAAAAGTATTGGCTGTGGTTGGTGGTGGCGACTCCGCAATGGAGGAGGCAACTTTCTTAACTAGGTTTGCCAGTAAAGTTTTTGTTATTCACCGCCGAGATTCACTCAGGGCATCAAAAATTATGATTGAAAGAGCTATGGCAAATCCAAAAATTGAATTTATTTGGAACACTGAAGTGATTGATGTTTTGGGCCAAGAGAAGGTATCTGGATTGACACTCCGCAATCTTCTGAGTGGTGAAGAAGTTGAAAGAGAATTTGATGGTCTTTTTGTAGCTATCGGACACTTGCCAAGAAGCGAGTTGTTGGTTGGGCAGATAGATTTAGATTCGGAGGGGTATGTGAAGGTGGATGGCAGATCAACCAATACGAATCAGGTCGGAGTATTTGCTTGTGGCGACCTTGTCGACCACACATACCGCCAAGCAGTCACCGCCGCAGGGTCTGGTTGTCAGGCTGCTCTTGATACTGAGCGCTTTCTGGCTGGACATTAATACAATTAACCAAAACACTTAGAGCTAGAGAAAAATAGAAGAGGAAAATAAATGAGCGCAGTAGAGGCAGTTACAGCAGCAACTTTCGATGACGTAGTACTAAAAAGTTCAATTCCAGTCCTTGTTGATTTCTGGGCAGAATGGTGTGGGCCTTGTCGCGCCGTTGCGCCAATTCTTGATCAGATTGCTGCTGAAAATACAGGAAAAATTAAGATCGTAAAACTAAACACCGATGAAGAGTCTGCTATCGCAATTAAGTATGGGATTACTTCGATTCCGACGCTAAATGTTTATGTAAATGGCGAAGTTGTTAAAACTGTTGTAGGTGCCAAACCTAAACCTGCTTTATTAAAAGAGCTCGCAGCGTTTATCTAAAGAAATGTCCACTTCGAGTGAGATACCCAATTTAATTTCCTTAGTTACAAATACTTTAACTAGGCTCGGGTTTCTTAAATCTGCCACAACGAATTTTGGAGCTGTTGAAGAATTTGGGGTTCGAGCATTTCAACAAGAACGTGGGCTTATTGTTTCAGGTGAAATAGATGCTCCGACTATACGTGCGATTGAAGAAGCTCGTTGGAAACTGGGTGATCGGGTTCTCTCTTTTATTCCAGGACAACCACTTAGGGGAGATGATGTCGCCACTTTGCAATCGCGCTTAGTAGAAATGGGATTTGATTGTGGCCGAGTAGATGCAATTTTTGCCGAAAAAACTGAGGTTGCTGTTAAAGATTTTCAGAAATCATGTGGTGTGAAAGCTGATGGGGTTTGTGGTCCAGTAACAATTATGTCTTTAATGCGTTTAATGAAGACTGTTTCCGGTGGTGCTCCGACTCAACTTCGCGATATTGCGCGCCGTGCTGTACGTGGTCCGGCGCTTGCAAACAAGATTATTGTTTTAGACCCAAGCTCTCTGCCTGAGGATCATGAAATAACGTTTGATATCTCACAAAGACTTGAGGGCCGATTAATAGCTCTTGGTGTCACTGTTTTTTTATCTAGAAGTAGCCAAAAAGATCCAGATGAAAATGAGCGGATCGACTTGGCAAATAGATCTGGAGCTGACTTAGTAATTTCTTTTCACACCGATAATTATGAAAATGATTTGGCCCACGGTATTGCTACTTATTATTATGGCAACGAACAGCATGGGGTTCATTCTGTTGTCGGAGAAAGATTTGCCGCCTTGGCCCAGAGAGAAATAACGGCCCGTACCGATTTACTTAATTGCCATACCCATGCCAAGTCGTGGGATTTGCTTAGGCTTACCAAGGCCCCGACGGTTCGAATAGATCTGGGTTATCTATCAAATCCTGGCGATATGAAGCGGCTTTTAGACCCAGCTTTTCGTGAAACTGTTGTTGAATCAATTGTCGTTGCAATTCAGAGACTTTACTTGTCTGCCGAAAATGATGCTAAAACCGGTACTTTGAAGATTTCCGACTTACGGCGAGCAGGCCTTCGTAAAAACTAATTGGGACATTAACCCAAGCTCTTCTCGCTCTTTAGATGTGGCAAGATTGGCGGATGAGTAACGAGATTACGCGGGTACACACCGGTGAGGTCCAGAATTTAACTGACCGTTTCGCTCATCGCGCCACCATGATGAAGCCGAGTGAAATTCGTTCACTTTTTGCTGTTGCTTCTCGCCCCGACATTGTTTCTCTTGCTGGGGGAATGCCAAATCTTTCCGCATTCCCGATGGAGATGATGGCTAGCGTGGTTGAAAAATTAATTATTGAAAATGGTCAAGAAGCTTTGCAATATGGAAGTGGGCAGGGCCACCCGAAGCTACGGGAGCAAATCTGTGATGTTATGGCTCTTGAAGGAATTCGTGCCCACCCTGATGATGTGATTGTTACGACCGGGTCACAACAAGCACTTGATCTAATTTCCAGAATTTTTATCGACCCGGGCGATGTGGTTCTGGTTGAAGCTCCATCGTATGTTGGGGCGCTTGGAACTTTTCACCAATATGAAGCGAAAGTTGTTCATGTTTCAATGGATGACAATGGTTTGGTCCCATCAGCTCTTCGTGAAGCAATAACCTCAACTCGAGCAACAGGTAGAAAAATTAAATTTTTATATTTAATCCCTAATTACCAAAACCCTGCAGGCGTCCTTTTGACTGCCGAGCGAAGGACAGAGATTTTAGAAATTTGCAGAAGTGAGTCTATTTTTGTAATCGAAGATAATCCTTATGGGTTATTGGGTTTTGATCGTCCCTCTCCAAATGCAATGCGTGCTGAAGATTCAGAGAATGTGCTCTATCTTGGAACATTCTCTAAAACAATTGCGCCTGGGTTTCGGGTTGGTTGGGCGCTAGTCCCACAAGAATTAAAGGAGAAAATTGTTATTGCAAGTGAATCTTCGATTCTCTGTCCTTCAAACTTTACTCAACTTGCGATTTCTAATTATCTCTCTGATCAACCTTGGCGCGATCAAATAACATCATTTACAAAACTTTATAAGGTGCGGCGTGATGCGATGCTGGAAACTTTGGAAGCAACTTTTCCTAAGGGAGCTACTTGGACTAAACCGGGTGGCGGTTTTTATGTATGGGTGACCCTTCCGCCAGAAATTGACACCAAGGCTTTAATGCCTAAAGCGATTGTTTCTAAGGTTGCCTATGTTCCTGGAACTGCCTTTTATGCTGATGGTTTTGGAAGTTGGTCCATGAGACTTTCATATTGCTATCCGAGCCCAGAGCGAATTAGAGATGGCGTTAAATCTTTGGCTGGCGTTATAAAGAGTGAAATGCAACTACGCGGATTGAATTAATTTGTTTTGCGCCTTAGATTAATTTATTGATCCGCTCTAAGTCTTCAAGTGTTGCAAACTCGATTGTTATTTTCCCTTTTTTCTTGCCAAGTTCCACTGTGACTCTGGTGTCTAGTCGATCTGACATTCCGTCGGCAAGCTCTTTTAGGTGGGGGGAGCGCAATTTTCCAGCTCTTGGTTTTGCGTTCTTTGTCGGCCCGCTTTGAGTAGCAACTATCTCTTCAGTAGCTCGCACACTTAAACCTTCAGCAACGATACGACCAGCTAATTTTTCAATTTCGTTCTCATCACTTAAAGTTAAAAGTGCTCTAGCATGCCCAGCAGATAAAATTCCGGCGGCCACTCTTCTTTGCACACTTGGTGGCAAATTTAATAGGCGTAGAGTGTTTGTGATTGCTGGCCGGGATTTTCCAACTTTTACCGCAAGTTCTTCGTGTGTGTAACCAAAATCGTTAAGTAAGTTTTGGTAGGCAGAACCCTCCTCTAAAGGATTTAGTTGGCTCCGGTGAATGTTTTCTAATAGAGCTTCCCGAAGTAATTCGTTATCAGGTGTTTGTCTAATAATTACTGGGATTGTTTTTAAGCCAGCTAATTTTGCTGCACGCAATCTTCTTTCGCCCATAATCAATTCGTATTGCCCATTGGCTAGCGCGCGAACTACCGGTGGTTGCAAAACACCAACTTCCTTAATAGAAGAAGAAAGTTCGCTTAACGCATCGGTATCAAAAATTGTTCTTGGTTGTTTTTGGTTTGGGATAATTGAATTAATATCAACTTCGCCCTGATCCGCAATTGTGACACCAGTGTTGGAGGTGATTGGTGTTGTAAGAGATGTTGGAATGAGCGAATCTAGCCCTCGCCCTAGTCCACCTTTGCGAGCACTCATGCGCTATTTACTCCATCGTTTAAGTTGGTGGTTTGTGAAATTATTTCTCCAGACCCGCGTCGGGCAATCTCTCGGGCAACAGTCATATAGGCGACAGCTCCTGGAGAAGATGCGTCATATGTCATTACTGTTTGATTAAATGAAGGGGCTTCTGATATTCGTACAGCTCTTGGGATAGGTACATCGATTAATTCATTCGGGAAATGTTCTCTCACGTTGTTTGCAACATCATTAGCCAGGCGAGTTCTGGAATCAAACATAGTTAAAACTATTGTTGAAATACGAACTTTTTGATTTAACATTTGTTGTACTTGTTGTAAGGTCTTTAATAATAAAGTTAGACCTTCAAGCGAGTAGTACTCGCATTGAATTGGAACTAGAACTTCTTCAGCCGCAGTTAAGGCATTTATTGTTAATAAGCCAAGACTTGGTGGGCAATCAATAATTACATAATCTAGGCGTGTGCCGGTTGCTTCACGTTCTGCCAAGAATTTTTCCAGTGCGAGTTTTAACCTGGACTCCCTAGAGACAAAGCCCACCATATTTATTTCCGCTCCAGCGAGTTCAATATCAGCGGGGGCGCATTCTAAATTGGGGAATCCTGCTACTTTCACGACTACCTGTGAGAGTAATTGTTCATTAACTAAAACTTCATACATCCCTGCTAGCTCTTCGCGGTCTACGCCTAGCGCAGTGCAAGCATTTCCTTGTGGATCTAAGTCAATTACAAGCACTTTAAGCCCGCCCATCGCTAGCGCGGCGGCGATATTGACGGCTGTTGTAGTTTTCCCAACCCCGCCTTTTTGATTAGCTACCGTGAAGACCCTGGTTTTAAACGGGGTCGGCATTGGCTCTTTAAGGCGCCGAATACCTATGACTTTAGGTTTGGGGGCCAGGGCGCTCGTTGTTTCACGTGAATCATTCACGTGCATATCTAACCAGCCTTTTTGAGTTCGATAACTCGAGCAAGAGGCAACTCACCTATCTTAATTTCGTGAATTTTTGACTCTGCCACCTTTTTAAAGATTTTTGGGATATCTGCTCTTGCTGCTTCGAGCTCCGTGCTAGCTCCTTCACCCTTTATAGCTAAAAGGGAACCGCCACCAAGAACCAGGTGCCAGGAAATTGAGGCTAATTTTGGTAATGGGGCTACGGCTCGGGCGGTCACATAATTAAAAGCTCCTTTAAAACTCTCTGCTTTTCCTCTTTTAATTGCTATCTCGATCCCAAGCTCTTCAACTACCTCCTCTAGAAAGTCGAAGCGGCGCTGGAGTGGCTCTAAAAGGGTCACTTTTAAATCTGGTCTGACTAAGGCGATAACTATCCCAGGTAATCCAGCTCCGGACCCAATATCGATTATGGAGGCGTTTTGGGAAATTAGCGTGGTTAATGGAATGCAGTTGGCAATATGGCGGTCCCATATCCGTTCACCCTCTTTTGGGCCGATTAATCCTCGCTCAATCCCCCAGGTTTTGAGAATTTCAGCGTATCTATCGATCTCTTCTCTTCGCTCACTAAAATAGGTCGAAATCAAGGTTTCACGTGAAACGCTCATTGGCGAACTCTCTGATTATTCAGGAAGGACGACAACACAGCGATTTGGGTCTTCGCCCTCTGATTCGCTTGTTAGGCCAATTTCTTGGATTGTGTCGTGTACAACTTTACGTTCAAAAGCGTTCATTGGGCGTAGTTTTACCGACTCACCTGATTCTTTGACTTCTGCCGCCACCTCATGGGCTAGTTTGGCCAATTCCTTCTTCTTTTCGCTGCGGAAATTATCGATATCTAGCATGAGGCGTGAGCGTTCCCCTGTGGATGTTTGTACTGCTAGGCGGGTCAACTCTTGGATTGCATCTAAAACTTCGCCTCGTTCGCCAACTAGGTGGCTTAAGGCTCCTCCTGTAATTGAAAGTGAAGCCCGATCATTTTCTACATCTATATCAATATCCCCATCAAGATCTGTGATATCCAATAGAGCTTCTAAATAATCGGCGGCTACCTCCCCTTCTTCTTCAAGACGGGCCACAAGTGGTTTTTTCTCGGTTTTAGGAGCCGTTTCACTGCTCTCTACTAGCTCTTTATTCTCCAATACTTCTGTGTTTTCCACTGCTTCGCTCATTTTCTCCCCTTTTAGTTACTGAATATTAATTTGTCTGGTATTTCTGTTTTATCCGATATGTCTGATTTGGAGCTACTTTTTCTTTTTCTTCTTTTTTGAAGGCTGTTGCCGCTGCTTAATCTCTGGATCTATTTGGGTAGTTCCTGTTTCTTCGGTTACCTCTGGAAGCACGCCATTCTCTTTATCTTTCAGCGCTCTTTTTTTAGCCAGCTCTTCATAGGCTGGTGAACCGGGTGTTGGGTTTCTTTTAATTACATAAAACTGTTGCCCAAATGTCCATAGGTTTGTTGTGGACCAGTAGATTAAAACACCTACTGGAAAGTTAACCCCAGATACCGCAAAAATTAATGGGAACACATAGAGCATAATTTTTTGTTGTTGCAACATCATATTATTTGATGCATCCATTTTCGGCATTCCCTTAACCATTAATTGGCGCTGGGTTGTAAATGTTGTAGCTGACATAAAAATAATTAACAAAACGGTCACAAATTTAGTTTGTGTTGTTGTGTCGGAGCTAAGAAAAGTACTTGAAAGATTCGCCCCAAAAAATTTAGCTTGTTGCGCCGAAAGTAAAAGGTCCCCTTTCAATGGCCCATGGGGAATATTTCTGGCAATGCCATTAAGAACGGTAAAGAGTGCAAAAAAGATTGGTGCTTGAGCAAGAATAGGAAGACATGAAGCTAGTGGGTTTGTTTTGTGCTCTTTGTAAAGCTTCATCATTTCTTCGGATTGTTTTTGGCGGTCGTCCTTATATTTCTTTTGAATTTCTTTCATTTGTGGTTGGAGTGCGGTTAAAGCCCTCTGGCTTTTAATCTGCTTCACAAATAATGGAATTAATATAATTCTAATAACAATAACAAGGCTGATTATTGACAGGCTCCACTTAATACTCTCGTGCGAGTTCTCACCAAGAAATAAACCGAGCGCCGAGTGGAAATTTACAATCACCCAAGAAACCACGAAATATAAGGGTTTTAGAAAGCCAATTTCCATTATTTAACTCCAGATTTTATTGGTTGGTTAGTGTTTTTTGACAGAACATAATCGACGCCACCGTAGGACCATGGATTACAGCGGAGTAGCCGCCAAACGCTCATCCCTAGGCCTTTTAGACCATATTCTGTAATAGCGTCGGTTGCGTATTTGGAACAGCTTGGATGGTATTTACACCGGGGAGCAAATGCGGGAGAGATCCAATTTTGGTAAAGCTTAATTATTAGGACAAGTATTTTTCTCATGAGTTAACCGTTGATTTCGCAACAACTTTTCCCACCAGATCTTTTAATTCGCCCTCAAAATTTTTTTGTTTGCGAAGAACACGTATAACTAGGTGGGAGTTTTCTGGAAGCTCTGGGAGAGATTTTGAGATTAGGTGTCGCAATTGCCGTGAAACTCTATGGCGAGCGACCGAGCCACCAATAGATTTATTAACAATTAATCCGATTTGAGCACACTGATTCAAAGAAGTGTTGTTTGAGATGTTCCGAAGGTATACGACAAGTGTGAGAGAAGTTGCTCGAACCCCTGTTTTTGTTGTTAGAGCAAAATCTTTGCTTGTGCGCAACCGATTCTTAGCTGGAAGCACTGGTATCAGTAGTTAAGCAGAGATATTTGTGCGGCCTTTTGCGCGGCGTCGAGCAAGAACTGCTCTTCCCCCACGTGTTGCCATGCGTGCGCGGAAGCCGTGCTTTTTTGCGCGCTTACGGACGTTAGGTTGGAATGTGCGTTTTGACATGAAACTCTCCTAATGGCTTAATACTTCTTTGGCGTACTAACTTCTTACTAACTTTATTTCTGGGGGATATCTCCCTTAGGTCTTCGCGTTCCTAAACCTTTGGGGTCACAACCGACGAGGGAGTTAGGTTACGGCTACCTATCA
>CALEGP010000012.1 GCA_937876245.1 uncultured Actinomycetes bacterium | reverse complement strand
TGCGCAGAGTCAATCTGCGCTTAGTTTGCCTAAAAATGTTTGTACAAGTTGTTACATAACCTGTCGCAGATTTAGATGTTTTTATGGGGAAACCATGGGCAGATATGGGCAGCTTTGTGGGCAGTTTTAACTATAAACATCTTCGTAGAGTTAAATCTAAGGCAACCGGCCACTTTGCGCGTTCTCTATGTTCAATTTAGGAATTATTTTATCTAGCCAACTAGGGAGCCACCAATTTGCCGTACCCCACCACTGCATCAATGCAGGCACTAATGCCGATCGAATAATTGTTGCATCAAATAAAACGGCAGAGGATAGTCCTACACCGAACTCTTGAATTGTGCGCTGGCCTCCAAATATAAATGCAGTAAAGACTGCAAACATAATTGTTGCCGCCGCAGTAATTACACCTCCAGTTGCAGCAAGTCCACGTCGTACCGCTGCAGAGTTATTTTTTGTGAGTAACCACTCCTCCTGTATTCGTGAGACGAGAAAGACTTCATAATCCATTGATAATCCGAAGAGAATTGCAAACAACATTATCGGCAGGAAAGGCTCAATAGGTCCACCACGCGTGCCAAGAAGTGGCTCTGCCCAACCCCATTGAAAAGCGGCAACAACAACTCCAAAGGCGGCACCGATGGAAAATATATTCATAACTGCAGCTTTCAAGGGAATAAGCAGACTTCGAAAGAGAAACATGAGTAGAAGGAAACTCAAGAGCACGACGACCCCGATGAAGACCGGTAATTTCTTTGTAAGTTCATTACCGAAATCAACAAAAATTGCAACTGGCCCACCGACATAGACTTTAATTGATGAATCTTTTGCTACTTCAGGGATTGTTATTTTGCGTAACCGATCAATTAGATCAGTTGTCTCTTGTGATTGAGGTGAACTCTTTGAATAAACCGTGATTATTCCAAGTGAACTGTCAGGGGTGATAAATGCTGGGATGACTCTGGCAACATCTTTATCGATGGCAATTGCTGACTCTAGATCAGTAAGCATTGTGGTATCAGCGCCATTTGGAATGGATGCAACGAGAGTTAACGGACCGCTGTATCCAGCACCAAAGCCTTCAGCTAATAGATCATAGGCAGTTCGAGTCGTTGTGCCTTTTGGATCATTTCCAGAGTCCGCGGTGCCTAAACGGATACTTATGGCTGGGATGGCAAGGACGATGAGTAAGAGTGTTGCAGAGATAATCCAAATAACTGGACGTCGCTGAATTGTTCTTGACCATTTAGCCCACCCACCTTTTTCAATATCGTGTGTGTCTTTGCTTCGACCCGGGATTGAAAATCGATCGACTCCATTTCCAATTATAGAGAGTAAGGCGGGAAGTAAAGTAAGGGAGGCGCTCATAGTAATTAGTACTGAAATAGCCGCTGCAATTGCAACTCCGTATAGAAAACTCACACCAACGGTGAGAAGGCCTAGCAGTGCGAAACAAACTATTGTTCCGGCAAAGAGGACTGCCCTCCCTGAAGTCTTAATAGATGTTTTTACTGCCGCCTCGACACTCATGCCAGAGTGCAGACCTTGACGAAATCTAGTAACAATAAATAGGGCGTAATCAATACCTACCCCTAAGCCAACCAGGGCAGAAAGGATCGGTGCAAACTCTGCAGTCAATAAAACATGGCTAAGGAGGGAAACCACAGAAGATGAAATTCCGAGGGCGACCACAGCGACAAGTAAAGGGATAAGTGCAGCTACAACGCTTCCAAATGTAATGAGAAGAATAATGGCGGCGATAAAAAGGGCTAACCTTGTACTTTCACCAGGTCTAGCCTGCGACATATTTTGAATTGAATCCCCTAAAAGTTCAATCTGGAGATTACTGTTAGAAAAACTTTGAGCAGTCTCAATAAGTCTTGCAATATCTGCGTTATTAACTTCGCCACCATTTACATCTAGGTGAAGCGTTGAAAAAGCAATCTTGCCATCACTGCTAATGGCAACTCCAGTTCCGGCAAATGCCGACTCCACAGCGCTGACATGGGGCAGCGTTGCCAATTTCCGCTCAATAGGAGTGATCTGCTCAGCTGTGAGTGGGCCGGTTTTTGAGGCATAGACAATTTGGATGCTCTCGCCTTTTTGTGTCGGAGAGTACTTTGCCATCAGATCGAGTGCGATCTTGCTCTCTGCTTTTGGAAGGGTAAGTGAGTCGCTATAGGCACTCCCAACTTGATTGCTGAACACTAGAATAGCTGGAAGTAAAACTAACCAGGCTATTACTGTGAATTTACGGTATTTGAAGCTCCAGTTGGCAAGTGTGGACATATGTTCTCCTTGGAATGCGTGGCTAAGGCCAGCAGTTGGCTTACCGAACGGTTAGTAAGTAGAGTATGGGAATGGAGGGATTTGTGCAACTGAGAGTTCGAGATGCTGCCAACACACGCTCGGCCATTCTTAGCAGGGCATTAACTCTGTTTTCGCAAAAAGGTTATGCGGGCACTTCTATGTCGGATTTGGCCCAAGGACTTGGACTATCAAAGGCAGCCATTTATCACCACTTCGACAGTAAAGAGTCGATTCTTAAAAACCTCGTTGGCTCGACTTTTACTGACATAGACGCATTGGTTTCAGAGTATGAAAAACTTCCCGCCGAAGAAATAGATCCCAGTAAGGTGCTGCGCCGTTTTGCAGAGAGTGTTTTCACTCATAAAGAGGTGATACACATTGTTCTTTCCCAGTTACCAGTTGAGATGAAGGATAAGGGAAACGAGCACGGTAACTTTTTTGCCCGTTTACAGAGAGTTCTGGTTGGCGATAACCCCACCTTAGAAAATGCGATGAGGGCCAGGGCCGCTACAACAGTTATCGCAACCGGTTTTGTACCGCCACCTTTTGGAAGGGTTTTAGAGATGGATGAAGTTGATCTATCTCTACTTATTTCCATTGCAATCGATGCGCTCAAGCTTGAAAGCGCCAAACCGCATTAAAACGACCCAGAACTATCTAAGATTGAGTGTGTGCCAAGTAAGCCTCTACCGACACTTCGAGATATAGATGTGTTAACTACAGATTCGATTTTATTTGTTACCGAGCTACTACTCGAATCAAATCAGTTACGTAGTCGACGTGACGGGGCAAATCGGAAAAGAATTTCACGTTTGCTTAAAGATCCGGCCGCAATCGATTTAACGATGTCATTGACCGATGAAGTAA
>CALEGP010000011.1 GCA_937876245.1 uncultured Actinomycetes bacterium | reverse complement strand
TGCTGGATCGATATTCCAAAATTTCAAAACATCCCTATTTAACTTAGAAGAAATTGTTCGCTACACACCACCTCCCTCAAACTCAGCAGCCCCAACCATAAGCGGAGTAACCACAATTGGTGAAACTTTGACCACGACTACTGGCACGTGGACCAACACACCAACCTCATTCTCCTACCAGTGGAGTCGAGCCGATTCATCTGGTGGGTCTTATTCAAATATCTCTGGTGCAACTAGTTCAACCTATAACTTGGCTACGGCAGATGTTGGTAAGTATCTAAAGTCGACCGTCACTGCAACAAATGACGGCGGCTCAGCCTCATCGACCTCTGATGCAACTGGTCAGATTGGCAAGGCCTACCAGGCCCCCATCAACATCACATCTACCTCTGCAAGCTTTGGCAGTGATCTTTCACTTACCTCCTCCGGTGGTTCAACCGGGGGCACCTTTACCTACACAGTGATCTCAGGATCTTGCACTATCGAAGGTTCAACTCTTACTCCCACTGCAGCTGGTAGCTGTGTCATTAGGTCTAGCCTTGCAGAGAATGACAATTACCTAGCAGCGCAGTCAGCAGATACAACTATCAATATCTCCACCACCAGCGTTAGCGCCACAATCACTCTAGAGCCAGGCGCACTTACCTACCGCCAGGCAAAGGCAGTTACTGCAAGCTCATCTGTTGCTGGCAAGGTCACCTTTAAGGTCAATGGCAAGGTAATACCAAGGTGCAAGAAGAAGGTAGTACTAGCAAGCGCAACTGTTACCTGCTCCTACCGACCTTCTACTAGAGGCTATGTTGTTATCACGGCAACGCTAAATCCAACAGATCCTTCATATATCGGAACTACTACAACAACTAGCCGCTACTTCGTCTATAACCGCAGTGGGCAAAGGGGTGGGTAGGCAACTCTGTCAAGGAGATTACCCCTTTTACGCGCCTGACCCCTTCCTATAGACTCCATATTGGGACTTGCTCATCACTCAAGACTGGTTAGGTAGGTCAACTAAGTGTCTAGCAGCGATTACTACAGTGATGACCCAGCCAACTTCCAACGTCCAAAATCTAAGAAGCGCTTCTCTGGGGTTCTAGCTCTTATTGCCGCGCTAATAGGCGGCACTTTATATATTCAAAGCACCCTTGCTGCAAACATCTCACTTAACTCAGGATCAGCAGATGAGTTTGGCCAAGGCGTTGCGCAAACTCTTGCCTGCGATAGTGATGGCATTATTTTGATACCAGAATCTACCTTTGTAAATCAATCGAACGGTGGTTCATTTAGAATAAGTAGTGTCGTTGCGAGTGGTGTCGATAGTAGCCAAACGGGATGTGCTGGTAAAAAGTTAATTTTAAAAATATTTGGTGACACTTCAAGCAGCCCTACAGGCACGTTAGTTGTCAGAGTCGCTTCTTCGGGTACGACATATTTCGCGGCAGAGCCAGAGCCATCCGCCGATTTAGGATTCACGTTTACCTCGAGCGATGCACAATCATTTATAATTACAATAAATCCAGAGATACTTATTCTTGAGGCTTCAAGTTTTTATAAAATCACTCTTGAGAGTTCAGATTAGAAGAGCGCCTGACCAAGTGGAGCCAGGTGATAAATTAAATACTGATGAGAACCTATTTTTTAGCTCTTGTATCTGGATTAGTTGCCTCAACTGCGTTTGCTCCTCTTGCTTTCTGGCTCTCGGGAATTATTGGATTGTCTCTTTGGTATTACCTGCTTGTGAAATCAAAATTGAGCCAGCGACTGGTAATCTCATATCTATTTGGACTGGGACTTCTTCTTCCGGCTCAATATTGGGCCGGAATATATGTCGGTAATTTTCCATGGATATTTTTATGTTTTGGTCAGGCGATTGCTTTCCTTCTCCCTGCGCTAGTTGTCAATCGAAAGCTCGGGTTTAACCAATTTGCCTTTGGAACATCGATTGTTTTGACTGAATTTGTGCTTCGCACATTACCCTTTGGCGGTTTCGGTTGGACCAGAATTGGTTTTACACAGATCGATGGTCCGTTATCCCCAATCTATGCTGTTGGTGGAACTGTCCTTGTTGCTTTCTATATCGCCGCAATAAGTGCTACAAGATCGGTCAAATACTTGGTGGCTCTAATAGTTTTTGGTTTTGTAGCCACTCTTTTGCCGGGCGCACATCTGACAGGAGAGCGGACTCGAGTCGCCTTAATTCAAGGAGGCGTTACTAACCTAGGGCTGGAGTTCAATTCCAAGCCAGAGGAAGTGTTCTTTCGCCACCTAAATGAAACAGGTGAATCGCTAGAAAGAAATGAGGTGGACTTGATTATCTGGCCAGAAAATGCCGTCGACGTAGATATCAATTCGAATACACGCATACGGGACTTAATCGCAGATAAATCTACTGATTTAGCAACCCCAATATTGGCAGGTGGAGTTACGCAATCGCTACCCGGCCCGAAAAATCAATCGATTTTATTTGATCCTGGAGTAAAACAGATATATACGAAGCGATATTTGACGCCCTTTGGCGAATATATTCCGCTCCGCTCAATTTCAGACAAATTATCTAAATATTCGGGGAGAGTACAGAATTTTATTAGCGGAAAAGAGGATATCAAGTTCAAGATTAATGGCGCAATATTTCAGACCTTGATCTGTTACGAAATTCTCAGTGATAAGTTTAGAGACGAAATCGATTCAGATTTTCTAGTTGTACAAACGAACAATGCGACATTTGGTGACACACCGCAATTAGATCAAGAGATGAATATTGCCCGAGTGCGGGCCGCCGAAAGTGGGCGATTTGTCGCTTACGTATCTACGACGGGAGTTACATCGCTGATAGATAATCAAGGCAATGTGATAAATCAGATTCCAAAATTTATTCCTGGGACACTTATAGGTGAAATCCAACATGCCAAAGGTTTAACAATTACTGCAAAATTTGGAAAACTCCTGGAACCAGTGGCAATTGCGTGGCTTATAGCAATAGTTCTTATCCGCAGAAGGCGCATGTTATAAATTGTAAGTTTCAGGACTTCATTCTTTGTGAGAATGGTATCTTTAGACAATGAAAAAAATTATTATTTATAGCATCCTCGTTGGTCTAATAGTGGGCTCTGTTCCAGCAAATGCTGCAGTTAAGACAGGATCAAAATGCAAGACAGTCGGAGTAACAAAATTCAAAAAGAACAAGGAATTTATTTGCACTAATAAAGGCAAAAAATTAGTGTGGAAGAAAAATAAAAAGAAAATTACGATAGTAAGTGAGCCATCCTCAAGCGAAACTACATCCTCAAGCGAAACAGCAAGCGCAAGTGGCCCCATTATCGCAATGAGCGCGGTGGAGAAAAATAACTCTGCGGTAAGTTGTTGGAGTGTTATTGGTGAAGTTGTATACGATTTAACGAAATGGATTGATCAACATCCTGGTAGCGCTGGTGCCATTCTTTCGTTATGTGGAATTGATGGTACGAACGCCTTCTATGGTCAACATGGGGCAGAAAAGAGACCAAATAAGCAATTGGCTGGATTTGAACTTGGAACGCTTGAGTAGTTAGCCGATTTAAATTTGCCTGATAAAAAGTTCTGGCCTCGAATTCTGAGCAATTTTTAAGAAATCGAGCCTGGAATTACGCAACAAAACGCCTAATTGGAATAGCAAAGTTGGCAAAATTGTTTATCCTTAGGCCAATAGGTTTTTTCAACTAGCAAACAGGAGAAATAATGCAGAGTTCGAACCCAGTTTTCAAGCGTGGATATGGCGCAGTAGAAAATCGTGGCAGAAACTTAGTGACCCCAACTTCAACTGAACTAGACGCTCTTTATAACGCCCCGGCAGCTTCTTCAAAACAAACCGGACGTATGACCATCGACGACGTTGTTACCAAGACAACTTTACTTTTTATCGTTCTTGTCGCAGTAGGCAGTGCAGCTTGGACAATGAATCTAGGTGGCGGAGCTCTTCTAATTGGTTTTCTTGGCGCGATGGGGTTGGGTCTCTATCTTTCATTTACACAAAAGGTAAAACCGGGGCTCACTATTACATATGCCGCACTTCAAGGTTTGGCACTTGGAACTCTTAGCCACATGTACGAAGTTCAATACGATGGCATTGTTTCTCAGGCGCTTGTTGCAACTATTGCTGCGATAGCAGGTGTGTTGTTTGCTTACAAGAGTAAGAGAATTCGTGTTACACCTAAGTTCACTCGCGTGATGGCGGGAGCAATGATCGGTTATATGGGTCTTGCTTTCTTCTCAATAATTGGTTCATTTTTTGGGCTCGGCAACGGTATGGGACTTTACGGACTATCTGGTTTTGGTCCACTTCTTGCTGTTGGCGGAGTTCTACTCGCGACATTTTTCTTAGTTCTTGACTTTGATCAGATCGACAAAATGATCGCAAGTGGTGCACCTGAAGAACAATCATGGCGTGCCGGATTTGCCTTGATGGTCACAGTTGTTTGGCTGTACCTTGAGATCTTGCGCTTGATCTCGATTCTTCGCCGAGATTAATTAAAAAACTAAATCTACTAGGAGTTTTTACTATCTAACTTCCTAGTTTCAGGCATTTTTGCAGACAGCAGTATGGTTATTGAAAACACTACTGCTGTTGCAATAAATGCTGGACGGTAGGAGTGGGCATCAACTAACCACCCTAAAAGAATTGGGCTGACGATATTTCCAAAATCACCTGCCATTTGCCAGAGCGCGATTACGCGGCCCCCTTTGCCACCGAAAAGATCTCCTACGACTGCCGCTGAGGCCGTCCCTTCGAAGGCACCGCCGATTCCAAAGAAGACCATTGCCAAGAAGTAGTACCACCAATGCGATGAAATTATTATTGTGGCTACTCCTGATAACAGGGCAAATGAACCGACCATTAAAGCAAAGCGGCGTCCTCGAAAATCAGAAATCTTTCCAACATATAACAGGGCAATTCCCTGGACAACGGCTGCAACCGTGAAACCCAAACCTAGTGTCGTATTAGATGCACCGAGGTGCTCTTTTGCAAAGAGTGGGAGAACTGAATTGCGAAGACCAAAGAGAACCCAATTGGATAAGAACGCAATGGCCATAGCTGCGACATATGGATAGCTTTTCAAGGCGGCGAGCAATGGCACCCGGTCACTTGGATCCTGCTTGTTTTGAATGGACCTGCCTAGGCGTTTTTCAGATAAGAAGAACGAAGTTGTAAAGGCTGCACAAACCAAAGTAAAAGCGTAGACAAAAAATGGAACGCGCAGCGAAATTATAGAAAGTAGCCCTCCTGCTGCTGGCCCGGCAATTCCACCGATTAAAAAACCACCGTAATATGTTGATTGAGCTCGACCACGAATGCTATCGTCAACAGAGCGCATAAGCAGTGAACCTGCAGAGACCGAAAACATTACCGATCCGATTCCACCAAGTGCGCGAAATGTAAGCAACTCCCAATAAGTTTGAGCTAAACCTGCTGCTAGTGATGAGACGGCAACAAGCAGCAAACCAATGGTTTGCACTTTACGCTCTCCAAATAAATCAATTAATTTTCCTGCCGGTAAACCCATCACAAATCGAGCCAGTGCAAAGGCAGAGATTATCGCCCCAATTTGTGCATTATTTACTTGGAAAGTTTTTGCAAAGAGCGGAATGGCAGGAATTATCATTCCGTAACCAAGGGCCACAAAAAACGCTACTACCGAAAGAACATAGACCTCTCTCGGTAGTAGCGTTTTTGGACTTCTTTTTTTAAGCAAGCGCCTCGCCTGCAGCCTCATCTTTTGCTGCTTGGTGACTTGCACCAGATCGCAATGGTGTTTCACGTAGTGCGAATGCCACCATAAAGCCAATTATGGTAATCGGCGCCGCAGATAGGAATACAACATGGAATGAATTTACAAATGCATGAATTATTCCAGCCTGGAGCTCTGGGGTGAAGGAGTTTAAAACTGCAGTGTTATCTTTAAGAGCAGCGAACTTTTCTGGAGTCGCACCAATAAGAGCTGCTGGATTGCTGGCTTTCAATTTATCTATCTCAATTGGCAGGTAGTGAGTTAGGCGATTTGCATAAACGGTTCCAAATAAGGCAACACCAATGGTTGCTCCAATTGAGCGGAAGAAAGTATTCGCACTTGTTGAAACCCCTAAGTCCTTAATTTCTACCGCATTTTGCAAGGCAATTACTACTGTCTGCATGGAGAGGCCGAGCCCAGCACCAATCATGATCGAATAGATAGAGAGCTGCCAGAAAGGCGTCGTTTCATTGAGAGTAGCGAGCAATACCAATCCAGAGGTCATAAGTGCCAACCCAATAATTGGATAGCGTTTGTAATGTCCGTGCTTTGTAATCATTTTTCCGCTGAAGATAGACATTGAAACTATTCCGATCATAAACGGAATCAATTTCAAACCAGCAGATGTTGCAGAATCACCCTTAACCACTTGAAGATATAGTGGCAACATAATGATCGCGCCAAACATTCCAGCGCCAATAATGAAAGCCATAATTGAAGTCACGGTAAAAGTGTGATTCTTAAATAAAGTCAACGGTAAAATTGGTTCAGGAGTGCGACTCTCTTGAATTATAAAAACAATAATTAAAAATAGTGCGAGCAATAGTGCGATGATGGTTTTTGAATTACCCCAACCATTTTGTGGCCCATAAACTGAAAGTCCAAGAAGCAGTGAGCAAACTCCACTAACTAAGAGCAACGCACCAAAGTAATCAATTTTGTGTTCGCGCTTTACCTTTGGAATGTGAAGTGAGGCGGATGTAATAATTAGCGCGGCAATTCCGAAAGGCAAGTTGATGTAAAAAATCCAGCGCCAACCAGTTACGCCAAGAATTTGCGCATGGTCCGAGAAATATCCGCCGAGAAGTGGCCCAGCAACAGATGAAAGTCCCCAAACGCCGCCAAAGTATCCTTGATACTTTCCGCGCTCACGAGGCGAAATTATGTCACCAATAATTACGAAGGTCAGGGACATCAAGCCACCGGCGCCAAGTCCTTGCACTGCACGGAATGCAATTAACTGTGCCATGCTTGAAGCGGCGCCAGCGGCAAAGGAGCCGATTAGAAATGTGACTATCGCAAATTGAAATACTGGACGACGACCATAAAGATCAGAAATTTTTCCATAGAGCGGTGTTGAGGCTGTTGATGTGAGCAAATATGCGGTGACAACCCAGGTGTAATGTGCAAGGCCATTAAAATCTTCAACAATTACCTTCAGCGCTGTTGAGACAATAGTTTGATCAAGCGCTGCAAGCAGCATCCCGACCATAAGCCCGCTAAGAACGAACATTATTTCTTTGTGAGTTAGAGGCTTCGAGGCTTCGGGGCTTTTAGTAGACATATCGCGAAGGCTACTACTCCTAAATTAAAATAGAGAGTTAAGGTAATGGCATGAAAAGTATCGTGGCCGAGGGTCTGGTTAAAAGCTATAGAAATGGTGAAATTAAAGCACTTGATGGCCTGAACCTTGAAGTCGAAGAGGGAACGGTTCTTGGGTTGCTCGGCCCAAACGGGGCTGGAAAAACCACAACAGTTCGAGTTCTCGCAACACTTTTAACGCCAGATGTGGGCCAGGCCACTGTCGCTGGGATTGATGTCTTAAAACATCCTGATGAAGTTCGCAAAGTAATCGGTCTCTCCGGGCAATATGCCGCACTTGATGAAACTCTCACTGGCTGGGACAACTTAAATATGTTTGGCCGCCTCTATCACTTGAATTCTGCGGGCGCAAAGAAACGAGCCACTGAGTTATTGGAGAAGTTTTCGCTTACTGAGGCGGCAAAGCGGCCGATAAGGACATATTCCGGAGGGATGCGTCGTCGCCTGGATTTAGCCGCCTCACTAATTATTAAACCTAAAGTTCTATTCTTGGATGAACCAACGACTGGCCTAGACCCACGCGGCCGGATGGAAATGTGGGGTGTAATCGATGAACTCGTTAAAGGTGGCGTCACCTTGCTTCTAACGACCCAATATTTAGAGGAAGCCGATCAGCTTGCCGATTCAATTGCGGTAATTGATACTGGCAAAGTTATCGCGGAGGGAACCGCAGATGAATTAAAAAGCCAAGTTGGTGGCGAGAGGCTTGAGATAACTGTCGAGGCAGATCAGATATCAGTTGCCACGGCTTTAGTCGCCCAAGTTGCTGGAAGCCAGCCCTCAGTGGATATTGGGATTCGAAAAATTTCGGCTCCGGTAAGCAATGGCAGTGCCTCACTTATCCAAATTCTTCGACTACTAGATGAAGCAAAAATTCATCCGCTAGATATTGGTCTCAAGAGACCATCGCTAGATGACGTTTTTATTTCATTGACGGGACATGTTGCTGAAGTTGTAGCCGAAGGAGGCGAAGATGTTACAAAGCGTAAGTGATTTTTTAGTAATAACTAAGCGTCAGTTGCTCCAAATGATTCGGATTCCAGAAGTAATGATTTTCGCAACAATTCAACCTGCAATGTTTGTGCTTCTGTTCCGTTATGTTTTTGGTGGTGCTATTGATTCAGGGGTTGAGGGTGGTTATGTTCAACTGCTAATGCCGGGAATATTTGTGCAAACCGTAGCTTTCACGCTTGCCGCAACCGCAGTTGGGCTGACAGCAGATATGCAAAAGGGTTTGATTGATCGCTTTAGATCACTGCCAATTGCTCGTTCTGCGGTCGTTATCGGCCGCACGGTCGGGGATACCACGCAAAATATCGTGACACTTGTTGTTATGGGCGGTGTTGGCTACTTAGTTGGGTGGCGTCCAAGCAGTGGAATATTTAAAGTTTTGCTGGCATTTGTTTTCTTGCTGGCATTTGGATATTCAATGTCATGGATTGGTGTTTTAATCGGCCTTTCAGTGCGCGAAGAGCGGGTAGCTCAAAACTTAGTTTTCATGACGGTTTTCCCGCTCACTTTTTTATCAAATGCTTTCGCTCCAACAGCAGGGATGCCAAGAATTTTGCAGTATTTTGCTGAATGGAATCCAGTTTCTACGGTGGTGGCTGGTTGTCGTGAATTGTTTGGTGTGACAAATCAATTTGGTGCAACAGCCAATTCCTGGCCCAGCCAGAATCCACTTGCGATGTCTTTGATTTACATGGTTTTAATCGTTGCAATATTTGCACCATTGAGCGTTAGAAAATATATAAGAGTTAGCAGTAAATAATTTAAAAGAAGTTCTGCGCTTCTAATACTGCAACTTTTATTTCACGACCATTTGGTGCGATATAACTGACGCTCTCGCCAACTTTTGCGCCAAGAACTGCCGCACCAAGTGGGGACTTTTCACTATAGATATCAATATCACCGCTTGCAATCTCGCGTGATCCGAGAAGAAATTTCAATTCATCCCCGGCAATATCAACAGTAATCAACATACCAAGTCCAACAACTCCTGATTCGCCTGCTGGTGGCGCACCAATATGCGCATGCTCGAGCATGTGCTTTAACTGGCGGATCCGACCTTCAATTTTTCCTTGCTCTTCGCGAGCTGCGTGATACCCACCGTTTTCTTTTAAATCACCTTCCGAGCGGGCAGCCTCGATTTTCTTAATAATGTCTGCGCGACGTGGACCTTCAAGGTCGGCTAATTCGGCAGTTAAGCGATCAGCTGCTTCTTGGGTAAGCCAAGTCTGAGTAGGTTCAATAGCCATAAGACTCGAATCTTACAACGAGGTGCAAGATTCGATACCTGCATTTACGGCGGCGAGACGCGTGGGAATACGCACAATTCGCGTGATATCTGTGCTTCCGGCAGGAATTGGATCATCTATCTCGCCAACGATATTTAACTTATAATCGCGTGCACTCAGGCGGCAAGTTACCTGGTTTTCAGGGTTTCTCACTTTCACCGAATAGCGGATCTCAATGCTCTTAGCATCTATCTCTTTAAATGAAATAAGCGTGGCGCGAATATCAGGGTTTGAAAAGTGGCTCGCGCTCCATATCAACCAACTGCCCCCTATAGCGGCAAAAAAGATTGCCGTGACCAACCATTTCGGAAATCTGCGAGCTTTTATCCCGTAACGATTTTGCAGATAAGGGTCATTTTCCAGGGACGAGGACATGTGCGAAGTCTACGGATTCTCAATACAATCTGCACATGAACGGTAGAACGACGATTGATGTAGGAATTGCAGGATCGATAACAATGGTTCTGCTCTGTGCGGCAGTTGCCGTTCTCTGCGTGAGCTTCTATCGCAGGTATAAGCGAGCAAATGAACGCTCGGATAACCCCGATTCAAATGAAGATAAATAAGGGTTTCATAGCCCAACTTTTTGTGGCCATCTTAATTTCCCTATCATTTATTGGCCTTGGCAACTGGCAGTTAAATCGAGCCCATGATGTACAGCTCGTGAATTTAGTTACGCCTGACCTTCCACAAATTCCTCTTGAAGATGTAGCCGAGGCCGCCACAAACTTAGAGGCGAGTGCGATAAATCGAATCGTTACTGTTTCTGGAAAATACGCTCAGACATTTCTTGCACCAAAACAGGAAATCAAAAGAGATGGGCAAACTTCACTTCTAAATCTAGAAGTTCGATTACTGGTACTGGAGGGCCGCCGGGGAATTTTGGTTGTTCGGGGCATTAGTGAATCCAAGGAGCAGGAAATTAGCGGGGAGCTAAAAATTATTGGTCGCCTGTACCCAAGACAGACCTCTGACTCAGCTAGAGCAGTAAATGGCGAGCTCTCTAGAATTGATCCCGGGCTAATAGCTGGAGCGCAAAATCTCTCACTCTTTGATGGGTATATAATTGCAACTTCTGAAATAAGCGATGCGGGCCAAGAGATTGCAGCAAGCAGAATCCCAGCCCCTCAACTCAAATCAAAGGTCGCCGGAAATTATTGGCAACACATTTCTTATGTATTTATCTGGTGGCTCATGGCTCTGATTACTTTGCTAGGGCCCTTCTATAATTCGATTAAAGAGCGTCAAACCACAGAAGAGAGCCAATTAGGCGGTAAAGTTGAACTATGACCGAATTGAATGAACGCCAAGCCGCCCTTAATGGGGCGATGACCCGCTTTCGAATAATGGCAATCTATAGCGGGGTTATGTCACTTCTGCTCTGGTTTATAAATGTGCCAACACACTATCTTGTTTTTGAATCTAGCCACCATTACTTCGTTTGGATTGCCTTGGTTCATGGTTTTACATATCCAATTTATGTTCTGGCTGCTTTCCACTACTGCCTAAAGGCTCGTAAATCCCTTAGCAGTACGATTCTCTTTATTCTTGCCGGCACTTTGCCAGTTGCATCATTTGTCGCGGAACGTCGGGCAATCAAAGAATTTAAAGCACTAGTTTAAATCTTTCGTGAAAGAGCTAGTTAGGGGATACCTAAAGCCGGCGATTAAATCGGTTTTATATCCGCTATATGAGCGTCGTCTTTTTGCGAAATTGGATTTCGCCCAAACCCCACATCATGTTGGAGTAATTCTTGACGGCAATCGCCGTTGGGCAAAAGCTAACCCATCGCCAGCAGGTGACACTTCCACGTCTCGGGGCCACAGAGCAGGCGCTGAAAAAATTGTTGATCTTCTTAATTGGTGTGAGCAAAGCCGAGTCCAAGTCCTCACTATTTGGCTTCTTTCCAATCAAAATTTGAGCCGTCCCGCAGCAGAGCTTGAGCCACTTCTTCAAATAATTGCCGATACCGTTAATGATTTGGCCGACCTGGGGCGATGGGAAATTCGACCAGTGGGCTCGATGGAATTATTGCCCAACGGGCTAGTTGACCAATTGAATGAGGTAGCAGAAAAAACTAAAGGAACCAAGGGCGTTGTAATCAACGTTGCAATTGGATATGGCGGGCGAAGTGAAATTGCTGATGCCGTGAAATCTTTAATTACCACGGCAGGAAATACCGGTAAGAGCCCGGCTGAAATTGCCGAGTCGGTGAGTGTGGAGGAGATCGGGCGCTATTTATATACAGCTGGCTTACCTGACCCAGATTTAGTAATTCGCACATCGGGGGAACAACGTTTGGGAGGTTTTCTTCTCTGGCAGAGCGCACACTCAGAGTTCTATTTCTGCGAAGCTTATTGGCCAGATTTCAGGCGAGTAGATTTTCTTCGAGCACTTAGGGCGTATTCACAACGCAACCGCCGCCACGGAAAATAGAAAAAGAAAATTAGGAAAAGATATCCTCGGTTAGCAAGAGTAATTGGTAACTAGAATTTAACTTTCCGAATAAGCGTGTCGCAGGGATTTAACCTGCACTTAGTTTTACCTTTTACTCATAGAGAAGCGATAAAAAACCACCCGAGTAAAACTAAACAGAAGGCGAGCGCCAATTGGCTACTTCGGCTAAATCTGTCCGCGTGACCAGAATGACTTATGTTCTAGATACCAGCGTTTTGCTGGCAGACCCCGCGGCGCTTAAAAGATTTGCCGAGCACGAAGTAATTATCCCAATCACTGTAATTGGCGAATTAGAAACTAAACGCGACCACCCTGAACTGGGCTATTTTGCGAGAGCCGCTTTGCGCGCCCTTGATGATCTGCGTATTGAGCATGGCCGGTTGGATGAAGATATCGCTCTTAATGATTTAGGCGGCACGCTTCGAGTGGAGTTGAACCATTCAGATTCATCATCCCTGCCCTCTGGATTCTTGCGCGATGGGTCAAATGATTCGCGAATTCTCTCAATTGCGCGCAACATGATGGCTGAATCAAGGGATGTAGTCCTTGTGACAAAGGATCTCCCGCTCAGAGTTAAAGCCTCCTCGGTTGGCGTTAAGTCCGAGGAGTATCGAGCTGAACTTGCCGAGACAAGCGGCTGGAGCGGGATGGTTGAGGCCACCGTAGGCGGCCAAGTGATTGATAGTTTGTATGAATCGAGCAAGGTTGCTGATGACTTAGCAGAGCAGTACCCGTGCCATACCGGCATAGTCCTCCACTCTGATAAGGGCAGCGCTTTGGCTCGGGTTACCCCAGATAAACATCTTCAATTGGTGAGAGGAGATCGCACGGCATTTGGACTTCATGGCAGAAGTGCGGAACAGCGAGTCGCCCTTGATCTTCTCTTGGATAATGAAATTGGAATAGTTTCAGTAGGCGGCCGGGCCGGAACCGGTAAGAGCGCATTGGCACTTAGCGCCGGACTGGAAGCGGTCTTGGAAAAACGCCACCATAAAAAAGTTGTGATCTTTCGCCCTCTCTACGCTGTTGGCGGTCAGGAGCTGGGCTATCTGCCCGGCAGCGAAAATGAAAAAATGTCGCCATGGGCCCAGGCAGTTTTTGACACGTTAGGCGCACTGGTCAGCCAGCAGGTAATCGATGAAATTATTGACCGCGGGCTTATTGAAGTTTTGCCCCTGACGCATATCCGTGGCCGCTCACTTCACGATTCATATGTCATTGTCGATGAGGCACAGTCTCTAGAGCGAGGGGTATTGCTAACCGTGCTCTCCCGGATTGGGCAAAACTCACGAGTTATCTTGACCCACGATGTCGCCCAGCGAGATAACTTGCGGGTAGGTCGCCATGATGGCGTTGTGGCCGTGGTTGAGTCGCTCAAGGGACATCCTCTTTTCGCTCATATCACCTTAACTAGATCAGAGCGCTCGCCGATCGCCGCCTTGGTGACCGAGATGCTGGAAGAGCCGGTCAATTTCACCCAGTAATTTGCTCTAATTTCGCTGGGGATAGACCTATCGGTTAAATCGGTAAAATCAGATATCATGCCTAGTGACCTGCGCTTTTATATTAGCGCTTTACTGTGACATATATCTTTATTACGACTCACACAAGGATAAATTTGGCTATGCCTATCTTGAGTGAAAGCCTTTGCTTCTTCCCTTCAATACCTGCCCATTTTGGGCGGCTTAGTTTTGTGCGGGGCCATGGGGCTCATGTGATCTTTTTGGACTTCTAGAGCAGTGAGATGGGAAAGGAGGGATGAGATGAACAAGCTTTTTAGAAAACCAAAGCTAGTTCTTGGCGCCGCCTTCTTCACCCTTTTTATTGGAACTGTAGATACGACTTATGCCCAAGGAACTTTCGATAAATTTGTTTCAGTACCAAATGATCTCCCTGCCTTAACTGTCATCCCAGAACCCCTGGCATCAGAACCAGCAGATGAAGCCGCGAATGGAATCACTCTTGATCTAAATGGCGTAGCTTCGGTTGATGCCAAGGCGATTGCCCTAGTTTCAATTGCCGCCCGCCAAGTGGAGACAGCCAAAAAGCCCAAAGGCGCCCAAAGAATTGCTCGAATTTTAATCAAAAATAAGTATGCAAAATGGGATAACAAACGACAATTTGCCTGCTTGACCCAGCTTTGGAATGGTGAGAGCCATTGGAATTATCGGGCACATAACTACAGCAGTGGGGCTCACGGAATTCCTCAAGCGCTGCCAGCGAACAAGATGGAAGCAATTTCCACAGACTGGCGAACCAACCCGGTTACTCAGATTAAGTGGGGTCTGTTATATATTAAATCCAGGTATGAGACACCTTGTAATGCCAATTTGAAGAAATTGCGCTCGCACTACTACTAGGATGTTGCAAGTTTTAATCAGGCCTCTTGCCGATAGAAATTGGTTTTGAAGTTTCAGCAAAAAAATCATTACCTTTGTTATCAACCACAATAAATGCGGGAAAATCTCGCACTTCAATCTTCCAAATGGCTTCCATCCCTAGCTCTGGATAATCCAAAACCTCAACCTTAGTTATACAATCTTGAGCCAGCCTTGCCGCAGGACCACCGACTGATCCAAGATAAAACCCGCCGTTACTCTTGCAAGCCTCGGTCACAACTTTAGATCGATTCCCCTTTGCCAACATAATCATGGAGCCACCTGCGCTTTGAAATTGATCAACATAAGAGTCCATTCGACCCGCAGTTGTTGGACCAAAAGATCCGGAGGCATAGCCAACAGGAGTCTTTGCTGGACCTGCGTAATAAACCGCGTGGTCTTTCATGTATTGCGGCAAACTTTTACCAGAGTCCAAAAGTTCTTTGAGTTTGGCATGAGCCAAGTCGCGAGCAACAATTAAGGTTCCATGAAGCGCGAGTCTGGTCTTGATTGGATACTGCGAAAGAGTTTTTAAAATTTCTGACATAGGTTGATTGAGATCAATATTTACAACTTCTTCATCTAAATGCTCATCGGTGGTATCTGGCAAGAAATGGGCTGGTTCCCGCGCCAAAACTTCAAGAAAAACGCCCTCTTTAGTGATCTTGGCCTTGGCCTGGCGATCGGCCGAGCAAGAAACTGCAATGGCAATTGGAAGTGAGGCGCCATGACGAGGTAAGCGAATTACGCGAACATCATGACAGAAATACTTTCCACCAAATTGAGCTCCGATGCCAAGGGTGCGAGTCAGCTCGAGAACTTTTGCTTCTAATTCGATATCACGAAAGCCATGACCGGTTTTGGCATCACCGGCAAGCGGTAATTCATCAAGGTAGTGAGTGCTAGCGAGTTTTGCGGTCTTAACCGTGTATTCGGCACTGGTTCCACCAATAACAATAGCCAAGTGATAAGGCGGACATGCTGCAGTTCCTATCGAGCGCAACTTCTCATCTAGCCAACTCATGAACGAGTTGGGATTTAAAATCGCCTTTGTCTCTTGGTAGAGAAAAGATTTATTGGCACTGCCGCCACCTTTAGCAATGAATAAAAAGTTGTATTCATCTTGGTGTTCAAAATCTGAATAAATTTCTATTTGGGCTGGCAAATTATTTCCAGTGTTTTTCTCTTCCCAAGTAGTTATCGGAGCCATTTGTGAATATCGAAGATTTAGCGTGGTGTAAGCGTTGTAGACACCTTTTGAAATTGACTCACCATCACTCTTTGAAGTTAAAACTCTCTCTCCTTTTTTCCCCATAACTAAAACTGTGCCAGTGTCTTGGCACATTGGCAGAACTCCGCCAGCTGCAATATTTGCATTCTTTAGAAGATCCAGAGCCACGAAGCGATCATTGGGGGAGGCTTGCGGATCGGACAAAATCGCTGCAAGTTGTGTCAAGTGTGATTCGCGCAGATAATGGTTAATGTCGTGAATTGCTTCAGAGGTTAAGTTTTCAATAGCTTGTGGGGAGATACGAAGAAATTCCATTCCCTCTGCGGTAAAGGTTGAGAGGCCCTCTTTGGAGAGCAGGCGATATTCGGTTTTATCGGGCCCAATTGGAAGTAAATCGCTGTAATTAAATTCTGGCATTTCAGGAATCTGCCTCTGGTTTAGCTGCAGCTAGCTTTGCTTTTGCGCCATCTAACCAATCCTGACAAACTTTTGCGAGGACTTCGCCTTGCTCCCAGAGCGCTAAAGATTGCTCAAGAGTAGATTGCCCAGATTCAAGAGTGGCGACCACTTCGGCCAGGGCGTCACGTGCCTGCTCGTAGCTTAATTTCGTGGGGTCTTTTGTCGCTGCCATATTCATAATCTACTCCGTTACAGCGCCAACTTCGCCCTGTGCCAAGCGCAGGCGCAGCCTTTCGCCGCTTTTTAAGTCACTAGCTTTGCGAACAACAGAGCCATCATCTTTTTGTACAACAGAATATCCTCGATCTAGCGTTGCTTGTGGGGAGAGGGTTCGGAGTTGCATGGCCAGCCCACTAATTTCTTCCACTGCAAGTGCGAGGGCGCCATTCATCGACCTTCGCGATCTGGCAGCCAACTCCTCAATAATTTCACGACGGCTGGTAATCATTGTTAATGGTTCTCGCATGCTGGGCCGATCCATAAGGCTTTGAATTCTCGAGGCCTCAAATTCAATCCGTCCTTGGACATAGCGATTTGCCCGATTGCCTAGATTAGATATTTTAGAAAGCTCCTCACTCATGTCAGGCACAACTTGCTTTCCAGCATCGGTCGGAGTTGATGCTCGCCAATCAGCTACCAAATCTAGAAGAGGAGAATCTTTTTCGTGCCCTACGGCGCTAATTATTGGCGTTTGGCAAGAAGCCACCAGACGGAGCAACGATTCATCAGAGAAAGGGAGCAAATCTTCAAAAGATCCGCCACCGCGCGTAATAATTATTACATCAACTTTTGGATCGTTCTCCAGGTCGACCAAGGCAGCACTTACTTCAGTCACTGCAGCAGCGCTTGCTACCGCCACCTCTCGAATTTCAAATATAACTGAAGGCCAGCGACGTTTTGCATTTTCAATTACATCTTTACCGGCATCACTATTTCGACCGCATATCAGTCCGACAACTCCGGGGAGAAAAGGAAGTGGTTTTTTCCGGTCTAAATCAAAGAGCCCTTCGGAGGAGAGCAAACTCTTTAGCGCTTCGAGCCTGACCAATAATTCACCAACGCCAACTTGGCGAATTTCGGAAATATTAAAGGAGAGCGAACCATTCTTGGTCCACCAAGTTGGTTTAGAGCGAATCACAACACGGGCATTTTGTTCTAACGGAGCCACAGAATCGAAAACATTTTTAAAGCAACGTACAGAGATACTCATGTCGGCGCTGGTGTCACGTAGACGCATAAATATGGTGGGCGAGCCTGGGCGAATATTGATCTCAGAGAGCTCGCCTTCGATCCATACTTCACTGAGCCCATCAACAATGGCCCCGATTCGCTCGGAAATGGCGCGAACGCTAAATGGTGTCTCGGATTGGTTATCTGCCACGAGTCGATACTAATCTGCTGGGCGAATAGACTTCCCCAATGAGCAAACGAGTCCTATTGGCTGCTCCGCGCGGATACTGTGCGGGAGTTGATCGAGCAGTTGTTGCCGTCGAAAAAGCGCTCGATCTATATGGTGCACCTATTTATGTGCGCAAGGAAATTGTGCATAACAAGCACGTGGTCTCCACTCTAGAAGCCCGAGGTGCGATATTTGTTTCAGAAAATGACGAAGTTCCAGAAGGGGAAACCGTTATTTTCTCAGCACACGGCGTCTCTCCGGCAGTTCATCAAAGCGCGGCATCTCATAATTTGAAAACAATTGACGCAACTTGCCCACTCGTTACCAAGGTTCACTACGAGGTGAAAAGGTTTGCTGCGCAAGACTTAACAATTTTATTGATTGGTCATGAAGGACACGAAGAGGTAGAGGGAACAGCAGGCGAGGCTCCTGAGAATGTAATTTTGGTCGACGGAACTGAGGGCATAAGTGAAATCAAAGTTGCAGATGAAAATAAGGTTGCTTGGCTCTCGCAAACGACTTTGAGCGTTGACGAAACTCTTACGACCGTAGCTGCGCTTAGAAAGAGATTTCCAAATTTGATAGACCCGCCAAGTGATGATATTTGTTACGCGACTCAAAATCGACAAGTTGCAATTAAACAAATCGCGCCGCAAGCTGATTTAGTCTTAATAGTTGGTTCAGTCAATTCGTCAAATTCAGTAAGGCTGGTTGAAGTCTCCCTTGAATATGGCGCGAAAGCCGCCTATCTCATCGATTTTGCGGCCGAGGCAAAAGATGAGTGGTTTGTTGGGGTGGAAACAATTGGAGTTTCCAGCGGAGCGTCAGTTCCTGAAATATTAGTTCAAGATTTGCTTAAGAATTTGTCCGATCGTGGATTTAGCAATGTGGAAACTGTTACGGCCATGGAAGAACACTTACTATTTTCTATGCCCACAGAGTTGCGCAAGGATTTGAAAGCAGCTAATAAATAAAATTTATTTTCGCGAGTACTTTCGCATAAGTGCAAAGTGAGAAGCCCAAGATATTATCGCACCAGTGATTAACCAAGGTGCAACCGATGACAAAATTGTTACTAAATCCAGGCCAATTTTTGTGAATGCAATACCGGTTCCACCAATGGTTGACATCAGAATTAGAGTAGAAACCAAGAAGGCGATTGGGGGATTTACCGCATTAGTAAATGATGTTCCTGGTCGCCCAAGGTATAGGCCACCTAAGAAAGAAACTATGATTGCTAACCCAGAAAGTAGGCCAACTTTAGTAAAGCGATATTCCAGCGCCTCACAGATAAAAATAAGCAGAAATTGCAGAACTATTATTCCGGGCACTTTAAGCCCTGCTCCTTTAACAGCCTTTGACCTAAGGGCATCCAAAGTTTGACTCATTTCTCTTCATCTTCTGAAATCTCTTCTACTTCAATAAAATCTTCCGGAGCATCCAAGGCTAATTTACTCTCAAGATTACGCAAATTCTCGGATATTTCTGGAAATGCCTTTAGTGGCTTACCCGAAACATCCAGCGCTTTCATCTTTTTTGCGGCGCTGAGAACGGTGGTTTCAGCGGTGGGAATCATTTCGTTATATGCCTTGAGCGTACTTTTCAGGCGGTCTCCGATCGTGACAATTTTGTCATGCAAGGAAGAAATATCGCGCAGGAATTTAACAGCAAGAGATTGAATTTCTTCGGCATTTGCCGCAACTCTATTGCGACTAAATAGATAACCAACAGTTCGCAACAGTGCCATCATTGAAGTCGGAGTGGCAATGGTGACGCCAAGGCGGAAGGAAGTTTCAAGGAAATCTGGGATCGATTTAACAGCCTCGATAAAAATAGCATCAATGGGTGCATAAAGAATTACGAAATCTGGAGAAGGTCCACGATCGGAGTAATTTCTTTTTGCTAAGGCTTGGATATGTGCCAAGAGATCTTTAGAGTGTTCGAGTAATAATGACTTCCGTAAGTCGTCATCTTCGGTCTCGAAGGCTTCGTAGAATCTTTGAAATGGAAATTTCGAATCAATATAAATAACACTGCCGCCTGGCATGCTTATTGTTACATCTGGGATAGCCCCTGAGTCGCCAATTTTCTCCGAAGCCGATTGTCTTGTGAAGTGTTCATTTTCAATTAGCCCGGCGCTCTCTAATAATTTCTCTAGATGAGCTTCACCAAATTTTCCTCGCGTTTGCGAACTTGCTAAAGCGCCAGCGATCGCCCGGGTTTGTTTTACTAAACTTTCATTATGTGCAGCCATTGATTTAACTTGCTCAGTTATTTCTGTTTCTGCGCGCACTCGACGAAGATCGGCTGCGCCGGCGGCCTCAGTTAACTTCTCAACGGTTTTTTTCATAGTTTCGAGTTCATCGGTTAGCTTGGTAGCCGCTGCGGTCGAACTTTTTTCGCGCTCCAGTTGATCCTTTAGATCTCGAATTAGCGGATTATCATCAGAATTTTCCTGCGATTTTCCGTTTTTCGCCAAATATCCAATAAGAGCTCCGACAATTAATCCGATTATTACGCCCAAAATTACGTCCATGGCCTTATCGTGGCAGGAAGTACTGACAAAGACCCGTAGGCTCTACTCCTTGTGAGCCTCTCTATTGGAATTGTTGGACTGCCAAATGTAGGCAAATCGACCCTTTTTAACGCTCTGACCAAAAACAACGTTCTAGCAGCAAACTACCCCTTCGCAACCATCGAACCAAATGTCGGAATGGTTGGCGTGCCAGATGCCAGATTGCCAAAACTCGCTGAAATCTTCGGATCTGAAAAAATTCTGCCTGCAGTTGTTTCATTTGTAGATATTGCAGGGATAGTTAAAGGCGCTTCTGAAGGCGCTGGATTGGGAAATAAATTTCTAGCAAACATCCGAGAAACCGATGCGATCTGTCAGGTAATTCGAGTTTTCGCAGATGAAAATGTCATGCGCGAAGGCGAAAGAGCCGCATCTTTTGTGGACCCAGCTTCTGATATCGAAGTTATAAATACCGAACTTGGACTTGCAGATTTGCAGACAATTGAAAAAGCCTTGCCTCGCCTAGAAAAAGAAGTTCGTATCAAAAAAGAAGTTGCGCCAATTCTTGCTGCAGTTAAAGAAGCGCAAGAGGTTTTGAATTCTGGAAAACTACTTTCTGGCTCCAAAGTAGATTTAACTGCAATAGCAGATTTACAATTAATGACTGCTAAACCTTTCTTATATGTTTTTAATGTGGATGCAGCCGAACTTGCTGATAACGAACTTCGCAACAAGTTATCCGAACTCGTGGCACCATCCGAAGCCATTTTCTTGGATGCCAAAACCGAGGCAGAACTCGCCGAGCTAGATGATGCTGATGCGATGGAGTTGCTATCTGCAATTGGCTTGGAAGAGCCAGGTCTTGCCACATTGGCTCGGGTTGGATTTAATACTTTAGGTTTGCAAACTTATTTAACTGCGGGTCCAAAAGAAACACGCGCTTGGACTATTCATAAGGGAGATACTGCGCCTGTCGCAGCAGGGGTAATTCATACCGATTTCCAAAAAGGTTTCATTAAGGCCGAAATCGTTGCATATAACGATTTAGTTGAAGCGGGGTCGATGGCGCAAGCCAAAGCCGGCGGCAAGGTCCGAATGGAAGGTAAAGAATATGTAATGTCCGATGGCGATGTAGTGGAATTTAGGTTTAATAACTAATGACAAAAATAAGATACGAGAAGAGCCCATTTATAACTGGCGAACTCAAGGCGCGAGATGAACTTCGTAATGTAGCGATCATTGCTCACGTAGACCATGGCAAGACCACATTGGTCGATGCGATGTTGACTCAATCAGGTGCATTCTCTGAGCACCAGAAAGAGGGCGAGAACCGCGACCGAGTCATGGACTCGATGGATCTAGAACGCGAAAAGGGAATCACAATTCTCGCGAAGAACACTTCAATTCGCCGCGGTGCCCAGACTGTAAACATTATTGACACCCCAGGCCACGCAGATTTCGGTGGTGAAGTAGAGCGTGGACTAGAAATGGTTGACGGTGTAATTCTTCTCGTCGATGCATCTGAAGGACCACTTCCACAAACACGTTTCGTGCTCCGTAAAGCGCTAGAAAAAAATCTTCCAGTAATTTTGGTAATTAATAAGGTCGACCGTCCCGATTCACGTATTCCAGAAGTTGTTGACGAGGCCTACGGCTTATTCATGGATCTCGATGCGAATGATGATCAAATTGAATTCCCGGTTGTTTACGCGTCAGCGAAAGCTGGTCGCGCATCAATGAACCGTCCAGAAAATGGCGTAATGCCAGATCGCGAAAACCTGGATGCGTTATTCGAAGTAATTTTCAATACGATTCCGGCTCCGGTTTATCACGAAGGTGCGCCACTTCAGGCACACGTTACAAACCTGGATTCATCTCCTTATCTTGGACGTCTTGCACTTTGCCGAATTCGCGAAGGCGTTATCAAAAAAGGCGAGAGCGTAATGTGGATGAAGACCGATGGAACTAGCGAACGCGTAAAGATTGCTGAGCTGCTTATCACTAATGGTTTAGAGCGAGTTCCTGCGCAAGAAGCTGGTCCTGGAGACATTGTGGCTATTGCCGGAATTGAAACCATTACCTTAGGTGAAACTCTTGCCGATCTTGAAAAACCACATGCCCTTCCACTAATCATCGTTGATGAACCATCAATTTCCATGACAATTGGTATCAATACTTCACCGATCGCCGGACAAGAAGGGAAACTACTTACTGCGCGCCAAGTAAAGAACCGTCTTGATGCTGAGCTAGTCGGTAATGTCTCACTTCGCGTTCTAAATACTGAACGTCCAGATACTTGGGAAGTTCAAGGCCGCGGGGAGCTACAACTTGCAGTGCTCGTTGAAATCATGCGTCGTGAAGGTTTCGAGTTAACAGTTGGTAAGCCACAAGTGGTTGTAAAAACTGTTGATGGCAAGCTGCAAGAACCGATGGAACGTTTGAGCATTGATATCCCAGATGATTATCTTGGAGTTGTTACCCAACTTATGGCGCTTCGTAAGGGCCGAATGGAACAAATGGTTAACCATGGCACCGGTTGGATCCGAATGGATTACAAAGTCCCATCACGTGGCCTGATTGGATTCCGTACCGAATTCTTAACTGAAACTCGTGGAACTGGTTTACTCCATCACGTATTTGATGGTTATGAGAACTGGAATGGCGAAATTCGCACCCGTCTTAGCGGATCACTTGTTGCCGATCGTCGGGGAACTGTTACTGCTTATGCAGTTGATGGCGTGCAAGAGCGCGGAGTTATCTTCCTTGAAGTTGGCACCGAAGTTTATGAAGGAATGATTATTGGTGAGAATTCACGAACCGAAGATATGGATGTAAATATTGTTCGTGAAAAGAAGCTAACAAATATGCGTTCATCAGGTGCTGATGATGCAAACCGAATTATTCCGCCAAGGTTATTGAACCTCGAGCAAGCGCTTGAGTTCTGTCGCGAAGATGAATGCGTTGAGGTAACTCCAAAACACGTCCGTGTCCGCAAGACAATTCTTGACCAGAATGAACGCTCACGTAACGTTGGACGGGCGAAGAAGGTTAACGCCAGCTCAGATCAGTCTTAGTTAAAGGGCGCTAATTCACCTAAATTGTCGGCGGCCTTAGGTTAAATAGCCCCGTGGCCGAAAATGTAGCGCGAAGCAGTAGGCGAATTGAGTTAATTCGCCCTGTTATCGCAGCCTCAAATTTTCTTGCTACTCAAGAGCAGAGAGAGATCATTGGCTCTAAAGCGGCTCGGCTGATCGTTTATGGTGGCCCAGGAACTGGAAAAACTTCGACACTGGTTGAAACGGTTGTCTCACAGATAAAAGCAGGAGTTGATCCAAATTCTATTTTGGTGCTGACTTTTGGTCGAGAGCGGGCATCTGAATTACGCGATCGGATCGTAATTGAATCTGCTGCCAACGCCTTTGAGCCAATCGTCCGTACTTTTCATTCGCTAGCTTTCTCTATAATTAATACACAAATTTCGCCGGACGATCCAAAATATGTTCTCATTTCTGGAGCAGAGCAGGATTCGTTTATTCGTGAACTCCTCGCTAACCCAGAATATTCACCTCAAGTAAAGTGGCCAAAAATATTAGAACCGGCTCTTTCAACCAATGGATTTGCCAGAGAACTTCGTGATCTAATTCTCCGAGCAAGTGAGCGCAATTTTACTTATAAGAAATTGATTGAAAAAGGGAAATTGCTCAATGAACCATGGTGGGAGCCAGCGGCCAAATTTTGGCAGATTTATGATCAAGTCTTGGCGATTCGTTATGGCTTTATCTCGGGAACAGCAAGGCGCATTGATTCGAGTTCGATTATCTCCCAAGCAATTTTCGATTTAGAATCCAAAACGGCTACTCGCAAGTCTTTTCAGAATAGATTCAAGATAATTATTATTGATGAATTTCAGGAGACCGATGGCTCGCAACGGGCGCTATTAAATCTGCTAGCAAGTGAGCAAGTTATTTTATTTGCCGATCCACAATCAGCTATTGGCCAATTCCGGGGCGCCGATCCAGAAGGTATCGCCCAGTATTCTGCGGCAAATAATTATGTGGAACAGACGCTAACTCAAGCAATTAGGACACCAACCCAGATCACAGAATTGACTAATGCGATCTCTGCAAAATTTAGAAATCCGACCCCTTCTACAAAACCCGCAAATGAGAGAGATTCTGCAGTAAAAGCAGCTAAATTCACCAGTCAGTCCGAGTGTGCAAATTACATAGCCTATGAATTTAGATCAGCTCATCTAAGGGATGGGATTGCTTGGTCGGAGATGGCAGTAATCCTTAGATCACCAGGAGCCGGTATTTCTGCTATCTCAAGAGCATTTGCCTTGAACAATATTCCGATTCAAATTGCCTCTGACGCTCTGCCCTTGGGTGAGAATCCTGCAATAAGACCGATTTTGACTATTGCCCAAATTGCTCTGGGGAAAATCGAATTAACTTCGAAGAATTGGGATTTAGTTGAAGAAATATTGCTCTCAGAATTTGGCGGAGCAGATGCTCTTTCATTAAGGCAGATGCGAATTGATCTCGGAAAAGTACGCGAGCCAGGAGAGTCGGCGAAAACTTCAACAGAAATGATTCTGGAAATTTTGGACCAGAGCGATTCTCCACTTCCTTGGGAGCAATTGCTTTCGCTAAAACGTGTTGCTGATGTAATTTCGCAGGCTCGCAAGGTTGTTCAAGGCAACTCGAGGAAGAACGAGAAAGTTGATATTGCTGATTTGATTTGGGCGATATGGAATAACGCGAAAAATTATGATGGAGAGGCGCTTGCTACCTATTGGCGTAGCCAGGCGCTGAAGGGTGGTGTACGAGGAGCCGCCGCAGATCGAGATTTGGATTCAGTTATAACTCTTTTTGAGTCTGCTCGAAGATTTGCCGAACGGATGCCCGGTTCTGATCCACAATTATTTTTAGATCAACTGCTGAGCGAATCCATTCAAAGCGATGCAATCGCTGCGCATGGGCAACGCGGAGAGGTAGTCAATGTTATGACAGTTCATAGCGCGAAAGGGTTAGAGTGGGATCTTGTTGCTGTAACTGGGCTACAAGAAGGAGTTTGGCCAAATTTGCGACAACGAGGATCGCTTTTAGGAAGTGAAAGATTGGTGGAGTCACAGCGTTCACAACTACTTGCTCGTCGCGAAATTGAAATCAGTGCTGCAAATGCCTTGGTAGAAGATGAACGCAGACTGCTAAATGTGGCTATTTCTCGCGCTAAAAAGGCCTTAGTTATCACGGCATATTCGAAAGAAGATGACTCAGAGCCATCAACGTATTTTGAAGAAATATTCGAGCATGTGCATGGGATTTCCTCTCTCGATGCCGAGAGTACGCAATTGCCAAGAGCTTTAACACCACAAGCTCTCGTATCGACTTTACGGCGAGAACTTGAAAGTCCTGATGTCACAAAGAAAGAGTTCGCAGCCAAGTTATTGAAGACTCTTGCTAGCAACGAAATTCAAAGCGCAAATACCGATAATTGGTTGGGGGCTCTGGCGTTGAGCAGTAACGAATCGATTTTGCCGCAGAGTGCTCAAGTTTCTGTCTCACCAAGTAATTTACAATCCTTCTCCGAGTGCGCATTGAAATGGTTTATTGAAAAAAGTGGCGGACGAGATGGGGATTCGACGGCGCAATTGCTAGGTGTTGCCATTCACTCACTTGCAGCAGCATTAAAGAATGAGCCCAACTTAACTTTCGCTGACCTCTCAAAGCGCTTGGAAGATAATTGGGAATTGATTGATGGCAATAAAGGATGGGTACGAGACTATCAATTTTCACTAGCTCTAGAAAAATTGGAAAAATTCTATAAATGGCATTCGGATAACAGATCAAATCGTACTCTCTTTGCCGTCGAAGCCGAATTTGAAAAAGTTATCGGGCGCGCACTCTTCAATGGCAGTGTTGATCGAGTGGAAATTGACGAACAAGGACGGGTCTATATCGTTGACCTGAAAACTGGAGCTTCAGATACTTCTAAGAAGAAATCAGAGGATAATAAACAACTCTCGGGCTACCAACTAGCTATTTACGAAGAAGCCTTCACGGGTCAATCGCCAGGCGATCAGAGCGCAGGAGCCGAATTACTGTTTTTAGGTGATGGCTCAAAATCGGCCGCCGCCAAACCGCAATCACCGAAAGAACATCAGGAAATAAGGGGTGAAGTTATTGCAGCAGCCGAAGCGATGTCTGCTAATGAATTTGTCGCCACAGTAAACGAGCGTTGCCGAACCTGCCCGGTAAAAGGACTTTGCCCAATTCAACCCCAGGGTCGGATGGTGATTGAATAATTATGGAAATCTCGAGTTCAGTCATTCGCTATTCAGCAAAAGATATTGGCGATGCCTTGCGAACGGTGGACCCAAAATTTAAGGGACCAAGCAGTGAACAGATTTCGATTATTGAGTCGCGCCATTTTGGACCGACAGTTGTGATTGCTGGGGCCGGCTCTGGAAAAACTGAAACCATGAGTGCGCGCGTTCTCTGGTTAGTTGCAAATGGCATAGTCCGACCTGATGAGATTCTGGGTCTAACTTTTACGCGAAAAGCTTCAGGTGAATTAACTTCCAGAATTCGAAAGCGGTTGCGTCAGCTTCGCACCGTGGGGCTTTTGCCGGTAGATGTAAGAACTAATTCAACCGTAGACATTGCAGTTAACGTTTCAACATATCACTCATATGCCGGGCGAGTACTGGCGGAGCACTCGATTCGTATGGGAATTGATGCAACTCCCGAGCCCATTGGAGAGGCAGCAGCGTGGCAAATCGCAAGTAATATTGTTAACAATTTTGAATCCAATGGCGGAGAAATTACTCATTCAGCAAAAACGATCGTCGACAAAGTAATGGCCCTGTCTGCATCTCTCGGTGAACACGGAAGAACAACTGTCGAAGTGCGCAACTACTGCGAGGCAATTCTTGATAAATTTTCTACAATTTCTGATACAAAATCTAATGACCCAGTTCGAGAACTAAACGCTTCATTAAGAGAACGTTTGGCTATTCTTCCAATGATTGAGGAATATGAAAATTATCGCTTCGAGCGCGGACTTTTGACTTTTAATGATCAAATGTCATTGGCCGCTAAATTAGTTAGCGGAGAATATGGTGGTTTCGCAAATGAAGTAATCGAAGCTGAACGAGCCAAATATCGAATTGTTCTATTGGATGAGTATCAAGATACATCAGTGAGCCAAGTTAAGTTTCTGTCTTCTCTCTTTGGCGACGGGCATCCAGTAACAGCAGTAGGAGACCCAAACCAAGCCATTTACGGGTGGCGTAGCGCAAGTGCTCAAACGCTAGATAACTTCGGCAGGCACTTTGTTGGAAATTCAAAAAATGAATGCTTAGAACACAACTTGCTGACTACCTGGCGAAATGATGAAAATATTCTAGTAATTGCAAATAGGGCAGTCGATAAAATTGGCGAGCTTATCGTTGGGCGCGGTAAGCAAGCAGCAAGCGTTAAGCGCCTCAAGTTGCGACCAGGCGCCGATAAAGGGGATTTGTTCTGTGGTCAGTACGAAACGCTTTCAATGGAAGCCCAAGGCATTGCCGAACATTTCGCTAAGTACTGGTTTGCGCCAGAACGTACTCAGGACCCCAGTGAGCCACAAACTTTCGCGGTGTTAGTCCGTTCCAGGAAATATATTGCTGAAATTGAGCAAGCACTTCGTGGCATGGATATACCAGTGGAAGTTGTGGGGCTCGGTGGGTTGATTCACGTACCAGAAGTTGCCGATATTCTAGCGCTGCTTCGAACTTTAACTTTTCCCGAAAGCGGTAGCTCGCTAATGCGTTTGCTAGTTGGGCCAAGATTGGCTTTGGGTGCAAAAGACCTGGCGGCACTTGGTAAGTTCTCGCGATCACTTGTTGTGGATTTCGATGAATCTCTGAGTAAAAGTGTGAGTAATTTGATGATGGCGCCAAACTCGGAGTTGTTGGAGAGGGAAGATTTTGCCATCGGCAGCGCTATTGAAGCGCTGGAAGTTTTCGAGAAAGCGCCGAGGGCCAACTTCTCTGAAGTCGGTTACCAAAGGCTGTTGAATTTCTCAAAGGAGCTGCGAGAGCTTCGAAGGCACTTGGTTGGATCGATTACGGATGCGATCATGGAGGCAGAACGTTTTCTTTTTCTCGATACCGAAGTCATGGTACGAGATGGTTTTGCTCAAGGCAGAAAACATCTTGACGCATTTTTAGATGAGGCGGCAAAGTTTCAACGTAGCGGAGGAACGATCTCTACATTTTTGGAATGGTTGCATATTGCCGACTCAGAGGAAGCTGGTTTAAAGCCAGTTTCGGTCCCCGCCAATAAGCACGCGGTCCAAATTCTTACAATTCATGCTGCAAAAGGCTGTGAATGGGACTTTGTCGCAGTTCCAGGTTTGGTCAGTAAAAACTTTCCCAACTCGGGCAGAGGACTCGATCTCTGGACTGCAAATTCTGGGGCTTTGCCAATTTCCTTGCGTGGTGATTCTGCAGAGTTTGATGATTTCGAGTTCCCGACGAATTCGCCGAAACATGTAGAGGTAAGACGGGCACTTGATAGTGTTAAAGAGTCCTGGAAAAAAAGGCGCGAGGAGGAAGAATGGCGCCTGGCCTATGTGGCATTTACGCGGGCAAAAAGTAATTTAATTTGTACAGCATCCTGGTTTGGTACTGGAATGGATAGCGTTGATGCCAGCGAGCTTTACGCTCTGGTCGAAAATATTGTCGATACTGGCTATAGCCCGGGCGCAGAAAATAGGATTTATTCGATGGCAAAACCAACTTCGGAAAATCCGACTCGGACAAATCCACGTACCGGAACTTGGCCAATTCGCTCTCACCGATCTGAGCAAGTAGGTCAATCAGTAAATTACCTTTCCAGTGTTACTGGTTTTACGAATCTACGCGAAGTAAAAGATATTGGAGGAGCGGAGGAGGTAAATCTAATCAACGATGCAATCGCCCTGATTGCCGAAGTAGGCAGAAATAAAAAAAGTATTTTGGTAAATCTGCCAACTCGGATGTCGGTATCAACTCTTGTAAACCTGGCAAGGAGCCCCGAAGAGCTGGCGCTAAATATTAGGCGCCCAATGCCTAATCACATCGACACATATGCAAGACGAGGAACCGCATTCCACCTCTGGATCGAATCACAGTACAAAGATCCGCAAATTTTGGATGAGGATGCTCTCGATATCTCTGAATTTGCTCCTGATGATTTACCGCTAGCAGAATTAAAAGAGAAATGGCTTGCGAGCGAGTGGGCCAAACGAGATCCGGCTCCAGGCGGAATTGAAGTGCCATTTGAAACAGTTTTGGGTGGGGTTCTGCTTCGGGGCCGGATTGATGCCGTCTATGAGAGCGGTGGCAAATATGAAGTCATAGATTGGAAAACTGGCAAAAGTAAGAGCGGGGATGATTTAGAAGCTGCGGCCGTGCAATTAGCAATGTATCGAATTGCCTATTCAAAACTTTTTGGGGTACCTGTCGAAAATATCAGCGCCGCTTTTCATTACATAGGTTCAAATCAAAGCATTCGCCCGGCAGACTTACTAAATGAAGATCAGTTGATCTCTATAGTTACTGGCAAGTGATCACTAAATTTACTTTCAAGATCAATTTGGCTCAGCTTTTTGTTTATTAAATTCTTGCTGAGAATATAATCAAATTTGAGTTTGGGATTCCATGATGGATAAGTCGGAGCGCTTGCCAAAGATTGCCATTTTGAAAATATTGTCGGAATGCCAAATGGCAGATTTAAATCACCAAGCAAAATATGTTCTCCCGGCATTTTTGCCAACCAACGTTTCAGCCGCCAAAGCTGTATCAAGTTAATGATTGGAACAAATGAGAGATGGGCATTTGCAACGGTGTAGCCATTAGCTAACTGTGCCGCTAGCGCAAATCGTGGTTCGTCTTTTATGTAAATCAATCGAAGCCTCTTTTTGCGGCTCCCTCTCTTAGCATCATCAGTAGGAAAGGCAAGCGGCAGACCAATTGGAGATTTGCCAAGTGATAGAACCTGCCAATTCAAAACTTCAATATTTGTAATTAGTCCGATTCCATATGAGGGTTGCAGGCTTTGTGCATGGGATGGCGTGGGGCTGGAATTTGTAATCAACCTTTCCTCATTTTTTTGTAACTTGCGCCAAGCCACTCCTGGAGTTCCAATAACGCATCGCAGATAGCCAAAATCGTTTGCATCAAGTAATTTGGCAAGGACATCAACTTGGGATATTCCACTGGAGCGAGGCTGGTTGGCATCAACTTCCTGAACCCCAAGAATAAAGTCACCAGGGGCGAATTTAAGATCTGCCGCGAGCTCCTTCAAATTCTCAACTCCACTCAAATCCGTGGCCCGTGAATGGGGGCTCTCGCCAGCAGGCGCACCTTGATCACTGACTACTTGTCCGTGTAGCAAGTTCCACGAAGTCAGTCGCATCTAGGCACTTTATAGCCATTTTCTGGGCGTTTCTCTGTGATTCTCTGCGATTTGCCTGCCCTAGTAAGGTCTACGAATGAATGTTTTGAAGTTGCCATTGGCTAGCGCCGCCGTAAATCGTAGAGGCGAGCTTCGTACAAACTCAGAGGAACTTTCTCGACTTTGGGGCAGAGCAAAAATATTACATTTTTCCTCAGGAAAATTTAGAGTGAAAAAAGACCATGCAATTGATTTCCAAAGCGCCTCAGAAATTGAAGTGATGCGTAAATCGAAAATTTTTGCACCCGGTGAAGAACTTTTTCTAGGAATTGATAATAATGTCCCATATTTTGCTTGGTGCAGCGATGCAGTGGATTTCGAAAGTTTTGAATTACTAGAGGACTATCAGACGCTTAGGGGGTTAGGGGATTACCTAAATGAATTGGAGATGGGCCTAGCGATTCATTCGCAAGCAATTGCTAATTGGCACCATTCGCATCCGCATTGCTCAAGATGCGGGGCGTTAACAGATAGCGCTAATGGGGGTTCGCTTCGCAAGTGTTCGGTAGATGGTTCTGAACATTACCCAAGAACCGACGGCGCTGTAATTGTTCTGGTAAATGATAGCCAAGATAGAGTTTTATTAGGTCGCCAGAAAATTTGGCCGGACAATAGGTTCTCTTGTTTTGCCGGATTTGTTGAACCAGGGGAGTCTTTTGAGCAGACTGTCCTGCGAGAAGTTTCTGAAGAGTCGGGAATTGAGCTAAAACAAATTTCCTATTTGGGATCACAACCTTGGCCATTCCCGGCCTCGATTATGATTTCATTTGCAGCTATTGCATTAAACCCAGATTCAGCACTTGCCGATGGTGAAGAGATCGTCGAAGTTCGTTGGTTGACTCGTGAAGAGATGAAGAGCTCAATTGCTAATCAATCTCTTACTCTGCCACCAAGCATGAGCGTTGCACGAAAGATGATTGAATTTTGGTATCAAAAGAGTGGCGCCGATATTAAAGATTTATTGGAGAGATAGATGCCAGCAATCAGTTCGGATCAGATACTTGAAGCTCTAGATCCAGAGCAGCGCGAAGTTGTTACGGCTGTGCGCGGGCCGGTCTGCGTTGTCGCAGGAGCAGGAACTGGAAAAACTAGAGTCATAACCCATCGGATTGCTTATGCAATAGCAATTGGCGTAACTGACCCGAGCAAGACTTTAGCTTTGACTTTTACGGCTCGAGCAGCAGGTGAGATGAGGGCGAGACTTCGTGGTCTTGGTATTCCAAATGCAACGGCAAGGACTTTTCACTCAGCAGCCATAAAACAGTTAATGTATTTCTGGCCCTACTCATTTGGCGGCTCATTCCCCTCACTTTTAACAATGAAATCGGGAGCTATTGCCGAAGCTCTCAATCGCACAGATTCCTCATTAGCCCCACAAACTTCAACGTTGCGCGAGATTGCAAGTGAAATTGAGTGGGCAAAGGTTTTGGAGATTTCACCTGATGAGTATGTCGAATCGGCGCTCAAAGCTGGAAGAACAAGTCGTATTCCAAATAACAAAAACGATAAAACAAATTTCGAGGATATTTCAAAAGTTTATCAAGCTTATGAAACGCTAAAACATCAAGAGCGAGCCATTGATTTTGAAGACGTACTTCTACTTACAGTCGGAATGCTCGAAGAAGATCGAGATGTACGTGAGCGGATTCGAGATCAGTTTAGGTATTTTACTGTTGATGAATATCAAGATGTATCTCCGCTTCAACAGCGTTTGCTTAATTTGTGGGTAGGCAATCGCGAAGATATTTGCGTTGTGGGCGACGCTGCTCAAACAATTTACTCATTTGCAGGTGCGAGTTCGGCATTCCTTCTTGGGTTTACCAAGCGTTATCCAAAGGCTCAAGTAATTCGCTTATCTCGGGGCTACCGGTCGACACCGGAAATTATTGGAACTGCGAATGCTATTTTGCGACAAGGTGGCATGATCGGCGAACATGGCCACGAACTGGCATCGATGAATGATCACGGCGCGAAACCACAAATCTCTAAATTCGAATCAGCAGCGCTTGAAGCGAGCGCGATTGCGAAGAAAATTGTCGAGCTTCGGGCCCGGACTGGGGATCATATTGAAGTTGCAATCTTGACTAGAACAAATTCGCAATTAGATATTCTTGAAAGGGAACTTCGCGCCGCTAAAATCGATTCACAGATTAAGACATCAGAAAAGTTCTTCGAACGTACCGATGTTCGAGATGCCATGAGAGTGATTCGCAGTGCATCGGTTCTGCCATCCGAAGGTGGAGATTGGTATGGTGATTTGGTTTCAGTCTTGCGCCCATTTGGTGAAACTGACTATGTACATGCATTTCTAGCGCTGGCTAGAACTATGAGAGAGGAAGGCACAACGCTAAATAGCTCTCCCACTTCACTTCGGACCCTACTTCGTGAATTAGAAGATCGAGCTGAACAGAATAATCCGCCAACCCTTCCCGGGGTTGTACTGGCAACGTTGCACTCAGCAAAAGGGCTGGAATGGGATCATGTATTTCTAGCAGGTATTTCAGATGGAATTTTGCCGATGGGAACCGATATTGCCGAAGAGCGTCGTCTTTTCTACGTGGGCTTAACCAGGGCCAAATCTGAACTCCACCTTTCATACTCTGGAACCGCCAGCCCCTTTCTGACAGGTTTACTGGACTCTTAAGCGAGAATTAATTCACTTGCGCCGACTGCGTAGCCTGAGTTACCCTTTGCGACATGTCCCAACAAGTCGCTCTAATCACCGAGACCAGCAGTTTTGCTGCGCTCGCTAACTGGCGTACTTCTTTGCTTGTTGAGGCATTTGTTACAACCAAGCCATCAACACATAAGCATTTTGCCTTCGTTGCTAATTACGCAGCCTATGCAGAACGCGGATCCTGGAGCTCTATCGGCTAACCGATAGCGAAAAGCCCCAGGGCCGCAAATCCTTTCAAAGGATTCGCGGCCCTTTTGCTTTTCTATTAACCACTTAAACCAAATGCCCCTACTAACCACCTAAACCAA
>CALEGP010000010.1 GCA_937876245.1 uncultured Actinomycetes bacterium | reverse complement strand
AAGAAATCGGCTGTAAAGAAATCGGCTGTAAAGAAATCGGCTGTAAAGAAATCGGGGAATTGATCCATGAATGAAAATAGCGTTCTTTCGCTTGAGGAGATTAAGAGAAAGATATCAACAGTTCAGGAGAAAGTACTTGATTCGCATTCTAAAGAGTTCGAGGAAATCCATAGCGATCTCAATCGGGTACTGTCAGAAATAGACGGGCTTTAGGAAAGTTCTGTGAAGACTCGTTTGGATTCGGAATTGGTACGCAGAGGGCTGGCACGCTCCAGGGACCACGCAGCTGATTTGATCGAATCTAGATCGGTTCTTGTTATAGGAATACCAGCGTCAAAACCTGCTACTCAAGTGGATGCCGAAACATCAATCACCATCCAGGGCGAGCGGGCAGATTTTGTTTCTAGAGGTGGCCACAAATTGGCCGGTGCTCTCGATGCATTTCCAGAGATTGTCGTAGCGGGAAAACGCGCGCTAGATGCCGGAGCTTCAACAGGGGGATTCACTGACGTACTATTGAAGCGCGCAGTTGGAAATGTAATTGCGGTAGATGTTGGTTATGGTCAACTTGCCTGGGAATTGCGCAGTGATGAGAGAGTCAAAATCTTGGACCGCACAAATGTTCGCCACTTAACAATTGAACAAGTAGGAGAGCCAGTAGATTTAGTTGTTGCGGATCTTTCTTTTATTTCGTTAACTTTAGTATTGCCGGCGCTTGTTTCGGTCTCCAAGACATCTGCGGATTATTTAGTAATGGTCAAACCGCAATTCGAAGTCGGGCGAGAGAAATTGGGGGCCGGAGGAGTAGTTAGAGATAGTTCCCTTCGTAAAACGGCTGTGATGGAGGTTGCTGATTGCGCTTATGACATGGGACTTGGGTGCAGCGGTGTAGTTGCTAGCTCACTCCCAGGCCCGGCTGGGAATGTGGAGTATTTTTTGTGGCTTAAACGCGGGGTAGGCGAACTCTCTGAGAACGACTTAGATGCGGCAATTTCTATTGGACCGCAATGAGTAGCGTCTTACTAGTAGTTCATCCAACTAGATCTTCGGCCGCAAAGTTCGCAAATGAATTGGCCGCAAAGTTTGTTGCGGCGAATTTCGAAATATTTTCAAATTATCCCGATTTAGTTTCGGGGGCAAGAGAGATCTCATCCATCGCCGAATTGGATTGGGCAATTGTTCTGGGTGGCGATGGAACGATTTTGCGGGCAGCTGAGATCCTACGAGGTCATGAAGTTCCTATAATTGGAATTAATTTGGGTAATGTTGGGTTTATGGCGGAAATTGTTCAGCCATCTGCTGAAGAAATAGTCTCCGCGTTAATTAAGGGTGCGATCCACGGCGAACCGCGTCTGGTTTTGAAATATGAAGTGCACAGAGCTGGAAATATTGTTACAACTGGTTGGGCTCTAAATGAAGTTGCTATTGACCGAAGCTCAATGCAGATGCTGGAGCTCTTTCTGCAAATCGATGGTAGACCATTATCAAAATGGGGCTGTGATGGGATTATCTGCGCTACACCAACTGGTTCAACAGCCTATGCCTTTTCAGCAGGCGGTCCGGTTGTCTGGCCCGAAGTAAATGCCCTCGTGCTTTTGCCATTGGCAGCACATGCACTTTTCTCCCGGCCAATGGTCGTATCTCCCGATAGTGAAATTGTGGTGGATTTGGAATCTGAAGCGGCGTCGATTTCGGCCGATGGTTTACGGCAATTCCCACTAATCGCAGGTGACCGCATAGTTTTGACAAAAGAGGATGAAGAGATTCAGCTCGCATATATAAACGAAAGTAATTTTACCGATCGGCTAGTAGCGAAATTCAAATTGCCCATAAAAGGTTGGCGCGGAGAGAACTTCTAATGGGCAATATATTTAGTAGTCAACTGGGCTTTTAGTCGATGGCTTCTAAGATTACAAAAAGCTCACTGGTTGAATTAAATATCAGAGGTCTTGGTGTTATAGATAGCGCTGAACTTGAATTGAGGGATGGATTAACTGTTATCACCGGCGAAACTGGCGCTGGAAAGACCATGGTTCTCACCGCACTTAATCTCATTTTGGGGGCGAAGTCTGATTCCGATTTAGTCCGACGAGGAGACGAAAGATTAATGGTAAGCGGAAAATTTTTACTAACGGAGGATTTAATCTCTCGTGTTGAGGATTCTGGAGCGTTCACGGAAGATGACTGTGTAATCATAAGCAGGAGCGTTACTGATCAAGGAAAATCTAAGATTACATTAGGGGGAATAGCCAGTACAGCTACGCAGATTTCGGAATTGGGCCAGGAACTTATTGAGATTCATGCGCAATCCACTTCTGGTAGGTTAAGTAAGCCGACTGTGCAACGCGATCTTCTAGATTCATTTGGTGATTATCCACAACTAATTCAAGAGTACAGCGAGAGTTATTTGTCCTACAACTTGCTGCAAAAGAGGGTAGGCGAGCTGCAATCACAAATTGCAGTGCGAGATTTGGAAATAGCCAAACTTAGGGATTTCGTCGATGATTTTGCGCGAGTAGAGCCAAAGGATGGTGAGTTAACAGAATTAGAAAATGAGATTAATAAACTGGGCTCAGTCGAAGAATTAAATAGCGGCCTACTTTTAGCGATGGCCTCTGCCAATAATGAGGAGGGGTCAGCGATAAGTTCTTTAATCGCCGCAAAAAAGATTTTGGATGGGCTTGCGAAAAAAGATTCGCAATTGGATAGGATTATAGATCGATTTGCCGATTTAGTGTATGACTTAACAGAAACGAGTTCAGCCTTAGAGCGGTACTTATCAAAGTTAGAGGCGGACCCCCGCAGATTTGATGAACTGCAAACTCGAAAGAGTCAGATATTGAGTTTGATCAAAAAATACGGCAAGGGATCAGAGAAGAATGAGAGTTTTATTGCGCTACTTCACGATGCTCAGTTAGCAAGTGAGAAGATTCAAGATTTGACTGGCGGGGATGAGAAATTGCTTCAGTTAAATTCGGAGCTGAAGGCGCTTTTCGCCCAAATGCAGAGCTGTGCTTTACTAGTCAGCGAGAGACGTAAAACTTCGGCGCAATCGTTATCTAACTCAATTACTCAAGAGTTGTCAGCTCTGGCAATGCCCAACGCACAATTATCGATTGAAGTTTCCTCAAAGCCGGGACTGTCCGATTCAGATTTTACGGCCAGTGGTTTAGATGAAGTACTTTTTCTTTTCACAAGCCATAAGGATGGGAAGTTATTGCCTTTAAGTAAAGTGGCTAGTGGCGGGGAGCTTTCCAGGGTGATGCTCGGCGTTGAGGTTGTATTGGCAAAGAGTTCGCCTATAGGTACCTATATTTTTGACGAAGTTGATGCTGGGGTAGGGGGTAAAGCAGCAGTAGAGGTCGGGCGGAGATTGGCCTTGCTTGCTAGAAGCGCCCAAGTGATTGTTGTTACGCATCTGGCACAGGTGGCCAGTTGGGCAGACCAGCATTTGGTTGTTATGAAGAGTGAAGATGGGTCTGTAACTCAAAGTGATGTAGTCGAAGTTAATGGCGCAGGTCGTCGTAAGGAAATTGCAAGGTTGCTTTCTGGACAGGAAGATTCATCGACAGCACAGGAACACGCTGGAGAATTATTGGAGTTGGTCGCTAAGGCAAGCCTGGGAATGATAGGTTAGCGACCCATGAGCGCTCAGCATGTGACTAAATATCTATTCGTCACTGGTGGAGTCGCCTCTAGTTTGGGCAAGGGCTTAACGGCCTCTAGTTTGGGAAGACTCTTAACTTCTCGTGGACTGCGCGTGACTATGCAGAAACTCGATCCCTATCTAAATGTAGATCCTGGAACTATGAATCCGTTCCAGCACGGTGAGGTTTTTGTAACCGATGATGGTGCGGAGACAGATTTAGATGTTGGGCATTATGAAAGATTTCTGGATGTGAACTTGGTTGGTTCGGCGAATGTCACAACTGGTCAGGTGTACTCCAACGTTATTGGTAAGGAACGAAGAGGCGAATACCTAGGGGATACGGTGCAAGTTATTCCTCACATAACAAATGAAATTAAGGAAAGAATGAAGGCGATGGCGGGATCTGATATTGATCTAGTCATTACAGAAATTGGTGGGACGGTTGGAGATATCGAGTCGCAACCATTCTTAGAAGCGGCCCGCCAAATTCGTCAAGATGTTGGCAGAGATAATGTTTTTTATCTGCACGTTTCCTTGGTTCCATACATTGGGCCATCTGGTGAGCTAAAAACTAAACCTACTCAACACAGCGTTGCTGCACTTCGTGCGATTGGAATCGCCCCTGACGCAATTGTCGTGAGATCTGATCGTCCGATACCTGATTCAGTTAAGCGCAAAATTTCCTCGATGTGTGATGTGGATCTTGAAGCTGTAGTTGCGGCTGTTGACGCGCCTTCAATTTATGACATCCCCAAAGTACTTTATGAAGAGGGTTTGGACTCCTATGTTATTCGGCGGTTGGGGCTACCGATGGCCGAGATCGTTTGGGGTGAGTGGAATGATCTGTTGGAAAAAGTTCATCATCCAGCACACCAAGTAAGCGTTGCTCTGGTAGGCAAGTATGTGGACTTACCTGATGCCTATTTGTCAGTAACTGAGGCCCTGCGTGCCGGCGGTTTTGCCAATAACGCAAAAGTGAACATCAAATGGATCGCGAGCGATGATTGCGAAACTTATGAAGGTGCAAAAAAAGCCCTAGGTGGCGTCGATGCGATCTGTGTGCCCGGAGGATTTGGGGTCCGAGGGATCGAGGGAAAACTCGGAGCGCTTAAATTCGCAAGAGAGAATAAAATTCCGACCCTGGGCTTATGTTTGGGTTTACAGTGCATGGTAATTGAAGTCGCGAGAAACTTGGCGGATATCTCCGGTGCAAATTCTGCAGAGTTTGATCCAGAGACAAAAGACCCTGTAATTTCTACTATGCAGAATCAGGAAGAGATTATTGCTGGCAACGGAGATATGGGTGGCTCTATGAGACTTGGACTTTTCCCGGCTGTGTTGACACCTGGAACGATAGTTGAAAAACTTTATGGTTCTACCGAGATTAAGGAGCGCCATCGTCATCGTTACGAGGTCAATAACCGCTACCGTGAAGCGATCTCTGATACCGGTTTAATATTTTCTGGATTATCGCCAGATGGAAATTTGGTTGAGTTTGTCGAGCTTCCCGTCGAGGTCCATCCATTCTATGTGGGAACTCAAGCCCACCCAGAATTTCGTTCGCGGCCAACTAAAGCTCACCCCCTTTTTGCGGGGCTTATTGCGGCTGCTCTTCGCCAAAATGGCCGATAAATTAGGATCTACTTCTGTAATTAATGATTTCCTAAGTTACTCATCGGTTGAAAAAGGTCTTGCAAAGAATACGATTGCGGCATACCGACTAGATCTAAGAAAGTTTCAAGAATATCTAGAGTTAACGGATAGGAATTTTGGAGACGTTTCTTCGGTTTTCATGGATGAATTTTTGGGTTGGCTTAGGGGAGCGGGTAATGAGCACGAGCCAGGCTCGGAGAGTTCCAATTCAAGAATTGTTGTAACGGTTCGAAATCTTTTCAAGTTTATTGCGATATCTAATAGAACCGTAAATCCGCTACAAGATTACTCACCACCAGCAATTCCCGCTCGCCTACCTAAGGCTCTCTCCGTGAATGAAGTACTTTTATTGATTGAGTCCGCCAAATTCGGTGACGATAAGTTGGCCCTTCGTAATTGCGCGCTCATCGAGATTCTTTATGCGACTGGTGCGCGTATTAGCGAGGTAACTTCACTGAAAGTTAAGGATGTCTCTCAAATGCAAGAGACGTTAGCGATTAAGTTACTTGGTAAAGGTTCGAAGGAACGCGTTGTGCCGATAGGCAATTTCGCGCGAATCAGTATTGAGCAGTACTTATTGCGGAGTAGAGCGACCTTGCTTGGAGGCAGAGGGAGTGATGGCTTATTACTAAATTCCAGAGGCAATAATTTGAGTAGACAGAGCGCTTGGGCGATTGTGGCAGAGGCAGCAGAGAGAGCCGAGATTTCTACGCACGTAACTCCGCATTCACTCCGCCACTCTTTTGCAACACATTTATTGGATGGGGGAGCCGACATAAGAGTTGTCCAGGAATTGTTGGGACATTCTTCGGTCACTACTACGCAGATTTATACTCTGGTAACTATCGATAAATTGCGCGAAAGTTACGCTAGCTCCCATCCTCGAGCAAAGTAATTATTTACCGCGCAATCTGCGAGCAATGATGCTTTGATCACCCTTCGTTTCTAGATCAGCAATTATGATTGCAAGAGATTCTCGGACGATACGGCCTCTGTCAACCGCTAGTCCCAAATCTCCGCGAAGAGCGAGGCGGGCTTGTTCTAAATCATAAAGTTCTTCAGGCGATAGGTACACGGTAATTTTTTCATCATGACGTTCGCGGCCACTTGGTGAGCGGTCAAAAGAATTCACCCGTCGACGCGGGGTTGTTCTGACAGACTTCTTGTTGGCGCTCGTTATCGGAGCAGTTGGGAGGTCCTCAATTGGTGTTGGCGTCTGTGAAGGTACAGCGCTTAAAGTTGTTGTTTGACGAAATAGTTCATCAGCTCCAGGAAGACTCACTCTGCGGCTCATTTTGCTCCTCCTCGGTAAATCAATTCACGAGCAAGTCGACGGTACGAAACTGCTCCTGTCGAGCTACTTGCGTAAGTTGTTATTGGCTCACCCTTAACATTTGATTCAGAAAATCGAACCGTGCGAGCGATAATCGTATCGAGTAAATCATCTGGAAATTCTTTAGCAATCAGCGCCAAGACTTCGCGAGAGTGAGCTGTTTTGCGCTCAAACATCGTTGCGAGGATGCCATCGATAACTAGATGGGGATTGGTATTGCTTCTGACCTTCTCAATGGTTTCACGAACTAAACCAAGACCCAGTATCGCGAAATATTCACACTCCATTGGTATCAAGACGCCATTTGATGCCGTAAGAGCATTGATAGTCAAGGTGCCTAGGGAGGGAGAACAATCGATAAGAATATCGTCGTATTGATCCATTAGCGGCTCAAGTAATTTGCGCAACTTATGCTCTTTAGCAAGTTCTGAAACGAAGGCCGCATCCGCGGCAGCTAAATCTTTATGGCCTCGAATAAAATCGAGCCCTGGCACATTCGATTTTAGGATGTATTCAGTAATGTTTGCGCTTTGATCGTTAAGCAAATACCAAATTGAACCGTACTGCTCTTTAATCTGAAGAGGTTTAATTCCGAGACCAGTTGTCATGCTTGCTTGAGAATCAAAGTCTATTAATAGGACTCGTCTTCCCAATTCAGCGAGCGCGGCGCCTAGATTTATTGTTGTCGTAGTTTTACCTACGCCGCCCTTCTGGTTCACAACTGATATAACTCGAGCAAGACCTGGAGATGGAGGGGTTTTCACCTGAGGAAATTCCACCAATTTTCCACCAAGAATGCTGGAGGTCGAGGAGAACTCTGTGTCGAGTTTTGTCGACTTAGCTCCTAAGCGAGAAACCTTTGAATTGCTTTTTGCCATGTCTGGACTCTACGGCGGTGCGATTACCAGTGCAAGCGCAAGTGCATTACCTTTGCGCCATGAGCGAGGCACAGGCGGGAATTGCTGAAACGACAAGCGCGGTAATTGAACCAGTTACTGAACCAACTGTCGGTTTCTCCGTACATTTAACTAACTTTGACGGTCCCTTTGACTTACTTTTACAACTCATTTCACGCCATAAAATGGATGTTACAGAGGTAGCGCTGGGCGTAGTGACAGATGATTTCATCGCGTATATTCGGGCTCTGGAGGGCTCTGAGAATGGCTGGGACCTTGATCAGACAACGGAATTCCTAGTCGTAGCTGCCACCTTGCTAGACCTCAAAGCGGCAAGATTATTGCCATCCGGAGAGGTAGAAGATGAGGGAGACCTGGCTCTCCTCGAAGCTCGAGACTTGCTCTTTGCAAGATTGCTTCAATATCGGGCCTTCAAGGCGATCGCCGCAATCTTCAGCGAGAGGCTAGTGCGCGAGGAGAAGAGCTTTGCCAGAGTCGTGGCTCTGGAACCTCACTTCGCAACTCTATTGCCCGAAGTTTTGATAGGTGTAGGGCCGGAACGATTCGCCGCGATTGCCCAGCGCCTTTTGGCTGCGAAAGTAGTTCCGACAGTAGGCATTGAGCATATTCATAGACCTATGGTCAGCGTGATGGAGGAGGCGCTACGAATTGTCGATGAGCTTCGTGTGACTGGCCGATCGACTTTTCGTCACCTGATCAGTGATGCTGGATCGACCATTGTGGTTGTAGCTCGGTTTCTAGCCCTGTTGGAACTTTACCGGGAAGGCGTGGTGCGCTTTGAGCAAGTGATCGCCCTTGGCGAATTGGCAATTACTTGGACCGGTAGCGCTCAAGGCGAGATTGAAGTTAGTGATGAGTTTGATATTCCACAGAATCTAAATGATGATGATACAAATGGAGAGATAAATGTCTAATTCTGAACTTAACAGATCGCTCGAGGCGATTCTGATGGTTATTGACGAGCCGGTTTCTGAACTCATTCTGGCACAAATTACTGAGACACCCACCGAATTGGTCCTAACGGCTCTGCAGGAGTTGGCGATCGAATATGAGGGTAGTGGACGAGGCTTTGAATTACGCCAAGTTTCAGGGGGCTGGAGATTTTATAGCCATCCAGACCTGGCAGCGGTGGTTGAGAAGTTTGTCCTGGACGGACAGCAATCTCGATTAACGCAGGCTGCGCTTGAGACTCTTGCGGTTATCGCCTACCGCCAGCCCGTTTCCAGAGCGAGGGTTTCGGCTATCAGGGGAGTGAACGTCGAAGCAGTTATGAAGACTCTCGTTACACGTGGACTCGTTGAAGAGGCGGGCATAGAGCATGAAACTGGAGCTATTTTGTATGCCACCACCTCATTTTTTCTCGAGAAATTGGGGTTGAATGGGGTTACAGACTTGCCAGCGTTGGCGCCTTTCCTGCCCGATGTCGATGGTTTAGACGAAATCTTGTCAACATTGACTGAATAAACTTCTTTGTTGGGAGCCTGAGCGAGCGCTCTGATTAGGATTAGAACTGATATTCGCGTAACCTCTACCTCTTCCACGCTGATGAAGCAGTTGAAATGAGGTAGTAATGGCACTTGTACGTCTCCAAAAGATTCTCGCCGATGCTGGGGTAGCCAGCAGAAGAGTAAGCGAGCAAATGATTTTAGATGGTCGAGTAAGCGTCGACGGCAATCAGATCTTCGAACTCGGTAGCAAATTTGACCCGGAAATCTCGCAAGTTGAAGTTGATGGTGAGACTTTAAAGATGAATAAGACTAAAACTTACCTTGCCTTTTATAAACCAAGGGGAATTATTTCCACCATGTCAGACCCTGACGGGCGAGCAAATTTGGGTGATTATTTTAAGACTAGAAATGAGCGCCTTTTCCATGTGGGCCGTTTGGACCGGGAGAGCGAAGGGCTAATTCTCTTGACAAACGATGGAAATCTCACACACAGGGCAACTCACCCCAGTTATGGAATGCTCAAGAAATACCTGGTCGAGCTGGAAGGCGCATTTACTAAGGAGAATATTGAGGCGCTACTGAAGGGGGTAATCCTGGAGGATGGGATGGCTAGAGCTTTAGATGTGAAAATAATACGAGAAGTTAACTCCAAGCACCACTGGGTCGAGGTGGCAATTCATGAGGGGCGTTTTCATATAATTAGACGGATGTTCGAATTCCTGGAGATAGAGGTTCTTCGTTTGATCAGGACGGATTTCGGACCGATATCTATCGGAGATACGAAGGAGGGCCGCTGGCGGGTCCTTAATTCGGTTGAGGTAGATAACCTCTTTATCGATTTAAAGTTAAAACCCTAAATACTTTGAGGGGATATCTCTTTAGTGATAAATCTATTTTTAAAAGTAAAGTTAATATCGATATAACGTCATTTACAGAGGTAATAATGGATTGTAATACCCACATATCGACATTTTCTGCAGCCGGATCGGAATATCTCTATATTGTCGATATTCAATAAAACCGATAAATAGTCATAAAGATTAGTTGCTAAAGCATTTAATTATTAATTCTATTCTTAGGGTTCCGCGCTAGGATTCTCGGATGAGTTCAGTCAGAGGATTTCGTGGGGCAACCCAGCTTACGGGCGATAACGCCTCGGAGATGAGGGCCGGAGTTACTGAATTGTTAGAGGCAATATTTCTTGAAAATTCAATAAAGAATGATGATTTGATTTCTATTCTCTTCACAGCGACAACTGATCTCAAGTGCGAATTTCCGGCCGTTGCGGCTCGGATTATGGGGTTGAGTGATGTGCCTTTAATTTGCTCTCAAGAAATTGGTATCGAAAACTCGCTTCCCATGACAATTCGAGTTTTGATTCATGCGCAGAGCGATCTACCTAGATCGGCCATTGTTCATAAATATATGCGGGGAGCACAAATCCTGCGTCCAGATTTAGAAATCTGAGCGCAAGCAATTGAAAATTAAGGGACCAATAAAGATTGTTGGGTGTGGTCTGATCGGCACCTCGATAGCCATGCGCCTAAAAGAGGAAAATCTGGAGGTTCACCTTTCGGATGTAAATCGAAATAATCTTGAATTATCTAGCAGCTTAGTCGGAATAGAGTATAAAAATTTTTCAGCCAGCGTGCAAGCACCTGCGGAAATAATTATCGTCGCTACACCGCCCGGAGCAATTTTTGAGAGCTGTCGACTTGAATTTGAGGCGAACCCTAAAGCGATAATCATAGATGTAAGCGGTATTAAGTCTGAACTTATACTTAAGATAGAAGAGTTTCCGGACTTATCGAAATCTTTTGTATCAGTACATCCAATGGCAGGGAGAGAGAGATCTGGCCCTGAGAGCGCTAGGTCAGATCTCTTTGATTCTCGTGCCTGGATTATTTCTGAAAGTAGGAATAGCAGTAAGAGGGCAGTGGGTTTTGGGCGTGAACTTGGTCTACTTATGGGCTCATCAATTTTCGAGGTAAATGCAAAAGTTCATGATTCTATCGTGGCAACAATTTCGCACTTGCCTCAGATATTAAGTTCGGCACTGGCAGGCTCACTTGAGAGCGAGGAGGCCTCCTACCTAAACTTGGCAGGTCAAGGGTTACGAGATATTTCTCGTCTGGCCGATTCTGATCCCTCGTTATGGACTGCTCTGCTATCTGGAAATTCGCAAGAGGTAACCCCTAAGTTAGGGGATGTTATCGAGCGACTCTCGGATTTGAAAAGAGCTATTGAAAACCACGACGAAAGTGCGATTTTCAAGTTCTTGGAAGATGGTCGAAAAGGTCGCAAACTCATTCCTGGGAAACATGGCGGTGCCAGGCGAGATTACACATATGTACCAATTGTCATCGACGATAGACCTGGTGGTTTGGCACGGATATTTAATGAGTGCGCTGCCATTGAAGTAAATATTGAGGACCTCTCAATGGAACATAGTCCAGGCCAGCCCGTTGGATTGATTACGCTAGCTCTTTCGGAGAGCGATGCTATTAAGTTGCAGAAGCATTTGACCTCTAGAGGATGGCTAGCTCACGCTCCAAGAAAATAGTGCGATGCAAGGCAGTAGGGTTCGTCCATGGCCGGAATAGTTATTGCAATAGACGGTCCAAGTGGATCTGGTAAATCGAGTACTGCTAAAGCCATTGCGCTTCGCGCGAATTGGAAATATTTGGATACCGGGGCTCTCTATCGAGCGGCCACCTGGATTGCGCTTCACGAAAAGGTGAGCGAAGGTTGGGAAATTATTGCTGCAATAAAAAAGCACCCGATCAGGTTTTCTACAGATCCCAAAGATCCGAAAATATTCTGCGGCGATGTTGATGTATCCGATGAGATTCGTGGCGTAAGAATTACGGATAGCGTTAGTCAAATTTCGCAGATTCCGGAATTGCGTTCACATTTGGTTGATATGCAACAATCAATAATCGAAAAGAGTGAGAGCGGCATTGTCGTTGAGGGCAGGGATATTGGAACAGTTGTGGCGCCTGGGGCAAATCTCAAAGTATTTCTTTATGCGGATTTGGATGCGCGAGCGAAACGTCGCGACGCAGAAGAAATTAGGGCGGATAAGGCTGCTGATGTTGCTGCTTCATTAAGCGTTCGCGATCACCTAGATACCACAAGGCAAATTTCGCCACTGCGACCAGCTGAAGACGCGCTTGAGTTGGATTCGAGCGCTTTAGATTTGAAAGAAGTAGTTGAGGTTATTTGGGAATGGCTAACGCGCAAGAATTTACTCGGCCTGCCAAAAGTGGCGGTTATTGGACGCCCTAACGTTGGTAAATCAACTTTAGTGAATCGGATAATTGGACGTCGGGAAGCAATTGTGGAGGACACTCCAGGTGTAACTCGCGACCGTGTTAAGTATGAGGCGGAATGGAATGGTCGACGTTTTATTCTTATTGATACGGGTGGTTGGGAAGTAGCTCCGGAAGGAATTTCAGAGAAGATTACTGCGGGATCAGAAGCCGCGATAGCTGAAGCAGATATCGTTCTTTTTGTTATAGATGCACAAGTTGGAGCGCTAGATGAAGATGAATCCCTTGTAAGCCTGCTTCGTAGATCGAAAAAGAAAGTTATCGTTGCGGCCAATAAGGTTGATGGCCCGAGCGAAGAGGCCGAGGCGCATGGACTTTGGAGTTTGGGATTTGGCGAGCCACGTTTTGTCTCTGCTCTCCATGGTCGAGGCAGTGGAGATTTGCTCGACTACTTAGTTAAAGAGTTGCCTGAAATTGGTTCTGAACTTAATGATGATGGATTTAGAAGGATTGCACTTATTGGTCGACCAAATGTTGGTAAATCAAGTTTATTGAATATTCTTGCAGGCGAATCAAGGGTCATTGTGGATGATGCTGCAGGAACAACTCGCGATCCAGTTGATGAGCTAATCGAAATTGGTGGGTCTACTTGGCGTTTTATCGACACAGCTGGAATCAGAAAACGAGCGAATCAAGATAGTGGAACAAATTATTACGCTTCCCTGCGTACTGCGACAGCATTGGAGCGAGCTGAAGTTGCGGTCGTGGTTTTGGATGCATCAGTTCCATTGACCGAGCAGGATTTGAGAATTGTTAGCATGGTAGAAGAAGCCGGTCGCGGTCTGGTTATCGTAATGAATAAGTGGGATCTCGTCGATGAAGAGAGACAGATTCAACTTGATAAAGAATTGGAACGAAATTTGGAGCGCTATCCATGGGCGCAGCGAGTAAATCTCTCTGCGAAGTCGGGGTGGCACCGAGACCGTTTGGCTCCTGCGCTTCGCACGGCGATTGCTAGTTGGGAGAAGCGAATTCCGACGAGCAAGTTAAATTCATTCTTGGGGGCGCTTGTTGCTGCGACTCCGCCACCTGTTCGGAGTGGAAAACAGCCGAAGATTCGCTTCGCTACGCAGGCTGCGATTTGTCCACCTAAGTTCGTGGTATTTGCGAGCGAATTTGTCGAAACTGCTTATCGTCGCTTTATCGAGCGCAGACTTCGTGAGGAATTTGGATTCCCAGGAACTCCGGTAGAGGTTGTCGTTAAGGTAAAAGAGCGGGATTAGTAGTGCGTCTATCAAGAGCTGAAGTTCTAACAATTCCCAATGCCATCACGGGAGTCAGGGCTCTGGGAATTCCACTATTTCTTTGGAGCTACCTAGTTCTAGAAAATCTTGGATTAAGTTTGGTGATTCTGGTAATCGGTGCGGTGAGTGATTACTTTGATGGAAAAGTGGCCAGGGCGCTGAATCAAGAAACTAAATTGGGGGCAGCGCTAGATCCTGCGATCGACCGGGCCTATATCGGGGCAACTCTTGTAGCGCTAGTCATCGATCAAAAAATTCCACTTTGGGTACTACTAGTACTTATCGGCAGAGATATCTGGCTCGGAGTTATGCTTATTGTAAAAAGGCGGAATGGCTCTGGAGTATTTGAAGTTACTTTTCTTGGTAAGTCGGCAACTTTCAGCCTGCTCTATGCCTTTCCATTTCTCTTAGTTGGGGGAGAAGGCGGTATTGCTAGGTTGTTCACAACTATCGGTTGGGCCTTCGCTTGTTGGGGAATTGGCCTCTATTTGGTGACTGGTTTGCAATATACACGGCTAGCTTTTGTGGGTACTTTTGACCAGGATGTTCAGCCTGGTAACTTAGATAAATAGTTTAGCAATAGGGAGATTTTATGTCTGAAGTTCCGAATGAATTGCACTTCACCGCCGAACATGAATGGGTGGCGGGTACAGAGGACCCGAACATTTATCGAATAGGCATAACCGATTTTGCGCAGAGTGCGTTAGGCGACATTGTCTACATACAATTACCCAAAAAAGGTCTGCAAGTTAGCACTGGTGTTATTTGCGGCGAGATAGAGTCCACCAAGAGCGTTTCAGAAATTTATTCCCCGCTAACTGGCGAAGTAGTTCGAGTCAATGAGTCTTTAGAGGCCGCTCCGGAGAGGATTAACTCCGACTCTTACGGCGCAGGGTGGATTGCCGAAATCAAAATCACAGGCCCGCTACCTGAGCTGATGTCGGCTGAGAAATATCGGCAAATCACCGCTTGACCCGGGCATCGCGATTGAATACTGTCAGCCTACAGTTGAACCTAAAGCTTTGGACTAGTTTCAAGGAGAGGATGGCTTATTGATGATTACTCCTCCCTCCGATATTCCGTTAGATCCGCAAAAAGGCAACTTGGATGATTTAACAAGTACTCTGAATGTTTCCTCGCTTCGATCGGTTCCCGAAGGTATCGGTGAGAGTATTTTGTTGGATTCACTGAGTAATGAGGAATTCAATATTCTTAAAGATCTCGATAGTGATAGTGCGATGTTTATTTCTCTTGCAGGACCAGGTCAAGGCGCACGATTCTTATTGAATAGTGATTGTGTCACGATTGGTAGAGATCCTAAGAGTGAAATATTCTTGGATGATGTGACCGTATCTAGAAAACACTGCCAAGTTTCAAGAACTAGGGTCGGCTCAAGCACGATTTTTGAGATAGAAGATCTGAAAAGCTTGAATGGAACTTATGTAAATGCTATTTCTAAGGTTAAAACTTCCCTTAACCACGGGGATGAAGTGCAAGTTGGAAAATATCGATTGACTTTCTTTAGCCCAGTTGCGGGCAAAAAGAGTAGCGAAATTCGTTAAGGGGATTAAATGAGTGTTCCAGCCCGGGCCTATCTGAGTATCGGCGAAGTTCTAAGCAAACTTCGTGGTGACTATCCAGATATCACAATTTCAAAGATTAGGTTTCTGGAGTCTGAAGGACTCATAGATCCACAACGAACCCCCTCTGGATACCGTAAATTTACAAATGTTGATCTTGAAAGATTGCGCTATGTTCTTTCGGCGCAACGTGATCAATATCTGCCACTTCGAGTTATCAAAGAGAACTTGGATGCTCTCGATCGCGGTCTAACACCTTCTCTTACCCCTGGATCACCAGCAGCGCCTCGTCTGGCCACTGTAGATGGCGAGTTTGCTGCGTCAAACTTTGTTCACGACAGTCAATTACGTCTCTCACGCGAAGAGTTGCTGCAATCATCAGGGCTGTTAGATGCTCAACTGACACAGATTGAATCATTTGGATTAATTGAGATAAGGGGCAGATATTATGATGCTGACTCTTTATCTGTGGCTCGCGCGGTTGCCGAGATGTCTTCCTTTGGTATCGAAGCTCGCCACCTTCGCTCCTTCAAGACAGCAGCAGACCGTGAAGTTGGATTGGTAGAGCAAGTTATTACGCCACTGTTGCAACAAAAAGGCGCCGATGCGCAGGCTCGAGCTCAGGAAGTTCAACGGGAGTTAGCCTCTCTTTCGATCCGTTTGCATGCCGCACTGGTTGCTTCCGGATTACACCGCACTAAGTAATCTGCGATATTGATGGAATTTTTTCCGGTCGAGGTAGTGGGCGTGAGAGTTGAGATGCCTTCGAATCAACCAATAGTTCTCTTAAAGGAGAGCGAAGGAATTAGATACTTGCCCATTTGGGTTGGCGCGACGGAAGCCACCGCCATTGCATTTGCACAGCAAGGAGTAGTGCCGCCAAGACCATTAACTCACGATTTGATGAAGAGTTTGGTGGAGGAGTTAGGTTCAAAGATTGAGTCAGTGCAATTAACAGAATTGCTCGACGGGGTTTTTTACGCAAATTTGAAACTAGCTGCTGGTAAGGAGATTTCGGCTCGTCCCAGCGATGCAATCGCGTTGGCACTAAGAGCGGGCGCTCCAATCTTTGCTTCAGCCCAACTATTTGAAGAGGCAGGCATCGAGATCCCTGACCAGTCTGACGTGGAGGTTGAGGCTTTTCGGGAATTCTTGGATCAGATCAACCCAGAGGACTTCCTCGGGTAGCCTGAAATTGGGCTTACCGAGATATCGAATCTAACCCTCTAGGAAAACTTTAGGGTTTAGCGTGTCGGTTATTGCCGGTGAGCCTCTCTCGAACTAGCCTTACCTTAAATCCGCTAAGGACTTTCCCCCCATAGAAGCGAGTTCTAAATGTCAGAAGTTAATGGTTCTGCCGGATCTGAAATCGGTTATCGTGGCGCAACAGCATGTGTAGCCGCAGGAATAACTTACAGACAATTGGATTACTGGGCACGAACAGGTTTAGTAGAGCCAAGTGTTCAAGGGGCAAGCGGTTCAGGATCTCAGAGGCTTTATGGCTTTCGAGATATTTTGGTTCTGAAAATTGTTAAACGACTTCTAGATACCGGCGTCTCCCTCCAGAATATACGTTCGGCTGTTGAGCACTTACGTTCGCGGGGAGTTTCTGATTTAGAACGCATGACACTGATGAGTGATGGCGCCACGATTTATGAGTGCGCGAGTGCCGATGAAATTGTTGACTTGCTTCAGGGTGGGCAAGGTGTATTTGGTATTGCAATCGGTAAAGTTTGGAGTGAAGTTGAAGGATCGCTGGCTAAGTTGCAGGGCGAAAGCGTTCTCACTGGCGAGAGTTCGGTTAGCGGCGAAGCTGAAAGTGGCGATGAACTGGCAGGTCGTAGGAAGTTGAAGTTGGCATAACTTATTGAATTGGATTTCCTTTCCTCTGAGGATTAATAGAAGATACTCGTATTCGTTGTAGGGGAGAGGTTTAATGAGTTTGGTTCGTTCTGATTTTTCCGATCGACATATTGGACCAGATAGCGCTCAATATAGAATTATGCTCGAAACCTTGGGTGAGAAAAGCCTGGAAGAATTTATCTCCAAAGTGGTTCCAGAAAATATTGTCCTAGCAAAAAAATTAGCCGAGATTTTACCGCCGGCCCTTTCTGAGGTTGCCGTTATAGAAGAATTGCGAAATCTTGCGCGGAAGAATTTGGTTCTTAAATCATTGATCGGTCTTGGTTATTTTGGAACTATTACACCTCCGGTGATTTTACGAAATGTTCTAGAGAATCCTTCTTGGTATACCTCCTATACGCCATATCAACCAGAGATTAGTCAGGGAAGACTGGAAGCAATTTTTGCCTTTCAAACAGTAGTGACAGACTTAACCGGGCTGGCAGTCTCTAACGCTTCTATGTTGGACGAGGCAACAGCCGGCGCCGAAGCAATGACTCTGGCACGCCGTGTTTGGCAGGGCAGTGATGATGCGCTCTTTCTAGTTGATTCAAGATTACACACGCATGTAAAGGCGGTAATAAGAACCAGAGCGAAGCCTCTTAAGATCAACGTTGTTGAAGTCTCTGCTACTGTGGAAAATATCGCAAAAATCGAGGGGGAAATATTTGGCGCAATTTTGGCACAGATTTCCAGCGATGGTGAAGTTTGTGACCTATCGCAGTCGGTGGTTGCATTGCACGAAATTGGAGCGTTGGCGATAGTCGATTGCGACTTGCTCGCCTTAACTATTTATCGCACTCCGGGTGAATGGCAGGCAGATGTGGCTATCGGCTCGGCTCAACGTTTCGGGGTTCCTATGGGATTTGGTGGACCACATGCTGGCTTCATGGCGGTACGCCAGGGCCTAGAACGCTCTTTGCCAGGCAGGCTTGTCGGAGAGAGCGTTGACTCACATGGCACTGCGGCGCTTCGCCTAGCGTTGCAAACTCGCGAACAACATATCCGCAGAGATAAAGCAACCTCCAATATTTGCACAGCTCAGGTCCTCCTTGCTGTTATGTCCGGTTTCTATGCGATGTGGCATGGACCATCTGGGCTCAAGGAGATCGCCGATCGAATCAATAGCTATGCGAGCTCTTTACGTGACGCTCTAGGGGAGAAGGGGTTGGAAGTATCGAGATTTGATATTTTCGATACCTTCGTCATTGGCAATATTGATTCTTCGGCAATTGCAGAAAGATTTTTGGAAGCTGGATTTAATCTTAGAGTCAGAGATAAGAAAAGCGTTGGTATTACGATTGACGAGACAATTACTGTTGAGGATTTGGCGAAGATAAGTGAGCTTTTTGAGGTCAATTGTTTCCCGAATCGTGATTTCTCTCTCGCGCGTAATTTGGTTCGAGAGAGCCCATACTTAACACATCCGCTCTTTAACTCGTATCATTCAGAAACGGCAATGCTTCGCTATCTTAGAACTCTTGCAGATCGAGACTTAGCATTAGATAGATCGATGATCCCTCTTGGCTCTTGCACGATGAAACTCAATGCCACTACGGAAATGATTCCAGTTACTTGGAGCGAATTTTCGCAACTTCATCCTTTCGCGCCTCTTGAACAGAGTGAGGGCATCCGGGAAATGATTGATCAACTTTCAAAATGGCTAATTGCGATAACGGGTTATGATGCAGTTTCGCTTCAGCCAAATGCTGGGTCGCAAGGGGAATTTGCTGGTTTGCTTGCGATTCGCAATTATTTGGATTCCCTTGGCCAGGAAAATAGGGATATTTGTCTTATACCTTCCAGCGCTCATGGCACAAATGCGGCAAGCGCTGTGATGGCGGGAATGCGAGTTGTGGTCGTGGCGTGCGATGAGAATGGCAATGTGAGTCTCTCTGACCTGAAAGAAAAAATTACAGAACACGAAGATGGTTTGGCGGTACTGATGGTGACCTATCCATCAACACATGGAGTTTTCGAAGAATCAATATCAGAGATCTGTGGTTTAGTTCACGAAGCGGGCGGCCAAGTTTATGTAGATGGCGCGAATCTAAATGCTCTGGTTGGACTTGCCCAGCCAGGAAAATTTGGCGCTGATATTTCGCATCTGAATTTACATAAGACATTTTGCATCCCGCATGGCGGTGGGGGACCAGGAGTTGGCCCGGTAATTTCGAAGTCTCACCTAGCGCCCTTTTTGCCTAACCATCCGATGGATGAAACTTGCGGGCCGATGACCGGACCAGGACCTGTCAGTTCAGCGCCATTTGGCTCGGCGAGTATTTTGCCGATTTCATGGAGTTATATTCGGATGATGGGGGGAGCAGGTTTAACTAAAGCTTCTCAGATCGCAATTTTGTCGGCAAATTACCTGGCAGCGCAATTGGACCCATATTTCCCTCTTCTTTATAGTGGAGCGAACGGTTATGTTGCGCATGAATGCATTATCGATTTACGCGATTTGACAAAAAAAACTGGAGTAACGGTCGATGATGTAGCCAAGCGTTTAATGGATCATGGATTTCATGCACCAACAGTTAGTTTCCCTGTTGTCGGTACTCTAATGATTGAGCCCACTGAATCGGAGGATTTACCAGAGTTAGACCGCTTCATTGGCGCAATGATTTCAATACGTAGAGAGATAGCCGATATCGAGGAGGGATCAATAGAGGTTGGTGATTCACCTTTGAGATTGGCTCCACATACCAGCGCTGATTTATTGCAAAGTGAATGGAGCCGTAAGTACACTCGGGAAGTTGGAGCTTTTCCATCTGGAGTTAAGGTCGGGCTGGGTGCGACTGGCAAATATTGGCCAACTGTAGGGCGTATAGATGGTGTTTTTGGGGATAGGAACCTGGTCTGTTCCTGCGTTCCAATCGCGGAGATAGCCATCAACTAGCAGAGAATAATCTGACATAATGTAGATTATCGGCGTTATCTTAAGTCGAATATGCGCTTGAAAGCACGACTGGTTACGAAGGAAAATGCCTCAAATACTATGCCGATTGACATCTTAGATTTGCCGGCGCCTCGTTCGATAAAAGTAATCGGAACCTCTTTGATTGAAAAGCCATTAGCAAAAGCCAGTAGCGCAATTTCTATTTGAAACCCATAACCTTTTGTCGAAATGGATCTCAAGTCCAACGAAGTAAGCAAATCTCTGCTCAGAACTCGGTAACCACTGGTTAGGTCCCTAAAGGGTAATTTCAGAACTTTGGCAGCATAAATTGTTCCAACCCTGGAAATCACCCTTCGGTATTTAGGCCAATTCTCAATTTCGCCCCCTGGCATCCAGCGGGTTCCAATCACAAGATCAGCATCTTTACTCGCCTCCAGCAAAAACGATAACTGCTTAACCAAGTGACTTCCGTCGCCATCTACTTCAACGAAAAAATCATAATCTCGAAGTAGACCCCAGCTAAATCCTGATAGATAGGCGGGACCTAAACCCACCTTTTCTCTATCTTTTATCTGGTAGAAATTTGGCAAACCCAACTGCGAAGCGATCTCTGCTGTTCCATCCGGGGAGCTATCGTCGACATTTAGAATATCAATTTCATAATCCGGAAAAATCCCGCCCCTTATCTCGTCGAGATCAAGTAGAAAAGAAGCTATGTTTTCTTTTTCATTGAATGTTGGAATGATAACGAGAGTTCGTATTCCCATAAAGGTTGCAGTCCTATTACCAATTTAAGGCCGAGATTAGCCTGTCAACGCTAGTGCCAAGTCCGTAATCCTTCTGGTACTGATAAATTTCATCTAAGCTCTTAGGTCTCTTTGGTAACTTCAAATCAATTTTTGGTAAGGCAACATCTAATGCGCAGTAAACCAATTTAGGTGCAATCTTCGCGTACTCGCTCGATTCCAGTAATTTCTTGCGGGCATTTGGAGTCAATCTCTCATCGCCCTTTACTGCAGCTTTCATAACATCTTCAAGTGTTGTAAATTGTTTTGCAATTATTGCTGCCCCCTTGTCGCCTATCCCACGGATTCCAGGTAGTCCATCTGATGCATCTCCCCTTATCATCGCGAAAAGAGCGTACCTCTCCCCCGGAATGTCGTATTTTTGGGAAATCCATTTAAGATCAACAAGATCGTGGTTTGCTATACCTTTAGCTAGATAGACCACTGAAACACCGCGTTTGTCGTCAACTAATTGAAAAAGATCCCTATCGCCTGTAACAATCTTGGTTGGGCCAACTTCCCGAACTGCGAATGAGGCCATCACATCATCTGCTTCGAAATCATCCACCCCGACCAGCGGAATACCGAATGCCTCCAATAAATCCAAAAGAATCGGGATTTGTGGAGCAAGTGTGTCAGGTTCCTCTTCATCGCCTGCCAAATCAATTCGATTCGCCTTATATTCGGGGAAGAGTTCAACCCGCCAAGAGGGCCGCCAGTCACCTTCGATGCATGCAACCAACCTATTTGGCTTATAAATACCAATTAATCGCGCAGTCATATCCAGGTATCCCCTAATTGCATTTACCGGTTCACCGCTAGGAGAGAGCAGGGTGTCTGGCATTCCGAAGTAAGCTCGATACCAGAGCGAAGCGCTATCTAGCAGCATCAGCGTCATAAAATATTCCCCGCGTAAGCAATTACTCCGCGATCGATTCGCGTAAGGGCATCGGAAACTACCGGCGCTAAATGTGGAGATGCGATTCCTATTTGTCGAAGAAGATCAATGATCTGTTTCATAGATCTGACGAAATCTCCAACGGTCAATTCAGTTCCGCGCAATATCGCTGAAAGTGAATGACCGCTAGCCCAACGATAAGATGGCCAGCAAAAACCAGCATCCGGAGCGCGAATCGGTTCTAAACCTAGGTTGTTTTCTTCATCGTTAATTTGTGCCCAGGTCTTTACTAAATCAGCAAGAATATCTTCGACGCCGCCCCTCGGAATCTTTGGGACGCTCTCTCTGCGGGTCTCATAAACAAATGCTGATATTATCGAGACAAGTTCGGCCGCGGTGAGTTGGTCAAATGCTCCCGTTCGAATCATCTCAGCTACAAGTAAATCAGTTTCACCATAGATATTCGCCAAGAGTTTTCCATTTGCGGTAATTGCACCACCTGTTAGGTAACCAAATTTTTCCAGCATAATCTTTATCAAATCGAAACGCCGAGCGATGACGTGAGTGCGATTAGCCACTCGGGTATTTAGTCCGCGATTTTCGCGCCTCAACCTTTCGACCCGCTCGCTTATACGTGCGTGATCCTCGCGCTCGTTGCATGCGTGGCATGTATGGTTACGCAGAGATTTTCTCGCATCGGCAATTTTCTCTTCTTCCGCCGCTCGTTGTTTACGGTTCTTTGTTGAGAGAACTTTCTCCAGATCCTTTATCAAAAATCTAATTTCTGAGTACTCTTCGAAATCTCCTAGATGGCAGACATTTTCTCCAGCAAGTAGTCCTATTGCCTCGTTATTTCTTTTGATCTGCCTGGCAAGTCCAACAACAGCCTTATCGGCCTGGAATTGGGCAAAAGATGATTCCAGACTAGTTCTTGCGCGATCTGCGCCGAATTGGCTAATGAGATTAATCGTCATGTTGTAGGTCGGCTTGAAGGAACTTTTAAGTGGGTATGTGCGGGTTGAAGCCAGTCCTGCAGCTGATGCGCTGTCAATATCTTTGTTCCATAAAATAACCGCATTGCCCTCGATATCAATGCCTCGCCTTCCGGCTCGTCCAGTTAATTGGGTGTACTCCCCTGGAGTGACCGAAACATGAGATTGACCATTCCATTTAGTCAATTTTTCCAAAACTACTGTCTTGGCAGGCATATTTATTCCCAAGGCCAAAGTCTCAGTCGCAAAAACAGCTTTGATCAGACCTCTCTGAAATAGCTCTTCAACACTCTCCTTAAATGCGGGCAACAAACCCGCATGATGGGCGGCAATTCCTCGTTCCAAAGAATCTACCCATTCGTGATAACCGAGAACTACGAGATCATCCTCTGGGAGGGTTCGACATTTTTCCGTTATGACTTCACGAATTTGCGAACGTTCTTCGGCGCTGGTTAGACGCAAGCCCGCTGCAATGCATTGCTTGACTGCGCTATCACATTGAGCACGGGAGAAGATAAATGTTATCGCAGGTAATAAGCCTTCACGGTCCAATTTCTCGACAACTTCGGCGCGACCTAGAGCTTTAACAGTAGGAGAAATTTGTGAAGTCTCACGCCATTTGTTCTTACTCTTACTCTCACCATACTTCGAGCGAACGTTGCGCAGAGATTCCTTCTCCAACTTGATTATCTCAGGATTAACTTTAGTTCCAGAGGTAAATAAATCCAAGAGCCTACTTCCAAAAAGCACGTGCTGATAAAGAGGTATGGGGCGTATCTCGCTGACGATTACTTCCATCTCACCACGAACAGTTTGCAGCCAGTCACCAAACTCCTCGGCATTTGAGACCGTAGCCGACAGAGCAGCAATTTGCGCGCTCTCTGGTAGGTGGATTAAAATCTCTTCCCAAACTGCTCCCCGGAAACGATCTGCCAAATAATGGACCTCATCCATTACGACGTAGCGCAAGTCAGATAGTGTGCTGGAAGATGAATAAATCATATTTCGCAGAACTTCAGTTGTCATAATAACTATTGGCGCCTCGGAATTTATATTGGTATCGCCCGTCAGAAGTCCTACATTTGAATCACCAAACATGGCGCGTAGATCTTGAAATTTCTGATTAGAAAGCGCCTTAATTGGTGTTGTATAGAAACATTTCTTTCCCACAGAAATCGCTAAATGGGCAGCAAATTCGCCGACGACAGTTTTCCCGGCCCCTGTTGGTGCCGCCACCAATACGGACTTACCATCTTCAAGTGCGTAACATCCCTCGATTTGAAAATCGTCCAAATCAAATGGGTACCGCGAGATGAAAGATGCTGTCTCTTTATGGCTTCTCTGAGCCTTAGCTTTGGCAAGTTTTTCGGCAGGAGTCAGCGTTATCTCCATCTAATTTCCGCTCCAGGTTCTAAGGGCCCCGGCAGCAACTTTTACTGAGATTGGAAGCCTCCCTATTTTTTCGCCGTCGGCGTATGCAATCGTCTCATCTGATATAGATATTTCTCGAACCTTCAGGAATTCTATAGCGGGATGATAAAGATGTTTGCCCGAATATACCTTGAGGAAGAGGCGCAAGAGTTCGAATTTACTAACAGGATGCAGAATTATGACATCCAACAACCCATCGCCTCTCCCCGCCAAAGTTGCAAAGTTGTACTTCATTTTTCCAGATACAAATCTATTTCTATGACTTGGACTTCTGGCGAGACCTATCGACCAAAAGTGCCACTCCTCCAGCGCATAAATAGAGAATACAAAGCGGTCCGGCCAAGAAAAACATGGTTATTGGATCCCCAGTGGGAGTAAAGATTGCGGAAAAGAGCGTGATGCCAAAAATAGCGTAACGCCATGGCCTCAGGATAGATTTTCCGCTCAGAACATGGGCCAAATTTAGTGCGACTAAAAAAACCGGAAGTTCAAAGGCGATACCAAAGACAAAAATTAATTGTGTAACAAAGGCAAGGTAATCATCGAATCGGACGAGGTTGGACAGGGAGGTCGGGGTAAAACTTAAGAGAACATCAACTGCGATTGGCAGAACGAGATAGCCAGCCAGTACTCCGATGGCAAAAAAAGGTACGGCAAAGAGGACAAAAAATATCGAGTTTCGCTTCTCTTTTTTGTGTAAACCTGGTGCGATAAATGCCCATAATTGATAAAGCCAGACCGGAGCAGCCAACAATGTTCCTAGAATGATCGATATTTTGACCTTTAAATCAATTGGTCCCAACACCCCGTTTATATACAAAATACCGCAACTATCGGCAAGTTTCTCACTCGCTAGTTTCAAATCACAGACCGGAGCAGCAAGCCCCTGAACCATCTTCTCGTAATAGAACCAACCGACGAAGGCTGCGACTGTTATTGCCAGTGCAGACTTAAAAAATCGTTTGCGCAACTCATCGAAATGCCCAAGAATTGGCATCCGGTTTTCCGGATTTTTACGCATCTTCGTCCCAGGCCTAATTTAAGATTTACGAGTCAGTCTTAGGTGAATCGTCCTTCTTTTCATTCTCATCGCTATCCTTCATTTCTTTCTTAAAAATCTTAAGCGACTGGGCGATAGATTTTGCTGAATCCGGCAACTTTTTTGCTCCAAAGAGCAAGACAAAGACAACTGCAATAATGATGAGATGCCAACCTTGAAGTCCGCGTAGCATGAAATCCATTCCTCACTCTAGTGAGCACGGTGTGCTCTAACTTATGGCCTATGGTAAATACTAGTTCCCATCGGACTTATTCACCCACAATATTTGGCATATTGACCCTAAATATCGAGATATATTTGAGAAATCGCCTCAACACGCACTTGGATGCTCTCTGCCATGGCTGGCGGCCACTCCACCCTAATCTTATTGCCATAACCGATAATTGTTCGGATCAACCATTCCTCATCGACTGGGTAGAGAACCGCGCTATAGCCCCGTTCGTTCTGTTCAATGCTCTGAATAATATTTTGATTTTCTTCAACAAAGCTTCTCGCAGCATGATCAACCACCAGAACAACTTGATTATCACCCACCATGGATTGGTTTCTCTTAGGTCTCGGTATGAGACTCCCCTGTTCTATAACTGAACAAGCAAGAATTCGGTCTACTCGAAAGGTTCGATCTGCTCCGGATTTCTCACACCAAGCTACGAGATATATCTGTGAATTTGCCACATATAACTCAAGGGGTGCGATATTTCGTAAACTCCTCTCATCTTTACTGCCGCTTAAATACTCAATAGCCAAGGCTTGCGATTTCATAATTGCTACCTCAATCACTTTCACAAAAGGACTGGTGAGAGTATCTGAAATAACGACGTACGGAATTTCCATCTGGAGGCCGTTCCGAATTTTGTTTTGGAGGCCTTCGATTTCCGCAACGAGTTGCGTATCCTGCAGTGACTTCATCATGTCCAGTGAAACCAACATCGCAGCTACTTCGCTTCGGGTCATCTTTCTCGGTCTTTTGAGGCTTTGGGGATCGGACACCGTTACAAATCCATCTTCGTAATACATCTCAATCAATTCCAGCGGGGTATATCCCGGTAGCCCACACATGTGGATTAGAATCAAATCCTCGTTGATTTGTTTTTCAGTGACGCCAAAAACAGTTGCCAATTCGGTAATAGAAATCCCTTGGTGTTCTAGAAGGTAAGGAATTAGGTCAAGCGCTCTCGCCGTGCGATCAAGGGCTGATTCACTCATAAAACAAACTCATTTAAGGTCGAGACCAGTAGCTCACGCAAATTAATCGGCTCTATAATTTCCACGTTCGTGCCGTTCCAAAGAATTTCGCGGAGAAAAGTGGCCTCGTTTTCGTAGCCAATCTCAACAAGGTCGGAATCCTCCGCTTCCTGCAGTACTTTTCCGCGTTCTCGTAAGATTAGTCCAACACCCTTTTTGACTCTAATTTTCGCTAAGTGTTGAATTTGTAAATCAATCGTAGGCAAATATTTCTCTGCGTCGAACTCCTCTGGGATTTCAAAAACGCTCTTCTTCTTGGACAATTTAATGTCAGAGACCATCCTGGAGAGTTTGAATATTCGGATATCTTTTCGATCGTGATCGAACCCGATTAAATACCAGTAGCCATTCCAAATTAGAATACGGTAGGGATCTATCTGCCGAAATTTCAAACTATATGAGTCATATGAGAAGGTTACACTCCTTCTTGTCGTAATTGCTTCACTTAGAATATCTAGATGCTGTGCTGGGTTCTCAAATTTGTATTTGATTCTTAGATCGAAATCAAAGGCAGTAGGAATTCCTAGTGAATTCAATTTTCTGATTCCTGATTGGGCATCAGCGGCGAGGATAGAGCCGTTCCAATAATTAGCAGCGACTGATAGAAGAGCTAAATCCCTGGGGGTGAGCTCGGTAATGTTGAGTTCGTAAGAATTTTGCGCAATCCGATAGCCTGGTTCATCTTCAAAGAAAATGTCCAAATCCCCGACCTCGATATCAATCCCCAGAGATCTTAGATCGTCCTTGTCGCGCTCAAACATACGGTCTTGGGATTCGGGACTTCCCTCGTATCCAGCGACATTTGCCAAGATTTCCGACTTCTTCAGGTAGCGCTTAGTGGCAAGCAAGGCCAATGTGAGATTAATAAGGCGTTCGGTTTTTCGGTCTGACACGTGAAAACCTTAGCGGTTTGGTAGCCTAACTTCCTTAATTCGTAGAAATTAATACGAGATAGTTATTGGAGAAATATGGCTCTGTTCAGTACAAGCAATGCACCTCGATCAAGCAACCTCAAGGTATTTTCGCTACTTCTCACCTTGCCTCTAGTCGGCATTCTCTCGTCTTGTACTTTAGATGGCGGTTCTAACCAAGCAGATAAGGAAAAATCAGTGTCATCAGCAGCATCGGATTCGGCAACAAACAATGAATATCTATCCGTTTCCAACAACACCGCAGAAGAGCCGCAAATAGGTAAGCCACAAGGAGCAGCTCCCAGCAATTTAGTAACAAGAGATATTATCGAAGGCTCAGGGGCGAGAGTTCTCGCTGACTCCACACTTACGGTTCATTATGTGTTAATTTCCTGGAAATCAGGAGAAGTCCTTGAATCCTCTTGGATTGGCGAGCCAGCCACCTTCCCACTAAGTGGGGTTATCCAAGGATGGCAGCAAGGAATGCCCGGCATGAAAGTGGGCGGTCGTCGATTGCTAGTCATCCCACCAGAATTGGCATATGGCGCCAACGGCGCTGGTCCAATCGGCCCAAATGAAACGCTAGCTTTCGTCGTTGATGTGATAAGTATTAATTAAGCTTCCGATTCATTAGTACCGTAGGCGCCTTTAGAAGGGCGCCTACGCCTTGCAGGCGCGATAGTCCCCGGTGCAAGTCTTCTGGCCATTATCAAAAATGCCGTATGTCCAATCATTCTATGCTGTGGTCTAACAGCTAAACCCTCATGGTGCCAACCTCTCACGATTGTTTCACTACTTTCAGGTTCGGTGAAATTAGTTGACCTCTTTATCGCTTCTGCGGTCTGAGAAAGCTGAGTTGTCGTCGCCACGTAGGCAATAAAAACTCCACCAGCAACCAGAACTTCACTGGCCATATCGATGCACTCCCATGGCGCTAACATGTCGAGAACAACGCGGTCATACTTCTTATCATGTGAATGTTCCTGTACCGCCCCAAGTTGCAGGCGCCAATTCTCTGGCCGGCCACCAAAATAATTGGCTATATTTTTCTCAGCGATTATGGAAAATTCCTCTCGTCTTTCAAAAGAGTCCAAAGTGCCGGTAGCGCCGATAGCCCGCAGTAGCGAAATTGAGAGCGCGCCAGAGCCGACACCGGCCTCCAAGACATCTAACCCCGGGGCGATGTCAGCGACACCCAGGATCATTGCGGCATCTTTTGGATAGACAATGGTGGCGCCACGAGGCATAGCTAAAACATAATCGGACAATAGCGGTTTGAAAGCCAGAAACTTTAAGCCCCCGGTCGTCTCAATAACCGTACCCTCAGCGCTTCCGATCAGATCATTATGAACGATCCAGCCATTGTGAGTGTGCCATTCTTGGTTGATTTGCAAAGTAATGGTGTGCATCTTTCCCTTGGCATCTGTCAATTGAATTCGATCGCCTACTTTGAAATTACGGTCCTCAGAATTCATGGTGTAATCCTAGTGCAGAGAAAATAGCGATTCTAACTTCATTGCTTTAAGGGTGGCGATTACAACTACCTGATCATCGGCCAAAATCTCGACAAAATGTGGAATTGCTACAACTTTTGCCCCGCTCGCCTTCGCTGACAAAACTCCAGTCAAAGAATCCTCAAGAATCAAACAGTCGGAAGGTGAGACGCCAAAGAACTCAGCCGCTTTCAGATAGCACTCTGGATCAGGTTTAGGATTAACTACATCATCTTTCGACACCAGTAGTTCAAAATATTTACCTTCCAACCTGCGAAACGTAGCTTCGAGCATCTGTCTCGGACTAGCCGATACCAGCGCTAATTTCATGCCGATCTCAGAGAGAGAGTGAAGAAGTTCCAGCGCTCCAGGCATGAATACCAATCGGGATTCGAAGTCTGAACTAACCATAGAAATCAGAGATTCAGCGAAAAATTCTGGAGTGTTTACTCCCAAGACGCAAGCAGACATATATTTGCCTACTTTTTCTATGGGCCCGCCAATGGTATTGGATTGGTCTAATGCCCCCCATTCATAATCAAACTGCGCCATAAGCTTCACTTCATTTTCAAACCAAAGGGGTTCGGAATCAATTAGCGTTCCATCCATGTCAAAGAAAACTGCTTTAGGAATCATGTCGCGTTGAAATATTTGGCTTCGGGATGGTGAACGATAATCGCCGAGGTAGATTGTTCTGGGTGCAATTGGAATTCCTGACTCAGTTCAACGCCGATACGTTCTGGTTCGAGTAGTTCACAGAGTTGTACTTGTTGCTCTAAATCAGGACATGCCGGATAGCCAAATGAATAGCGAGAACCACGATAACCCTGGTCCAAAATTTCAGCAATATTTTGCGAATCCTCGCCAGAAAATCCAAGCTCTTCACGAATTCTCGAGTGCCAATGCTCTGCAAGCGCCTCGGTAAGCTGCACTGAAAGTCCGTGCAATTCAAGATATTCGCGATATGCATCAGCTGCAAATAATTTCGAGGTGGCCTCACTAACGCTCTGTCCCATTGTGACTATGTGAAATGCCACCGTATCAATCTCGCCACTCTCTTTACTCCTGAAAAAATCACTCAGGCAAAGTCTGCGGTCTCGACTCTGTCTAGGAAATGTGAATCTAGTTCTTTCCTTGCCCTTATTGACTCCCTCATGGTGCAAAATCACGAGATCATTACCTTCGCTATAGCAAGGAAAATATCCGTAGACAACTGCTGCATTGAGCCAACCATTTGCCTTAACTTCATTCAAAAGAGAGCGTAACCGTGGCAATCCTTCGCTCTCGACCATAGCTTCGTACTCACCTCGCTTACCTTGGAGTCCCCACTGGCCAACGAAGAGAGCGCGTTCGTCTAGCGAATTGAGATAAGAGGCAAGAGGAATACCCTTTACAATCTTCGATCCATAGAAAGGTGGTTCAGGTAGTGGATTGTTCAAGTCAACATCTGATCTAGTGGTGTCCAGATTCGGCTCTCTGTTATTTCTAGTATTTGGAGTTCGACGTTCGCGCAATGGTGGCAAAGTTACACTCTTGTCGCCACGTTTTATTGCCATCATGGAATCCATTAAACGCAATCCTTCGAATGCATCCTTCGCATAGCGCACCGTTCCGGAGAAATTGCCGGCAAGATCTTGCTCCACAAAACTTCGAGTCAGTGCGGCTCCCCCAAGAATAACTGGCCACTGATCAGCCAAGCCGCGAGAGGTTAGCTCCTCCAAATTCTCTTTCATAACGACAGTCGACTTCACCAAAAGACCGGAGAGCCCTATGACATCTACCTTGGACTCAGTGGCAGCATCAATTATTTGATTTACCGTCTGCTTGATGCCGATATTTACCGTTGTATAGCCGTTGTTAGACAGAATGATGTCGACCAAGTTCTTACCAATGTCATGGACATCTCCCTTAACGGTGGCTAACAAAATGCTTCCCTTGCCATCATCCGCCGTCTTCTCCATCAGCGGCTCAAGAATTGCGACCGCCCTCTTCATTACTTCTGCTGATTGCAAGACAAAAGGCAGTTGCATCTGACCACTTCCGAACAATTCGCCAACAGTCTTCATTCCGGACAGTAAATGCTCATTTATTATCGTGAGCGGAGAAATTCCGCTGCCAACTGCTTCATCTAGGTCTGCCTCTAGACCTACTTTTTCGCCGTCAATAATTCGACGTTGTAATCTTTCGACAAGAGGCAGTGCAGCCAACTCTGCTGCCCGAGTGATTTTAGAAGACTTAGTTTCCACGCCATCGAATAGTTCCAAGTAGGTCGAAAGTGGATCGTAAGTGCAATTTCCTTCTTGATCAAAAGTCCGTCGATCATAAATCAAATCCATTGCTACCTCCAGTTGTCGCGGTTCAATTCGCGCTGTCGGTGTAATTTTTGAAGGGTGCACAATCGCTGAATCGAGACCAACCTTCACCGCTTCTGCCAAAAAGACTGAATTTAAGATAACTCGAGCAGCTGGATTAAGGCCGAAGGAAACATTTGATACTCCCAAAGTTGTTTGCACCGCTGGGTATTTCCGCTTGAGCTCAGCTATCGCGCTTAAAGTCTCGATGCCATCCCGCCTTGTCTCTTCCTGGCCTGTAGCGATCGGAAAGGTTAGACAATCAATAAGAATATCTCCCGTATTCATACCCCAATTTTTTGTTAGATCCTCAATCAACCTTGTTGCAACTTCGACTTTCCAGGTGGATGTTCGTGCCTGGCCATTCTCATCGATAGTCAGCGCTACAACAGCTGCTCCATGTTCTCTAACCAAAGGCATAATTTTTGCGAACCTAGAGTCAGGGCCATCACCATCTTCATAGTTAACAGAATTTATGACACTCCTACCACCTAGATGTTCCAGTCCAGCCCGCAGAACCGCCGGTTCAGTTGAATCCAAAACAATTGGCAAGGTCGAGCTCGTGGCAAGGCGCGATGCTAATTCCTTCATGTCCGCAACTCCATCGCGACCAACATAATCAATAGAGAGATCGAGCATGTGCGCGCCATCACGAATTTGGTCTCGAGCGATTTCGATACAACTCTGCCAATCCTGCGCAAGGAGGGCATCTCTAAAAGCTCGCGAACCATTGGCATTAGTCCGCTCACCTATCGACATATAAGTTAGCTCTTGACGAAAGGGCACAGATTGATAGAGCGAGGATGCGGCTACCTCTCTAATGAAGTTCCGCTTCTTTGTTTGCCTCATGTCCAATTTATTAACTACGGCTCGTAAATGTTCCGGTGTAGTTCCGCAACAGCCGCCGATCAGTATCAAGCCGTATGAATCTACAAAATCGGAAAGATAAGTTGCCAACTCATCTGGAGAGAGCGGATACCTCGCACCATCTGGTCCAAGCAATGGCAGGCCAGCATTAGGCATTACCGAAATCCCCACTGAACTGCTCTTCGATAAAGTTCTTAGGTGTTCGCTCATTTCAGCTGGTCCGGTAGCGCAGTTGAGCCCAATCAAATCTATGCCGAGCGGCTCCAAAGCATTTAGGGCGGCTCCAATTTCAGAGCCGAGCAGCATAGTTCCAGTAGTCTCCACCGTTACCTGGGCAATGAGCAGGACATCACGTTCACAATCAGATATGGCTTGCCTTGCGCCATTTATCGCTGCTTTAGCTTGAAGTAGATCTTGAGCCGTTTCGATCAAAAGTGCATCGACACCGCTATCGAGAAGGCCTCTTGAAGCTGTCGCATATGCTTGCTTCAAGAACTGGTACTCGGTATGTCCAAGGGTTGGCAATTTTGTTCCAGGGCCAAGTGAGCCGAATACCCAACGCGGCCGATCATCCGTACTAAATTCATCCGCAACTTCTTTAGCAAGTTTTCCACCAGCAAATGCCAACTCATAAATGCGATCTTCAATCCCGTATTCCGCCAAGTTAGCCCAATTCGCGCCAAATGTATTTGTTTCAACGGCATCCACGCCAACTTCAAAATATCTTCGGTGGACTGACTTAACAAGCTCTGGCATCGAAACATTCAAAATCTCGTTACAGCCTTCATGCCCCTGGAAATCTTCAAGCGTGGGTTGGGCCTCTTGCAACATGGTTCCCATTGCCCCATCAGCGATAATGACACGCCTGGCCATCTCTTCGCGCAACCTTGATGGATTTTTCATATTGGTAAATCCTATCTTAAAGAGCCAGGCCTAAGAATGAATCGATGAATCTAGAGATTTCGCCAACGCTGCCACCCACTGCACCATTTTCTGTAGCCGATACCCAATTGTCGATAGTCTCGAGTGCTCCGGGTGTATCCAAATCATTTGCTAATGCTTTTAAGATTTCGTGCAGAACCAAATCTGTAGGTGCCACTTGTATTCTGGAAAGTGCCGAACGGATAGCAGCCACTCGAACTCTGGAAGTCAGAAGGGTAGATTCGAACCACATTCGATCCTCAGCATAATGCTGGCTTAAAAGAGCATGTCGAATTTCCATTGGATCAAAGCCGGAGTTAAGAAGCGTTGAAACAAGAACCAAATTGCCCTTACTTTTGCTCATTTTTTCACCACCTAGACCGACCATTCCTGAATGAAGGTAGGCAGCAGCGAAATTATTTGAGGTGAGCGCTTTGCCTATGGCTGCGGTCATAAAATGATGAGGGAAGATTAAATCGCTACCACCACCCTGCAAATCGATTTCGGCTACAACCTCTCTCTCGCTCGATAAGTACTCAGTTCCTACCAAATATCGAAGGGCAATTACTGAACACTCAACATGCCAGCCCGGTCTGCCAAAGCCCAATTTTGAAACCCAACCCGGTTGATCTGGCTTATTAGAGACCCAAAGAATTGGGTCCAAGGCATTTTCCTTGCCAAGAGTGGAAGGGTCTCCTCCCCTGTCGGCAAAAATACTAGTAGCCTCTTCGAGATCGAACGGTAGGTCCGACAAAAAATCCCAGATTTTGAAGTATGTATCTCCGTTGAGCTCGTAGGTAAATCCCATTTCCGCTAACCGCTCCACTGCCTCAACGATTAATTCCATAGCGTCAGTAACAGCTACGTAATCATCTGGCGGCAAGATTCTAAGGGCAGACATGTCGTTTTTAAACAGTTCTATCTGTGATGCACCTAAGTTGGCCCAATCTAGATTATCGCGCTTTGCGCGCTCAAAGAGCGGATCATCTATATCTGTAATATTTTCCACAAATTTCATGTCAACGCCTGAAGCTCTCTGATATCTATTAATCAAATCAAAAGTTAAATAGGTAGCAGCATGCCCCAAATGCGTCGCATCGTAAGGGGTAATTCCACATACATACATCCGCATTTCTTTCCGCACCTTTCCACTGCGAAAATTGCCCGATGTTGTCGCCAGGTGCATCTCTGGAATAGCGCCAGTAAATTTGGGGAACTCCTGCAACGGCCACTTGTTCACTGGTTCATACTAGATTAAAAGCACAGTAAAAACTTAATAAGGGGGCCAAGGAACAGCAGGCCAATTTGGATTAGGGGTTGGGAACTTAGCCTCAATCAGTAACTTGCTGATTCGATTCTCTAAGGCAGTAATCTCTTTTAAAGTTAGAAGTTCCTGCAAATAATCGCGATCTATGTCGTCAAGTAAGTGGCTCAATTGGGAAATCTCGACCGTAGATAGCGCTTGTGAAGTGAACTGCCATAACACCGTGCGCAGTTTGTCCTCCTCGTGAAATGTGACGCCATGGTCACAGCCATAAATCCTCGAACCGGCTTCTGGCAATATATGGCCAAACTTGCGATCAGTATTATTGATTACGACATCAAGCAGCGCCATCGCTCGGAGTTTAGAGTTCTGGGTTTTAACTAATTCCATTACGTCAATATTTTCATCTATCTCGATCCATTGTTGAACCGCACCAGGACCAAATGGACCATCGCGAAATACTGTTTTTGGGACTACGCCAAAATTGCCAAGATTGCTTAGGTAATATGCAGCAACCTCACGAGAGGCAAGATTTCCGTCAGGAAAATCCCAGAGGGGTCGTTCCCCTGCTATCGGCTTGTATATAACTTGAGAACCGTCACTTAATTCACAGAGCAGTGAAGCGTTTGAAGCATCGACCAGCCGCCCGATAACTTCTAGTTTACTATCTTCGATAACCATTAGCTCTTGGACACAAATGGCCACTGCCATCAATAGGAAGTCCGCAAAAAGGACAGAGCGCTCTTCCAGAAAGCAATAGCGCCTCAGCGAGGTTGCAAAATCCTCTAACCTGATTGATTCGTACTGTTACTCGTAGCAAGTCAGGCGGATCTTCAACATCGACCAAGTCATCCTCGTCGGATAACAGTTGGGTAAATTCACCATCAGCGATTGATTGAATCTCAAGGCTGACTCTCTGCATTTCTGAATCCCAAGCTATTCCCATAACTCCAGCGGTAAATTCTTCATCGATTGGAAACTGCAGAGGTTCACTTTCTATAACTGCAGCTAAACTCAATTCATCCAAACTGGCCAACTTATTTCTTCGCACTTCGGTGATCAATTCCTTAAGTCGTTCACAGAGCGCACCAACCTGTGATTTTTCAACTGCAATTGTTGTTGTGCCATTAACAGAACTCACTTGAATAAAAAAAGCGCGCTCTCCGGGCTCGCCCAAAGCGCCAACTACCAAGCGGTTTGCATCCTCGTGGCTAAAAATTACTCGTTCGCTCATTTACGTGAACCACCACTTCCGCCACCAAGATTGCGATCCTGCCTTGAGCCTTTTGCTCTCTTTTTTTGGGATAGGTGAGAAATTTCGTTCATCATGATCAATCTTCCTGAATCTCCTATTAACTCGATAATCGAAATTGATGCGGGATCAATTGTTAAGCGCTGCAAGTTATCTAGATGTAGGCCAGTAATCCCAGCAATGATCGCCTTAATCACATCACCATGTGAGCAGACCAAAATATTTTTTCCCGGGCGGGCAATAGATCGAATTGATTCATTCGCGCGAGCCGACATCTCATGAAAACTCTCTCCCTCAGGGAATCTGACTAAACTCGGTGTACTTTGAATCGAGCTCCATAGTTTCTCTCGCGAAAGAAGTGCCAACTTTCGCCCCGACCATTTTCCATAGTCCATTTCAATAACGCCAGGAAGTTGTGAAATCTGGGCCTTGGAAAACTTAGCCATCACCGGCTCCATAGTTTGTAGACATCTTTTCAGTGGACTGCTAAATAGCTCACTAAATTCAACGGAAGCTAGAGCGCCAGCTAATGCACCAGCCTGCTCCACTCCGAGATCAGAAAGTTCAACCTTAGGGTCGCGCCCAGCCAATATTGCTTTGCCATTTGCAGTTGAGTGTCCATGGCGAACTAGATAAATTCTGGCTGGTTTACGGACGCTCATAGGCCAAGTTTACTGATTAAATGCAACTCATATTGCTAGTGTGACGGCATGGAAAAGCGGATTCTTGGCAATTCAGGCTTGCGAGTCTCCCGACTTGCTCTAGGAACTATGACCTGGGGCAGAGACACCGACGAGCACGAAGCTGCTGATCAATTAAAAACATTTTTGGACGCTGGTGGAAATCTGATTGATACCGCAGCTATATATGGTGATGGAGATAGTGAGCGAGTTCTTGGTGGCTTCGTTGGCTCTCTAGCGCCACGCGATGATCTAATCATCGCTACTAAAGCTGGAATCTCTTTTGCCAGTGGCGAGCGGACCGTCAATAATTCGCGAAGCAACCTATTAGGCGATTTGGATAAATCAATTGCCAGATTAGGAATCGAGCATATTGATCTCTGGCAAGTACATGCCTGGGATCCTATAGTCCCTCTGGAAGAGACCCTCTCTGCAATCGATCTAGCAGTTACTTCTGGTCGGGTCAGATATGTAGGCGTCTCCAATTTCGCCGGATGGCAATTAGCCCGAGCTGCAACGCTGCAGAATCCGCTCTTTGGAAAAGCCCCAATCATTTCAAACCAAATCGAGTATTCACTGCTCAATCGAGGCGCTGAAGCCGAAGTTATACCGGCGGCAGATGAAATGAATATCGGTGTTCTGGCATGGTCACCATTAGGTCGGGGAGTTCTGACTGGTAAATATCGCAGTGGTTCACCATCGGACTCAAGAGGAGCCAGCCCACACTTCAGCGGATTCATTGCACCATATCTAAATGAGCGTTCTCGCAATATCGTTGACGCTGTCTGTGTTGCCAGCGAAGGTCTCGGCTATTCACCTTTAGAAATTGCTCTCTCCTGGGTTCGTGAAGGTTACGGGATAACCAGCGCGATAGTCGGCGCTCGAACAGCAGCCCAGCTTCGTGGAATCCTAACCGTGGAAGAAATAACTTTGCCGGATCAGGTGCGGAGTGCGTTAGATGAAGTGTCAGCGTTAATTTGATTTAACAATTTTGCAAAAACTCGTTTAATACTTTCACACCAAAACGCAAGCCATCAATCGGTATGCGCTCATCAACTCCATGAAAGAGAGCAAAAAAATCTAAATCAGGTGGCAATTTAACTGGGCTAAATCCGTAACCAATAATTCCCAAATCAGAGAGAGCCTTATTATCTGTACCACCACTCATTAAATATGGAACAGGGATTCCTTCTGGATCGAACTTCGCAATTGCCGCCCTCATTGCATCGACTAGTGGTCCCTGGAAATCCACCTCCAAAGCTTTATCTCGCACCAATACCTCAATTTCAATCTCTTCTCCTGCTAGTTTCGAAATCGTTTCCAGCATTTCCTTCTCAAAGCCAGGAAGAAAACGCCCATCTATCACGGCTTTTGCGCTCTGTGGTATTACATTCGCCTTATAACCGGCGTCAAGCATCGTTGGGTTGGATGTATTCTGAACAGTCGCGCCCATCATTCTGGCGGCGCCCCCGATATGTTTTAGTAACGGTCGAACATTACTTGGGTCATATTTCTCCCCCGTTAATTCTGCAATCTTTGCCCAAAAACTTGCTCCCGTTTTTGTTTCGATCTGTGGCCATTCATATTCACCTATCCTAGAAACCGCTCCTGCAAGTTTTGTTACCGCATTCTCAGGGTTAATAAATGAGCCATGGCCAGCTTCACCCTTCGCAGTTAGCTGGAGCCAGTTAATTCCTTTCTGGGCGCCCTCAATAAAATAGAGCCGGTGTCCCCCGGTAATCGTTACTGAAAACCCCCCTACCTCGGAAATTGCCTCCGAATAGCCTTCGAATAATTCAGGCCTATTGGCAACGAGGTACCTTGATCCAAATTCACTCCCTGCTTCCTCATCAGCAAAAAAGAGTAGTAAAATATTTCTAGGTGGTTGATAATTTGCCCTTTTCCATGCACGTACAGTTGCCAAAATCATCGCATCCATATCTTTCATGTCCACCGCACCGCGACCCCACAAATAGCCATCTTTGATGATTCCGCCGAATGGATCGACGCTCCAATCATCAGGGTTTGCTGGCACAACATCCAAGTGGCCATGGAGAACTAGCCCTGGTCGACTCTGATCTCGACCTACTATTTTTGCAACAACATTTACGCGGTTCTCACCTGTAACAATCAATTCTGATGCAATGCCTACTTCGGCCAGTTTCTTGGCTACATAATCAGCCATGGCCCTTTCATCTCCAACGCCGCCACCATGATTGACGCTCGGAATCCGAATCATTTCCTGGCAGATCGAAATACATTCTTCTTCAAGCAGGGCAAGATCTAATATTCCAGTGCTTTCAGCCATTGCGCCGCTATCCATTCCTCTATCGCTCATGGTCCTATCTTGCCTCAATTGTGAACAACCTCGTGCAATTGGTATCCTTCTAGCAAGTATTTTTACCCTCGTCGGGGTGGCGGAATTGGCAGACGCGCTAGCTTGAGGTGTTAGTTCCCGCAAGGGATTGAGGGTTCAAGTCCCTTCTCCGACACAAGTAGTACCGATACGACTCAATGGGTCCTTAGCTAAATAGGAGAATGATGCAGTCAAAAGGTTATGCCGTATTAGAAGCTTCAAAACCTCTCGTCCCATTTCAATTCACCAGGCGCGAGTTGCGCTCTGGCGACGTGGCACTAGAGATCGAGTATGCCGGCATCTGTCACTCTGATATTCATCAAGCTCGCGAAGAATGGGGTCCGGCAATTTTTCCGATGGTGCCTGGCCACGAAATAGCTGGAGTCGTTATCGAAATCGGCGATGCCGTAACTAAATTCAAGGTTGGAGATCGCATCGGGGTTGGTGTATTTATCGACTCATGTCGCAAATGTGGATCTTGCAAAGCTGGTCTTGAGCAATACTGCGTCGAAGGAATGACCGGAACTTACAATGGTTATGAGCGCGATGGAAAAACTGTTGCCCAAGGTGGGTATAGTGACACTTTTATAATTGACCAAGATTATGCGATTACCATCCCCGCTAATTTGGATATGGCCGGTGTTGCACCTTTGCTCTGCGCCGGCATTACGCTCTACTCGCCGCTTAAGAATTGGCACGCGGGTTCTGGTAAAAAGGTTGGAGTAATCGGTCTTGGCGGCCTAGGTCATATGGGACTGAAGTTTTCTGTAGCACTTGGCGCCCACACAACTGTTTTCTCACATTCTCCTGAAAAGGAAGCTGATGCCAAGGCTATGGGAGCTCACGACTTCGTCGTGACAAAAGATCCGAAAAATCTAGCAAGTCTGGCCAAGGATTTCGACCTAATACTTAATACGGTTTCGGCAGATATTGATTTAACACCGTACCTAGAGCTCCTAAAACTTGATGGAACTTTAGTCTTGATAGGTCTTCCAGGAAAACCTTACGAAATTAGCACACCTACACTGCTTGCCCAACGCAGGTCACTTGCTGGCTCAATGATTGGTGGCATAGCGCAAATGCAAGAGATGATAGATTTTTGCGGCGAACATAATATTGTTAGTGAAGTTGAAGTTATTGAGCCAAGCTATATAAACCAAGCCTATGAGCGAACAGTCAAGAGCGATGTAAAGTATCGCTTCGTAATTGACGCTAAGAAGTTCTAGGTTTAATTAAAAATATGTATTAGCCCTGATATTAGCGGGGCCAAGAATAGTGCTGGGAGGAGATTTCCTACCGGCACTATCTTTATCTTCAACATTCTCAATGAAATACCGAGGAGCAACACTCCTCCGGTGGCCGTCATAGCAAGGACTTGATACTCGGGAAGCACGTTGCCCAATACCAAACCAACCCCGGTCCAAGCGAACTGGTAAATGCCCACAGGGATTGCTGAAACTGCAACACCCCAGCCAAGAGAAGCTGCGAAAGCTATCGAAGTGACACCATCTAGCACGCTCTTCAAAACAAGTTGATCTATTCCACTGCCCATGCCATCACTGATGGAGCCTAAAATAGCTAGTGGACCAATTACAAAAAGTAGTGATGATGAGACAAAACCGTCAACAAAGGGGCTAGAACCGTTGGGATCAAATCTTGATTTCAATTGGTGTCCCAAGATTTCCAATCTCTTCTCGATACCTAACGCATTTCCGATCAGAGCGCCTATCAGCAGCGATGCCAAAATTGTAAGAAGCGTCCAACCTCTGGGAAGGGCTAGAACAAGAGTGGAATTCCAAAGCTCTTTTATTGCATCGGCTGCGGCCAGTAACGTGACAAAACCTAGGACCGTAGTTACTAATTCACGAGTTTGCTCTTTAAACCGGGATCCGGCGAAAATACCAAGTGATGCGCCAGTTAGAATCGCGAGAATATTGATTACTGTTCCTAGACCAACAAACATTTACTCTTACCCCTCGCTAATCGGTAGACTCTAACAGTGAAAGATACGCGGATTCTCAATAAGGTAGGACATTTCCTAAAGCCCGCACGAACTGTTCCCCACACCTCATGGACAGCTAGGCATCGTTGGGCCGTAACACCAGCAAACTTTCTCATTCTATTCTTTGGCCTGGCAATCTTCGGTTTGGGCGAGGCGCTACTAATCCAATCGACAATCGGGAATTCGCCTTGGTCGGTATTCGCTCAGGGTCTATCGCTGCACACGCCTTTGACTATTGGTGAATCTACCGGGTTGATTAGCGTCACAGTTCTTCTTTTCTGGTGGCCACTCAAAGAGAAACCTGGTTTTGGGACCCTCGCTAACATAGCTGTCATTGCGATCTTTATTCAAATTGGGGTTGATTGGATTCCCTTAATCGCAAGCGGATTTCTCTTACAATTGTTCTATATTTTTATCGGAATTGGTTTGGTCGGGGCTGGTTCAGCCATCTACATCACTTGTGGGCTCGGTCCCGGACCCCGCGATGGTTTGATGACTTCGATCCATAAAAAGACAGGAATAAGAATCTCCAGAGTGAGGTTGGCTATTGAAGTTACGGTGCTAATTGTTGGCAAACTCCTGGGAGGTTCTCTGGGTATCGGCACAGCCATGTTCGCGCTATTTATTGGTAATTCAATTGCAACAAATCTAAATTTCGTTACTCGATTTTCCAATCGATCTCGCTGATCCCTAATTCCCCCAGTTTGCGATTCACTGCTGTGAAAGGTTTAGAGCCAAAGAAACCTCGGTAAGCAGATAGAGGGCTCGGGTGCACACCAAGAACAACGCGGCTGGAATCTATCGAAGGCAGAAGTTGCTGTGCGCTTTTGCCCCAAAGGAGAAAGACAACACTTTGCTCTGACAAGTAACTTGCAAGCTCCTCTGTAAATTTCTCCCATCCTATTTTATGATGGGCCAGACTTTGATGCGGCACTGTTGTTAGAGTGCGATTCAATAACAAGACCCCTGCCTCTTCCCAAGAGGAGAGATCGCCGCTCGGCGCGCTGATGCCCACATCATCCTTGAGTTCTTGCAGTATGTTTTTCAGAGTAGGAGGAAGTTTCTCAATTTCTCTAGGAACGCTAAAAGCCAACCCCATTGCATGTTCTGGACTTGGGTAAGGATCTTGCCCTACTATGCATACTTTGATTGATTCTGGTGGAATCCGAAGCGCACGGAATATCTCTTGCTCCCCCGGAATAAAGGGATGGCTCAAATCTATTTTTGCCAAAATTTCTCTCGAATTGGGTAGCACCGCTCTCCAAGAACTTGGAAGTAAGTCGTAAAGGTTCAATGTATGGCGCTGGCCGTATACCTATTATTGACAACACTGACATTGATCTCCATGTCATATGCTTGGGTCAATTTTTCTGAAGTAACGACATCCGCAATCGGACCGCTAGCTAAGATTCTCCCACTCTTCAATAAGAGAGCATGTGTCGACCCTGATGGAATTTCTTCAATATGGTGGGTGATAATCAGAGTAGCGGGCGAGAGCGGGTCTGTTGCCAGAGCATCAAATCTTCGAAGCAAGTCTTCCCGCCCGCCTAGGTCTAAACCTGAAGCTGGTTCATCGAGAAGCAGGATTTCTGGATCTGCCATAAGGGCTCGTGCAATTAGAGTTCGTTTCTTCTCACCCTCACTCAAAGTAAAAAACTTACGTGCTCCCAATTCTCGGACACCGAGCGTTGTCAAAAGTGCTTGAGCTCTGGATTCATCCCACAATTCATACGCTTCTTGCCAACGACCGAGAACACCATAGGCAGCAGTCAGTACCACATCACTCACAGTCTCATCTTCTGGAAATTGACTTACTAAAGTTGAGCCCATAAAACCAATTCTGGGACGAAGTTCGAAGACATCGACGGCGCCCAATTTCTCTCCTAATATCTGGATGCTGCCACTACTTGGATGCATCTGGCTCGAACATAAGGCAAAGAGCGTTGATTTACCTGCTCCATTAGGGCCGAGTATCACCCATCGCTCATTTTCAAGTACTTGCCAGTCGATTGCGTCCAATATAGTTTTTCCGTCGCGAATAACTGATACCTTCTCAATTTGAAGCACTGCGATCACAGGCGTAAAGATACCTGCAACCAGGTCATCTTTAGGCTTCAAACCGCTAATCTACCTCCGTGAGCCAAAACATAATCCAACACACCGGTCTAATTCTCGTCTCCGGCACAGATGCACCCGGTGTAACTGAGGCGCTATTTTCAGCCCTTGAACCATTTGCGATAACAATTCTAGATATTGAGCAAGTAGTAATTCGCGGTCGCCTTATTTTGACCACCCTAATCTCACTCGATGAAGTCCATGCCGAGGCCGTGGAAATTGATCTTTTAGCGACAGCAGAAAAATTGGGTCTTGATATCGCTATTGACTTCACGAGCCAGAACGCTTCAGCAGAAATTGAAGGATCTAATCTTCATGTTGTTGCCCTTTCTCAGGAACTTCGACCAGCAGCAATCTCAGCCCTTGCTGCAAAAATTGCTGAGCAGGGCGGAAACATTGACCGAATTCGTAGAACTGCGTCTTATCCTCTCACTGCCATTGAATTTGAAGTAACGCTAACTACTAGAACCGATGACTTAAGAAACATTCAGCGCGAGCTTGCAGAGATAGCCCGAAGCAATAACATAGATATAGCGGTAGAACGGAGCGGACTAGCAAGACGAGCCAAGCGGATCGTATTGCTAGATATGGATTCCACTCTGATCAAAGAGGAAGTTATAGATTTACTCGCAGAAAAATATGGAGTTGGAGCACAGGTTGCCGAGATTACTGAAAAGGCAATGCGGGGCGAGTTGGATTTCGCTCAATCTCTAACCTCAAGAGTAGAGCTTTTAACAGGCGCACAGGGCACAATTTTAGAGAAGGCCAAGGCTGAAATTACCCTCACCTCTGGCGCTAGGACGCTGATTCGAACCCTCCATCGACTTGGGCATAAAGTCGGTGTTGTATCCGGCGGCTTCCTAGATGTAATAGAACCGATTCTGCAAGACTTGGATATAGATTTCTATAGAGCAAACAAACTGGAACTAGTTGATGGAAAACTCACTGGAAAAATTACTGGCCAGATAATTGACAGAGAGGCCAAGGCCCAAGCCCTAAGAGATTTCGCAGCAGCTGAGGGCGTAAGTCTTGCTCAAACTATTGCTATCGGAGATGGAGCCAATGATTTGGGAATGTTGGAAATTGCCGGACTCGGTATAGCTTTCAATGCCAAGCCTGCAGTTCGACAGGCAGCCAATAGCTCAATTAATTCACCATACCTCGATAGCGTTCTTTATCTAATGGGCATTACTCGAGAAGAGATCGAAAAAGCAGATCAGATCGGCTAAAGCCTGCAAGCATGGATATCAGTTACCAAGATACCTCTTGCTCCTACTGCCCAAAGTTTGTCCATGATGCCATTAATATCTGAACGCCTCACCATCGCGCGAACAGCGCTCCATTCACTTTTCTGCAGAGGTGAAATCGTTGGAGATTCAATTCCCGGAGTTATTGCACAAGCTGCCTCTAGATCTGAGCTTTTAACATCGTAGTCAACCAATACATATTGTCGTGCCATAACAACTCCGCTTAGACGCCGCACCAATGTCTGGACAGCTTCGTTGGACTCTGCTCCCACTCGCCCAATAAGAACGGCCTCACTGTTTAGAAGCACGTCACCAAAAACACTGAGCCCCGCAGCTCGAAGTGTCCCTCCCGTGGAGACTACATCGGCGATCACATCGGCAACGCCGAGGCGAACCGAGCTCTCGACAGCTCCGTCTAATTTAATAATGGACGCGGTAATTTTCTTCCTTGCAAGGTAATCAGCAAGCAACCCTGGATAGGCTGTAGCAATTCGTTTCTCAGCAAGATCACCCTCCGAAATAGCAGAGTTAGAAGGAGCGGCAAAGCGAAAAGTACTTCTCCCAAAATCAAGGGGCAGGATTTCAATTGCCTTGGCACCAGAATCAATTAGAAGATCTCTACCGGTAATTCCCGCCTCTAATTCGCCACTTCCCACATAGATGGCAATATCCCTTGGGCGCAAATAATAAAATTCAACGTTGTTCTCTGGATCAATAAATACCAGATCACGCAAGTCACTTCGCTGCCTATAGCCAGCTTCTCTAAGCGCAAGCGCCGAGCTCTCCGCCAAGGAACCCTTATTTGGTACCGCAATTTTAAGTGTCAAGATTTTTCCGTTCTATAGGTATTTGTAAATATCATCCGGGGAAAGGCCACGAGCTAGCATCAAAACTTGAAGATGATAAATCAATTGACTTATCTCGAGGGCAAGTTCGTCGTCGCTTTGATATTCAGCAGCCAACCAAACTTCCCCGGCTTCCTCAATAATCTTTTTTCCTATTGCGTGAACTCCGGCTTCTAGCGCCTTTACAGTCCCTGAATCCGCTGGCCTACTTATCTCTAACGCCTTGAGCTCTACCCAGAGAGATTCGAAGTTCTTCATTTAGTAATTTTATCCCAATAATTGCCAGACCGTTCCCTAATTAATGCTCGCAGCGTTGCGAAGCAGCGCCACCATCTCCCCAGGATCCGGCGCGTTAAAAACAGAGCTTCCCGCCACAAAAGTGTCAGCACCTGCCCTCTTAGCTGCGACAATTGTCTGAAGTGTTATTCCACCATCTACCTGCAACCAAATCTTGCCGAAATACTTTTCATCGATCTCAAGGCGCGCCTCGGCAACTTTCGGCATCATTTCACTCATGAAACTCTGCCCGCCAAATCCTGGTTCAACGCTCATTACTAAGACCATATCGATATATTGCATTATCGGCGCCAAAAGATGGAACGGCGTCGCGGGTTTCAAGGCTATGCCTACCCGAGCACCTGCCTGAGATATATTTGACGCTGTCGCTGCAGGCTGAAGGCTTGCTTCCAAGTGAAAAGTTACACTGCTAGCTCCTGCTAGTGCGTAGAGATGTGCTTCCTGGTCAGGATTTGCAATCATTAAGTGTGCATCGACTGGAAGCACAGAATCAGAAATAATCTTCCTAGATTCCTCGAGGGTAAAAGTCTTATTAGGTACAAAAATATTGTCCATAACATCCAAATGGAGATAGTCCGATTCTTTGGAAATCTTGGCAATCTCCCCAACTAGATTACTTCGATCAGCGTTCAATATACTCGGGCAAATTCGTACCATTAATTCCTCCCAAGTAAAATCTCTCTAGCCTCGGATACTATCGCGGGACTCACTCTGGTTTGCGTAACAAAGCCAGAAACATCGAGTCCGAACCCTCTACATGAGTCCAAAGCTGCATAGTGCCATCTTCTCCGACCCCCGTGGCGCCAGCTGGCGAGAAGTTAGAAATATCCAAAATCTCCAAATCTTTATGGCGGTACTTTGCATCCAAAACCTGACCTCTTGTCTCAGCCAGTAAGGGCGAACAAGTTGCGAAACCAATAATTCCACCTGGATTTAGCATTTCATATGCCGAATCAATCAGATCCCTCTGCAGTGGAATTAACTCCTTAAGATCGCTCAAGCTGCGACGCCATCTAGCCTCGGGCCTTCGGCGCAGAGCACCTAAACCAGTACAGGGAGCATCTATCAAGATTCGATCAAATTTTTTACCAAAGGCCAGATGATCGCGACCATCAAAGGAGACAATCTTTTCCTTTGGCACAACTCTTGCGACTAACTCTGCTCGATGTGCTGCCGGTTCATTGGCCGTAAAATGAGCATCGGGGAAATTTTGCGCTAGGAGATTGTTGAGAAGTGCCGCCTTCCCACCTGGCCCCGCGCACAAATCAAGCCAATCTTTCGAAGCAGCATCTCTTGTGGCGAAGAAGATCTCGGAGATCAATTGTGATCCCATATCTTGAACTCCAGCCCGCTTATCTTTTATCGCAGGGTACTGATTAGGTAAATGATTGGAAAGCACTGAATAAGAACCCAATCCCAATTTACTTCCACCGATGGCAAGAATTTCATCAACACTGGACTTACCTGGCCAGGCCACAATATGCGGCGCTACTGGCAGGTTATTTATTGCCAGAAGTTTCTTAACTGCATCCCAATCCTTAAGTTGATCGAAATATGCGTTAATAATCCATACCGGATGTGAATATATAATTGCTATCTTTTCAATATCTGCGATATCTGGATCGCTCTCAAGTTCTTCATAGATATGTAAATCTGCCGCTATAGAACGAAGCAGTGCATTTACATAAGAGCCCTTTGACTCCCCCGCCACAAGCCTTGCTACCTCTACAGTCTCACCGACCGCAGCGTGAATTGGAACTCGCATTTCAAAAATCTGATGGGTGCCAATACGCAAGAGGTCTAGGATTTTCTCGTCTAACTCTAGAAATGACCGGTCAATCTTCTTGGAAATAGCATAGTCATGCTTGCCCTGCATCCGTAGCGTGCCATAACTAAGCTCGGTGGCAAAGGCTCGGTCACGTTGATCAAGGTCTGATTCATCCAAAAGTTCAGGAAGTCGAAGATTTGCGAATGCGCCACCCCTGTTAACCTGTGAAACAAGTTCATAGGAAAGCAATCGAGCTCCCCCAGGCTTAGGCTTTGCGAATCCCTTGTTAGTCAAACTTTGATCCTTGGATTAACCTCGCCCCCCTGGCAAAATCGGCGCCTGACATTCTCTTCTTTCCAGCCGGTATCACTTCCTCAACTTCAACCACACTGTCTCCTGTTCGTACTAAAAGTTTCCCCTCGACGATCTCAATATCCCCCGGACTGATCAGGGCATTTGGTAATAGAACTTCGTGCAATCCAAAGAGTGATACTCGTTCGCTATTGAAAGTAGTCCAAATGCCCGGATTATCTGCAAGGGCCCGGAATTGTCGAAGAATATTCTCAGTTGGTTGGTCCCAGAGAATCTTTGCCATCTCTTTTGAAATTTTGGGAGCAAGTGTTGCTCCGGTTAAAGGTTGTGGCGTGGCTCTGGTCTTACCAATTGTAGAAATAACCTCAAACAAGTCAGGAATGGCCAAGTTCGCCAACTTAGATAAGAGGCTAGTAGTTGTATCGGAGTCAGAAATATTTACTTCCTTGGAGAGGTATACCGGTCCGGTGTCCATCCCCTTATCCAATTTAAAAATTGTATAGCCCGTTGTGCTTTCACCATTTAGCAAAGCCCACTGCACGGGCGCCGCGCCACGCAATTTCGGCAAAACAGAGAAATGCAAATTTACCCAACCGAAGCGCGGTCCATGAAGGAGTTCAACTGGAATCAGACGACCATATGCCACCGTAACAATTAGTTGCGGCTGGGCGGCAAGTAGGTGGCGATTCAATTCAGAGGTATCACTCGGTTTGGCAACTTCTAAATCCCGCGCCAGAGCCCATTTGGCTAAATCATTTGCCTCAATCTTCTTTCCGCGTCCCGATGGTTTGTCAGGATTGGTAATAATCGAACCCAGCGTATGTTCGCTAGCAAGAATTGCCTCGATAATGGGAACCGATACTAAAGACGAGGAAGCAACAGAAATCTGCATACTAAAGGGCCATACCCTTCAAAGAATGGGGACTAAATTTGACAGTGGGTGAACTGCCTAAATCAATTGCCTCGTTGAACCAATCCGAATTACGAATATCTGCCATTGCAATTTTCCGCTCACTTGTGCTCAGTCGATCGATAAAAACAATTCCATTCAAATGATCCGTCTCGTGCTGGAGAACTCGCGCGAGCAACTCAGTGCCTTCAACGATTACTGGTTCACCGAACATATTAAAACCCTTCGCTATCGCCTTAAGTGATCTCACAGTCTCATAAGTAAGCCCAGGAAAACTTAGGCACCCCTCTTCACCTTCTTGGATATCACTAGATAGCTCTAGAGATGGATTAATCAAATGTCCATCACCCTCTTCGATATCCCAGACAAAAACTTGGAGCGAAACACCAATTTGTGGTGCTGCAAGTCCGGCTCCCGGCGCCTCATGCATAGTGTCCAATAAATCCGAAACCAAATTTCTCAGCTCTTTATCAAAAGTGCTTACCAAAGAGGCAGTCGTTGTCAAAACCGGATCTCCGAAAAAGCGTATTGGTTGAACAGGCACCTGAGAATTCTATTCTAGACCTCACTCTTTCGCCTAAATGACCTTAAATCGAATATGGATCCAATCGTATCTGCAAGGCGGGCAATCCCTTTATGCTCCGATAACGCATGAGATCTCTAAAAAAATGCGAAAACTCCGCGGACTTAGAAATACGAGCTCGCAAAATCATTTTAGAAATACCAGATTTATCACCAGCTAATTCCAGAATAGATAGACCACAAAAAAGATTATTATCTTGGAACTGGTCTGCTAAAACTCTAATAACTGCTCCCTCGCCGCTAACTGTGGCAATCCGTGTGAATGGAGGCAGATCCGAGCTTTCACGTTCAAGTAATTCTGAGAGCGCCAATCCATAAGCATCTCGGCGTAAAAGTCCTTGCGAAATTGGATTTTCACTTTTCAGATCAACGTATATGACTGACCCCTTGCCTTGTGAAATTCTATTCAGATTATCAAAAATCAATCTTCTAGCAATCTCTAGACTGCGCAGATCTACTCTATTGGTTAAATTTTCAAGTGATAGACATACAACTGCCGAATATTTCCCACTCGGTTCACATCCATAGCTGGAAACCACTAGGAGGTTTTCTGCAGATTTAGGCAGTGAGTCAATACGCGATCCGCCCTTACTGGAGATCACTCTTGCGCCCGGCACCGACCTTGCTATCTCTTCGGCAAATTTTGCAGCACCTTTTGCAAAGCTACGAATTACTTTACCTTCACACCAGACGCATTTCCAATCCACGAACTTTTTTTCACAGAGATGGCAAATCGGAGTGGAATCCCTCTCCGGTATATAGAGTTTGCCCCCGCAAGAACATTTCGCTTGGTTTCGACATTTCTGACAGCCGATAGCGTTTATATATCCACTCTCCGCCATCGCAACCAAGACATTGCCACTTAGTAAACCGCTTTTTATAACGGAAATCTCTGAGATCTCTGTGTTGGAAAAATAGATAGGCGTTCGATCCGCAAGCGCATCCGAAGTCAACTTCTTAGCCTTCAACCAGCCGCTCTCGGCCAATCTAACGAGTTCCAGACTAGGGCTGGCTCCAAAAAAATGAAGAGAGTGATACTCACTTCTTAACAGCGCCACATCCCGTACATTCCAACCTGGAGAACGCCTCTCATACATTGATTCGTCGCCGTCATCACAGACCACGATTGTTGAGTTGGGGTTTAGCGGAAGAAAAATGGCGCTTCTTGTTCCGATAATAACTTCTGGTGAGCGCGTTCGAGCTATCAAATAATTCTCGTAACGCTCAGACTTGGATAAATCCGAATTCAATACAATCGGCGAATAAGGCAAATCGCCATCGAGTAAAACTCTAATATCGCGCTCATCTGGAACAACGACCAGGATTTGTTCTCCGGCAATGGGATTAGCAGATAACTCAAATATGAGCTTACGTAGGCCATCGATGTTTGCACTCACCGTCAATTCATAATGATGAGATCGCCCTGTTTGGTTTAGAATCAAAGGAGTAAAATCAGTAAATTTCTCATCGACAGCGGCAACACGTGGCGGAATAGCGCTACGGATGACATCCCATGGTTTTGCAGAATACCTTGAACAGACAGCGCGAACTATCTCAATTAATTCCGTAGAGAGAAGCGGTATTGGCGAAACGAGTTTGCTAATCGCTTTAAGTTTGGCCGAATCTACGTTGCTAGGGTCACGGCTCACCACATAACCTATGCGCTCCTTTGTGCCGAAAGGAATTTTTACTAAAGAGCCCGGAAATATTTGGCGCGAGAGGCGCTCTGGTACTAAATAATCGAACTCCTCGGCCAGATGAAATACACCGGTATCAACGCAGACCTGAACTACAGGGTCTTGAATCGCTATCTCAACTTTTTTTGCAACCCGTTGCGTCCGCAAACGCAGTGGCTTTATTTCAGCCACTTCAATTTACCTAGACGCGGCTTGGCTTAAGGCGGAAGCGCGATCGGTATTCTCCCAAGTGAAGTCAGGAAGTTCACGACCAAAATGACCATAGGAGGCGGTAGCCGAATAGATCGGACGCAAAAGATTGAGGTCACGAATTATCGCAGCTGGGCGAAGATCAAATGTATCCATTACCGCATCAGCGATTTTATGTGGCTCAACCTTCTCGGTACCAAACGTCTCGATAAATAACCCAACTGGCTGAGCCTTGCCAATTGCATAAGCCACTTGAACTTCACATCTAGTTGCCAATTTCGCAGCTACTACGCTCTTGGCTATCCAGCGCATCGCATATGCTGCGCTGCGATCCACTTTGGATGGATCCTTCCCAGAAAACGCACCGCCACCATGACGCGCCATACCGCCGTATGTATCAACAATAATTTTTCTTCCTGTCAGCCCCGCATCTCCCATTGGTCCACCTATCACAAAGCGTCCAGTCGGATTAATTAGTATGCGAACATCCGAGACATCTATTTCCAAATCTGCAATTAGTGGATCAATCACTAGGGCCTTAAGATCCGGGGCTAAAGTTTTTTCCAAATCGACATCAGGAGCGTGCTGAGTGGAGATCACAATGGTATTTAAAGCTACTGCCCTATCTCCGTCATATTCAATTGTTACTTGAGTTTTACCATCTGGCCGCAGATAGTTAACGGCGCCAGATTTACGAATTTGTGAAAGTTGAAATGAGAGTTTGTGGGCAAGAGAAATTGGCAGCGGCATCAATTCTGGAGTGTCTTCGCAGGCATAGCCGAACATAAGTCCTTGATCTCCCGCTCCTTGCAAATCCAACGGATCCACTGACGCTGAAACCCGATTTTCAAAAGCGCTATCTACTCCCTGTGAAATATCTCCTGATTGTTGACCGATGGAAAGCGATACGCCACACGAATTACCGTCGAAGCCCTTTTCAGAAGAGTCGTAGCCAATATTGAGAACAGTGTCTCGAACAATAGACATTACATCCGCATAGCCTTCGGTTGTAACTTCCCCTGCAACGTGAACCTGTCCTGTGGTAATCAGTGTTTCAACTGCTACTCGACTCTTTGGGTCCTGGCCTAGTAGGGAATCTAGAATCGCATCAGAAATTTGATCTGCCATTTTATCTGGATGGCCCTCGGTAACCGACTCTGAAGTGAATAAGCGTTTTCTCATTGGCTTAACCTAACTTAATTAACGCTCTATCCAGCAAGATATCCGCGAGCGTGTCTTTCCCCTGTTTTTCGATGCTCAAGATTTCTCCGTCCGAGTCGAGCAATGAACCTTGCGTCTCTTCAGAGCCGAATATCGCCCCATCTGTGACATCATTCAAAAAAAGAAGATCAGCGCCTTTGCGCTTCAACTTCTCTTGAGCTCCAGCAATATCTATGTCACCAGTTTCTGCTGCGAAGGCGACGATAACTTGATCGCCTCTTCTAGCTTTGGTTATCCCTGCCAGTAAATCGGGGTTTTGTACCAACTCGATACTTAAAAAATTCTCCTTCTTAATCTTTGCATCAGAAACAAGAAGGGGCTTGGCATCAGCTACCGCCGCCGCCATGAAGAGCACATCATTTTTTGCGAATTCAACATTTAGCGCAGATGACATCTCTTCTGTGCTTGTTACATGAATTGTTCTAACACCTTGCTCTTCTGCCAATGAAGAATTTGCAGAAATCAGCGTGACAATTGCCCCCCTATTACGAGCTGCACGTGCGATTGCATATCCTTGTTTTCCGCTCGAAAGATTGCCGATATAGCGAACCGGATCAATTGGCTCCCTGGTTCCACCTGCTGTAACTAGAATCCTTCTGCCAAGTAAATCAGAGTTGAGGTCTACAAATTTCGAAATTTCGGATAGGAGGCGAGTTACCTCAGGAAATCTTCCAACACCAATGTCATCACCAGTCATTCGACCTTCGTCAGGTTCGATTACTAGTACGCCTCGATCGCGTAATTTCTCAACGTTCTCTTGCGTCGCAGCATTAAGCCACATCTCAGGGTGCATCGCTGGAATTAAGACAATTGGCGCCGTTGTTGCAAGCACGACATTCGTTAGTAGGTCATTGGCGACACCGCCTGCAATTCTTGATAATAAGTCCGCTGTCGTTGGAGCAATCACAATCAAATTGGCTTCCCGCGCTGCTTTTATATGTGGCACCTGCTGAACATTCTCCCAGAGGTTTTCTAAGACTGCTCGTCCTGAGAGAGCTTCCCAAGTTGCAGAGCCTACGAATCTTAAACTTGCTTGCGTTGGGATTACCGTTACACCCAAGCCCAGATCCTGTAATCTTCGCAGTAATTCTGCAGCTTTATATGCAGAAATTCCGCCCCCGACCCCCAACAATATTTCTCGACCCGCGAGTGACATAATTTTCTGGGCTCCTGGATAATTAATCTGGCCGGAATGAACTAGATCTGTCGGGCCGAATTATTCCGAAGCGGTAACTTCAAGAGCAACTGGCTCTAGGTTCTCAATAGTAAGAAGACCTTGATTGATCTCACGAAGGGCAATAGAAAGCGGCTTTTCATGAACATAAGTTTCAACGAGTGGGCCTACATATTCGAGCAGCCCCTCTCCTAGTTGTGAATAGTAAGCATTAATCTGACGAGCTCGCTTCGCTGCATAAAGAACTAGGCTGTATTTCGAACCAGCGGCGTCTAGCAATTCATCAATCGGTGGGTTTGTAATGCCATCCATGTTTGTCATAACGAGCCTTCCTTACTAATTAATGATTCCAAAAAAATAAGAACGAGAATATTTTTGGCTACTTAGCCCTCGAAGTGGCCAAGGATAGCAGTGCTGAGGCTACTTCCTCGACTCGGTGGTTAATCAGCACCTCGTCGAACTCGCCAGAACAGGCCATCTCCTCCTCAGCTAGCGCTAAACGCGCCGCTCGCCGCTCGGCAGAATCCGTACCCCTAGCGGTTAGTCGTTCCACCAATTGCTCCCAGGATGGGGGCGAAATAAATACCAATAACGCCGCTGGGTCGCTTTTTCGAATCTGTCTAGCTCCAGCTATCTCAATCTCCAAAAGCACATGTCTTCCTAATTCGCGTGCTTGTTCAACCGCTCTCTTAGGAGTCCCATATCTTGCGCCGGCAAACTCAGCCCATTCCAAAAATTCTTCACCGGCTATCATTTGATCAAATTTCTCATCAGTAATGAATAGGTAATCTCTCCCATCCTTTTCATTCTCTCGAGGTTCTCGAGTGGTCGCAGAGAGACTGACCCAGAGAGATGGGTGCTCTCGCAAAAAAGAGGTGATCGTACTTTTACCAACGCCGCCTGGCCCTGACATCACGATTAGAGCACCCCTTGTAATTGCCACCTTGTTCAAAAGCATCTCATTTCTTAAATTCTGAAGTTGATTAATTCCAAGACCGCCAATTCTACGCGTCTTAGAAATATTTGCCCGGCTCATTATAGAAAAGGCACGCCGTACTCCGACACCTGGAGCTGCATCCAGAAGTTCCCTCACCCGCATACGTTGGATTGACTCTCTCGGATCATTTATGACATCAAATATCCCAAGCGATCCTGATTTCAATCTCTCTTTAACATCCGCCCGTTCTCGTCTGGATTGAACCGCTTTATCGCTAGCCGCTAATCTCTGGGAATCGGATAGTTTGGGCGGCATATTAGCCATGCGCTATTCAATGCTTTCTAAAATTTGTCTTGCACCTTCACCCATGGCTTTCAACGAGATTTTTGAAAGCTCTGTTATTGCTCTTCCTATCACTAAGTAACTAGCTCCAGCAGCGATTGCTTGCGCCGGGTTCATCACACGCTTTTGATCTCCGTGATCGCTACCTTCCGGGCGAATCCCCGGTGTAATTATTTCTATTCCATCTCCTAGAACTGATCTAATCTCTGCTGCCTCGAAGGGCGAACAAACAATCGACCTGGCCCCACTTGCCTGGGCTAATTTTGCTAAACCAATTGCCCTCTCTTTAGCACCCCCAACAAAACCAATTTCCCCGAGCTCGTGATCTGAAAGTGAAGTCAGAATAGTTACAGCAGTGATCGAAATCTCTGGAGCTGCCAACGCAGCGGCCCTAATCATCTCTCCACCACCGCTCGCATGAATAGTTAGAAACTTTGGAGAGAGTTGCGCGACCGAAGAAACTGCGCCAGCTACAGTATTAGGAATATCGTGCAATTTAAGGTCCAAAAAGACCTGAAAATCTCCGGCGCTCGCCAAATCCAAAAGACCTTGACTGCCAAATTTCAGAAAAAATTCGAGGCCAATTTTGTAAATATCGATCGAGGAGTTAGTTGCCTCGATCCAATTCTTTGCAACCCCTAAATCCTTGGTGTCCAAGGCCAATATAATCGGTGAGGGTTTCACTACAAATTCCCTTCATCGCGGTGGGCATACCCGACAGCCTCGCGTACTGAATCAAATCCGTGAGCAATTAACTCTTTTTCTAATTCATCCTTGATCTTCATCGCCGCTGTAGGATCGCCAAAAGTTGCTGTTCCAACCGAAATTGCTGAGGCCCCGGCCAAAATCAATTCCAAAGCGCTTCGCCCGCTAGTCACGCCACCCATACCAAGAATTTTGACATGAGGCATCGCTTCATGTATTTGATAAATTGCTCTAACTGCAATTGGTCTGATTGCCGGCCCAGAAAGACCCCCAGTTTTGCCAGCCAGCTTCGGCCTCATCGTATTTGTATCTATCACCATGCCCAGGACTGTGTTGATCAAAGCCAAGGCATCTGCGCCTGCTGCAATAACTTCTTCGGCAATCTCTACGATACTTGTTACATCCGGGGTAAGTTTTGCAATGATTGGCAACTCACCGCCGACGTTGCGTCTAACGGCTTCGATCGCAGCTCTTGCTGTCTTCGGGTGACAAGCAAAAACTTGACCTCGATTTTCCACATTGGGACAAGAAATATTTACCTCGAGCGCGCTAATGCCTGGAACAGAACGGAGTTTGCGGGCGAGAACTGCATAATCCTCCACACTTTCACCAGCAATGCTCACGATAATCTTTACGCCCTGCTCCCTCAGCCATGCGACATCAATTGCTAAAAATTGATCAATACCAGGGCCTTGAAGTCCAATTGAATTAAGCATTCCGCTCGGTGTTTCAGCCATCCTTGGAGTTGCGCGCCCAGATCGCGGCTTAATCATGATGGACTTTGTGACTATCGCCCCTAAACGTGAGATATCAAAGAACTGGCTCAATTCTTTGCCTGACCCAGCACAGCCACTTGCAGTAAAAATCGGATTACTGAATTCGGCTCCCCCGACATTGGTAGAAAAGTTGAACATTATTTAGCGCCCCATGTACCTTCTGGAATCATGCGCTTTGAACCCCAAATAACACTTGCACCATCAACCACAGGACCATCAATACAAGATCTCACCATTCGAATCTGACCATCCTCGCCCCGAATAGGAAGAACGCAGGTCATACATACTCCGATTCCGCAAGCCATTGCCTCCTCGACTGCACACTGGTGCATGACGCCAAGTTGCGAAGATATGGCGCTTGTCGCTTCAAGCATTCCCATCGGGCCACACGAATAAACTATATCTATTTCGTTTGTTTCAATAATATTAGCGAGTACATCGGTCACTTTCCCAGTGATTCCAGTTGTGCCATCCTCAGTTGTTATCGTCATACTACTGACTGTTCGTTTTCCATCTAGCGGTGCATATATTTTTTTTGCAGTACTGGCACCAAGAATCATATCTACTCTGCAGCCTCTATTCTTTAAGACTTCTGATAGGCCAAATAGTGGAGCGCTGCCATACCCCCCTCCGACCAATAACGCTCTAACTGGTTGGGTAGGAATTCCAAAAGAGGTACCAAGTGGCGCTATTAAATCCACCTTAAATCCTGGGCTTTGATTTGTCAGCCACGTGCTCCCACTTCCATGAGGAGCAACAACTATTTCCAAAAGTCCACCGTTCACACCACGATCAAAAGTGCGATAAATGGCAAACGCTCTTCGCAGGACCATCGAGCTATCGCCGCCACCAACTGATATCGCAACAAAATTGCCTGGTTTAGCGTGCTTAGCCAGCTCTCCAACAGCAAAGACCATATGGTGGTAAGCGCCTACCTTTTTATTGCTTACTATTTCGGCCCATACTTGCTGTGCAAACTTATTCATGGCTAGCCAGAGTTATCAATAGAAAATTCATTCGGAAACCGCCAGCCACTCCTGAATTGAGTTAATCGAAAAACTGCGCCCAGCCAAATCAGAAATTCCAGCAACAGCTGCTCTGAATCCTGCGATTGTCGTAATACATGGAACACCCCTTTGAATTGCAGCGGTCCGAATCATCCAACCGTCTAGACGTGCACCGCGTCCTAGTGGCGTATTGATCACAAGAGCAACAATCCCTTCGGTAATTAGGTCAACGGCGGTGAGTTCACCATTTACTCCGCGACCCTGAGAATGTTTGCGTACTAGCTCGCTCGAAACCCCATTCTCCTGAAGATATTTATGTGTTCCTTCAGTTGTATAAAGTCTAAAACCAAGGACGTTAAGTTCTTTCGCAGGCATCAGCGCCATCTCTTTGTCGCGCTCGGATAGGGAGAGAAATACCGAACCCTCAACCGGTAGCGCACCAAAGGCAGCTGCCTGACTCTTTGCATATGCCTCACCGAAAGTTTTCGAAATTCCCATTACCTCGCCAGTAGAACGCATCTCAGGGCCGAGTACAGAATCGACCCCTGTTCCATCCATTCTACGAAACCGATTCCAAGGTAGAACTGCTTCCTTAACGCAAATCCCCTTAGCAATACCGTCCCCCGATGAAGGAAGAAGCTTGATTGACCTCAGCTCGGAAATCGATTTACCAGTAGAAATTAACGCAGCGCATTTTGCCAAGGGATTTCCGGTCGCCTTACTAACAAAGGGAACCGTTCTGGAGGCGCGAGGGTTCGCCTCGAGTACATAAAGTTTTTGGCCCTTCTCTCCGTTGTTAATAACAGCGAATTGAATATTGATTAGCCCGAGGACTCCTATGCCTCTAGCCATCTTTTCGGTCGCAACTCTAATCTCGGACAATAGCTCCTTCCCGATTGAATAACTGGGAATTACGCAAGCTGAATCACCCGAATGAATCCCGGCCTCCTCAATATGTTCCATAACTCCAGCAAGAAAGAGCTCGTCGCCATCGAAAAGGGCATCCACATCTATTTCTATCGCATCATCTAGAAATCTATCAACCAAGACGGGGTGATCAGGAGTCACGTCAGCGGCCTTACGGACAAAACTTCCTAGAGATTCATCATCATAAACTATTTCCATGCCACGACCTCCGAGCACGAAAGATGGTCGCACAAGTACAGGATAAGAAATTCGATGTGCTATTTCAATTGCTTCTGCAACGCCACTAGCCATGCCGAAGGTGGGCGCAGCCAAAGAATTAACACGCAATAATTCACCAAATTGGCCCCGATCCTCTGCCAGATCGATTGCATCTGGCGCTGTTCCTAGAATTTTGACTCCGGCCTCTTGCAAACCGCGCGCCAAGCCCAGTGGAGTTTGACCGCCCAATTGAGCTATGACCCCTAAAACTGGTCCCGCAAGTTCTTCAGCCCTGATCACCTCAAGTACATCTTCAAGAGTTAGTGGCTCGAAATAGAGACGATCTGAAGTGTCATAATCAGTCGAAACGGTCTCTGGATTACAGTTAATCATCACAGTCTCATATCCGGCATCTTTCAAAGCAAAAGCAGCGTGAACACAAGAGTAATCAAACTCGACGCCTTGGCCGATACGGTTAGGGCCGCTACCTAAAATTATTACTGCCGGTTTGGTTCTAGCTTCCACTTCAGATTCCAGCTCATAACTCGAATAGTGATAAGGGGTATGTGCTTCGAACTCCGCTGCGCAGGTATCAACAGTCTTATATATCGGGTGCAATCCGATGCGATTTCTGGTCGCAGTAACCTCGGATGGCTCTTGATGAATCAAAGCAGCTATCTGGGCATCCGAAAATCCATACCTTTTTGCCCTAATCAAAATATCAACTGGCAAAGTCGAGTGCGACTCAATTTCAGCTGCTAGATCATTTATCTCTACGATCTGAGCCAGGAACCAAGGATCAACTTTAGTTACCGCATAAACTTCCTCGATACTTGCACCCATAAATAGCCCAAGTTGGATTTGCTGTAAACGATTCTCAGTAGGGATTGCCATTGCTGATAACAAATATTCTTTAGTGAGGCCAGATGTATTCCAGTGGAAAATTGCGCTCTTTTTCTCCACAGAACGTAGAGCTTTTTGTAGGGCTTCGGGAAAAGATCGTCCAATTGCCATTGCTTCGCCTACTGATTTCATTGTCGTTGTCAGCCGAGTGTCCGCCTCTGGAAATTTCTCAAATGCAAATCTCGGAACTTTCACTACGATGTAATCCAACGCTGGCTCAAATGATGCTGGAGTTGATTTAGTAATATCATTTTGAATTTCATCTAGCGTATAGCCGATCGCCAATTTTGTAGCGATTTTCGCAATCGGAAAACCAGTGGCTTTGGAAGCCAATGCCGAGGAACGCGAAACTCTAGGATTCATCTCAATTACAATTATGCGACCATCATCCGGATTAACAGCGAATTGAATATTGCATCCACCTGTAGCCACGCCAACCTCTCTGATAATGTCAATTGAGAGATCTCGAAGTTTTTGATACTCGACATCCGTGAGAGTTAGAGCAGGAGCAACTGTCATAGAGTCCCCTGTATGCACGCCCATTGGATCAATATTCTCAATACTGCAAACAATTACCACGTTGTCCTTGTGATCACGCATAACTTCTAGTTCAAATTCTTTCCAACCAATAATCGACTCTTCCAAAAGAACTTCTGTGGTGGGGCTATGCCGCAGTCCAGCACCAGCGATCAACTCGAGTTCCTTCTGATCGCGTGCTATCCCAGAGCCAAGTCCTCCCATAGTAAAAGATGGCCTGATCACAACCGGATAATTAAGGATATTCGCCCCGGCGATACATTCATCCATCGAGTGACAAAGAATTGATTTTGCTGAAGCACCGCCAATTTTCTCTACTATTTCCTTAAATATTTTTCTCTCCTCACCCCGTTTAATCGCCGGAATATCAGCTCCAATTAGCTGGACTCCAAGTCGGTCTAGAGTTCCTCGCTCGAAAAGTTCCATGGCTGCGTTAAGCGCAGTTTGCCCACCCAGAGTCGCTAAAATCGCTGTCGGCTTCTCTTTGAGAATAATTTGTTCGATAATTTCAGCTGTGATGGGTTCAATATATGTTGCATCCGCGAACTCGGGATCAGTCATGATTGTTGCTGGATTTGAATTAATCAAAATAACTCGAATCCCTTCAGCTCTGAGAACTCGACAAGCTTGGGTTCCTGAGTAATCAAATTCGCAAGCCTGCCCAATAACTATCGGACCACTGCCAATAACCAGAACACTCTTTATAGAATCGTCTTTAGGCATTTGTGACCCGAGAGTTAGACATCAGTGTTGCAAATTGGTCGAATAAATAGATTGCATCATGTGGCCCAGCAGCAGCTTCTGGGTGGTACTGAACACTGAATGTCGGACTTTCTAAAAGTTCCAAGCCTTCAACCACGCCGTCATTTAGGCAAACATGACTGACAAGTCCAGCTCCATAGACAGTCTGGAAATTTCTCTCAATCGGCGCCGACACGGCAAAGCCATGGTTATGTGCAGTAATTTCAACTTTGCCAGTTCGCAAATTTTTCACCGGCTGATTAATTCCACGATGACCAAAACCCAACTTGTAGGTATCAAAACCAAGCGCCCGTCCAATTATTTGGTGTCCGAAACAGATACCGAAGAGAGGAATTCTTGCAGCCAATATTTCACGAACAAGCGAAATAATCTCAACCATTGCCGCTGGATCACCTGGACCATTAGATAGAAATATTCCATCGGGGTTATAGGACAATATTTCCGCAAGTGAACTTCCAACGGGAAGAACATGCACATCCATGCCTCGTTCCGCCATCGCTCTTGGCGTGGCGGCCTTTATGCCCAGATCAAGAGCAACTACCGTGAATTTTTTCTCTCCGACCGCAGAAACCAGATAGGGCACCTTTGTGGAAACTTCATCAGCTAAAAGCGCTCCTACCATATAAGGTGATTTTCTTACTTTGATAGCCATCTCTTCGCGCGTTAACAAAGTATCAGAGAAGATTCCTACTCGCATTGCACCTAAGTCGCGAAGGTGGCGAGTGATTGCCCTGGTGTCGACTCCCCTAATCCCAACCACGCCATTTTTAATGAGTTCCTCCTCCAAAGAACTTTCAGATCGCCAACTACTAACAACTGGGGAGGGATTTCGAACTACAAATCCGCTTAGCCAAATCCTCTTTGATTCCGCGTCCGTACTGTTCATTCCGGTATTTCCAATGTGAGGGGCTGTCATCACGACCACTTGCTTGGAGTAGGAAGGATCGGTCAAAGTCTCCTGATATCCGCTCATGCCAGTCGAAAAAACTGCTTCGCCGAAAGTTTCTCCCTCGCAGGCCCAACTCTCGCCTTCGAAAATCGAACCATCTTCTAGAACGAGGAAAGCCTTACTCAATTGCTTCCTCCATTACTTAAAGTTCCATTACTTAAAACCTGTTTACCATTTAAAAACGTATGGAGTACGCGCACAGGCAGTTCCATGGATTCAAAAGGCGTATTTTTGCTCTTGGAGGCCAGTCTATTACGCTCGACGACCCAAGTGGTATCAGTATCCAATATTGCTAAATTTGCGCTGGAGCCCACAGCTATTTCTTGGCCGTGTCTCCCGTATCCGGCAATCCTTGCTGGATTAATCGACATCGTCTTTACAATCTCTTCCCATCTGAACTCCTTAATATTAGCCATCGCCTTAACAACTACGGAGAGAGCCGTCTCTAGTCCGACCATTCCAAAAGCCGCACTCTGCCACTCGCAATCCTTATCCTCGACCGGATGAGGCGCATGATCTGTCGCGACTATATCTATAGTTCCATCCGCTAAACCTTCACGAAGTGCCTTGACATCAGCTTCGGTGCGCAGCGGTGGATTTACCTTAAAGACTGGGTCATAATTCTCAACTAAGTCGTCGGTCAGAAGTAAATGATGCGGTGTTACTTCTGCGCTCACTCTAATTCCACGTGCCTTGGCGAATCGAACTAGTTCGACGCCACCTGCAGTTGTCAAATGACAGATGTGAAGTCGACTCCCCACATGTTCGGCTAATAAGATATCTCGCGCGATTATTGCTTCCTCTGCAACAGCGGGCCACCCTGAAAGCCCAAGTCGTGAAGAAACTACCCCTTCATTCATTTGTGAATCAACAGTAAGTCTGGGCTCTTGCGCATGTTGCGCGATAATTCCATCGAAAGTTTTTACATACTCTAGAGCGCGACGCATCAATAATGGATCAGATACGCATTTACCATCATCACTAAATATTCGAACCTTTGCCTTCGAATTCGCCATAGCGCCAAGTTCTGCTAATTTTTCACCGTTTAAACCTTGGGTAACCGCACCAATTGGGAATACATCGCAATAGCCCGCCTCCTGACCTAATCGAAAAACTTGCTCAACTACCCCGGCCGTGTCAGCCACCGGAAAAGTATTAGCCATAGCTGAAATTGCGGTGTAACCGCCTTTACTGGCCGCTGCACTTCCAGTGGCTACCGTTTCCGAATCTTCCCTACCTGGCTCCCTCAAATGAGTGTGGAGATCAACTAATCCAGGAATCAATAAGTTTTGCTCGGCGCTTATGACCCTACCAACCCGCAACTTATTGCCGATTTCGCTAATGGTTCCATTATTTATCACAAGATCTACGACAGATCCATCGACTAAGCGTGCCTGAGAAATTGTGAATTCCATTTACGCACTTGCCTCTCCAGTTAGTCTTGCGCCACCAAGTAATTGATACAGAACTGCCATCCGGACGAGTACGCCATTGGCTACCTGCGCTAGAACAACTGATCTATGCGAATCAGCGCTCTCCGCCGAAATTTCTAAGCCCCTATTCATTGGACCTGGGTGCATAACAATCGCACTCTCGCTCAGTGTATTTAGTCTTCTTGAATCCAGACCATAACCTCGTGAATACTCACGTTCGGAAGGAAAAAATGACTCTTTCATTCTTTCAGATTGCACACGGAGCAACATAAGCACATCAACCTCAGGAATGACTGCATCCAAGTCGAAACTGACATCTACATTCCACTCGGTTACCCCAACTGGCAAGAGAGTCGGAGGCGCGACCAGAGTGAGTTTGGCGCCTAATTTTGTTAACAGCAAAACATTGCTGCGAGCGACTCGAGAATGCAGAACATCGCCAACAATTGCCACTCGCAATCCTTCAAAACCGCTCACGTATTGGGGAAATCTACTTCGGATTGTGTACGCATCCAAGAGCGCTTGAGTTGGATGCTCGTGCGTACCATCTCCAGCATTTATCACTGACGCGCTAATCCAACCAGAGTCGGCAAGTCTCTGCGCTGCGCCAGAAGCACCGTGTCTAATTATTACCGCATCAGCGCCCATAGCTTGCAGCGTCTGTGCCGTATCCTTCAGAGACTCTCCCTTGCTAACGCTAGAGCCCTTAGCTGAAAAATTAATCACATCAGCAGATAATCTTTTTGCTGCGCTCTCAAAGGAAATGCGCGTTCTTGTTGAATCCTCGAAGAAGAGATTAACAATCGATAAGCCTCTAAGAGTCGGAAGTTTTTTAACTGGTCCGTCAGTTATCTTGGCCAAGGCGCCAGCTGTATCCAAGATTTCAAAGGCATCTGCGCGGGATAAATCGTTTATGGATAGCAGATGTTTTCTCATTTGAGCCCCGCAATAATTTCTACACTATCTGAACCATCAATTTCGGAGAGGTGTACTTTCACTGACTCATTTGCAGAGGTTGGAATATTTTTTCCGACATAGTCCGGTCTGATCGGAAGTTCTCGATGGCCTCGATCAACTAAAACTGCTAATTGCACAGTTTTTGGGCGGCCAATTTCACCAAGCGCATCAAGCGCGGCGCGAATCGTCCTTCCAGAGTAGAGAACATCATCGACCAGAACCACATCTCTGCCTTCAATTCCACCGACAGGAATCAAAGTTGGCATCAGCGCCCGCGGCGCCTTGATTCTTAAATCATCTCGATGCAGAGTGATATCCAAGGTACCAATAGGAACCGGCTCTTGAATTTCAGTCAGGATTTTTCCAATTCGCTCTACAAGTAGGGCTCCCCTGGTAGGAATTCCCAAGAGAACTACGTTGGATAAACCTTGATTATGTTCAATTATTTCATGAGCAATACGTTTTAAAGCTCGGCCGATATCGCCGCCATCCAGCACTGTAGCCATTTTTTCTCCTTCGCCGTCTCTCTGGACGGATCGTTAAAGGACTCTCTTGCCTCTCGGGCGGTGAAAAGATACCACCTGTGGAGAACCAAATCCATCCGCCACTCCTTCTGCCTATTCTCGGCCCATGATAATTATCCCGGAACGTTCCATTGCCGAAATAGCAGCCTCTCTTCGAGCTGTTCGCAAGACAAAGGGCCTCACCCTTAAAGAGGTTGAGACCAAATCAGGAGGAGTCTGGAAAGCGGTAGTAATTGGTTCATATGAAAGGTGCGACCGCGCTCTCTCAGTAAAGAAAGCAATCAACTTGGCCAATTTTTACCAGGTTCCACTTGATGAACTTCTCGGTCTCAGCGTCGAAAACAAGGTTAGCCCTAATGGAAAAATCACCTTGGATATAAGGTCGGCCATTAATTCGACTTCTAGCGATTCTAATCTGGAGCACTTGAGAAATTTTCTGACTCTTTTATGTGCCAAGAGAAGAGATTGGAACGGCGAAGTCCTATCAATTAGAAATTCGGATTTGACCACGATTGCGCTACTTACAAATAGAGATGAAGCAAGCGCATACGAATGGCTTGCTAGCAATCACCTACTTCTTCTAAAATCTTGAAACGAGAGATGGCTATAGGGCGAAGGAGGGCTTCAAAACAACAATTCGGCCCAAGACTCCGTTTATATACTTGGCCGAATCATCTGTAGAAAGTTCAGAGGCAATTTCGATTGCCTCTGAAATGGCGATCTGATCATCGAGATCAATTTCCCAAAGAATTTCGTAGAGAGCGATTCGCAAAATATTACGATCAATCGCAGGCATGCGGTCCATATCCCAACCCTGGGCATATGTTGTTATCAACTCATCAATCTTGACCTTGTGGTTACTTACACCCTCCAATAAAACTTGCACATACTCCCCCTGGGAAAGTTCAGCCACTGGACGTGCCACGGACAGTTCAAGCGCATTTGTTCCCCGAATATCAGCCTCATATAGAAAATCTAAGGCGCGCTTTCGGGCCTTGCGTCGTGCGCTCACTAGTTGGCGCGACCTAGATACGCTCCAGTGCGAGTATCCACAAGTACTTTTTCATCCTGCTTAATGAAAAGCGGCACCTGCACTGTGATGCCAGTTTCAACTGTTGCAGGTTTAGTGCCACCTGAGGAACGATCGCCCTGTAAGCCTGGCTCGGTGTAAGTGATGGTCAGTTCTACAGAAGCAGCCAGCTCTATGTAAAGTGGATTCCCTTCATGGATAGCAACATTAGCCTCACAATTTTCCAACATATAATCAGCGCATTCCCCAACAATTTGCTCCGAAATATTCATTTGGTCAAATGTTTTCTGATCCATAAAAACAAAATCATCACCGTCACGGTACAAAAAGGTCATGTCACGCTTTTCTAGAACTGCAATGTCCACTTTGACGCCAGCATTGAGTGTACGATCAATTACTTTTCCCGTGGTTACTGATTTTAATTTCGTTCGTACAAAAGCAGGACCTTTTCCTGGCTTCACGTGCTGAAATTCAACAACGTTCCAGAGTTGACCTTCAATGTCCAAGGTCATGCCATTTTTCAAATCATTCGTTGTTGCCATTATCAAAATTCCATTTCCGAGATAAATCTAGGTTGCAATCTGCGCCAGATGTAAGGTCGCAACAATACCTGACTAATCAGGCAGATTTATCTACTTAGCCATGCGCGAAATTGCTATCAAGGCCAGCCGGTAAGAATCTGGACCAAAACCAGCAATCGTTCCATTTGCCACTCCAGAGATCACCGAGGTGTGACGAAATTCCTCGCGCGACATTGGGTTGGAGAGATGAACTTCAATTAGTGGCGCAGATACCATATCGGCGGCATCGCGAATCGCATACGAATAGTGGGTGAAAGCAGCTGGATTTATAACTACAGGTAGGTTCTCCTCGGCAGCTTCGTGAAGCCACGAGATCATCTCGACCTCACTATCGCTCTGCCGTACATCGCATTCTAGGTTCATCTCTTTGCCAGCTTCGACAATTAGATTTTTTAGAGCGACAAAATTCATATCCCCATAAATGGCTGAATCTCTCAAATCTATTCGACCGAGATTGGGGCCATTCAACACCAAAATTCTCATAGCGAAATCCTCTCATAAGCCAGAGAGATCTGCTCTAACCCTACGTTCTCTAGCCAAATAGGTTTCCCTATCGCCTCAAGACCAATAAATCTCAACTTACTTCCTCGCGTTTTCTTATCATTTGCCATCAAATCAAGGAGCTCTGGAAGCGCCGATTTATCATAAGAGATTGGCAGCTCGAAGGAGGTCAACAATTCTCGATGCTGCTCGACGACCCGTGAATCTAGTTTTCCCAGCACATTACTTAGCTCCGCAGCAAATACCAAGCCGATTGCAACAGCTTCGCCATGTCGAAGACGATATTCTTCGCGCTTTTCTATTGCATGGCCGAGAGTATGACCATAATTCAAAATCTCTCTCAGTTTTCCCTCTCGAAAATCCTGACCTACTACGTGCGCCTTAACGCTCACTGTTCTTGAAATCATCTCCGCAACTTCCTTTATTGGAGTAGTAGCCATTTGAAGTATTTGCGCGTCGGCAATAAACCCACTTTTAATGATCTCTGCCATTCCTGCGTTGAAGTCTCGCTCGGGCAGAGTTTCGAGAAAACTTGGATCGATAGTCACAGATGATGGAGAATTAAAAGAACCAATTAAATTTTTTCCATATTCACTATTTATTCCAGTCTTGCCCCCGATAGCAGCGTCAACCATTCCTACCAACGAAGTCGGAATTGCATACCAGGAAATACCACGGAGCCAGCTCGCTGCAACAAATCCAGCAAGGTCCGTGGTTGCGCCACCGCCAATACCAACAATACAATCACTTCTAGTTAAAGTATTTCTGCCACACTCTTCCCACATTTGCAACAACATCTCTGTCGATTTAGCGTTCTCTCCCTCAGGCGTCGGGATCAAAATAATCCGATCTGAAACCAGTGACTCCAGCTCATAAACTTTGACCACTGTCCGTGGGGCAATGATCATAGTTTTTGCATGGCGCCCGGTAATCTCAGCCAGGGCTGATTTCCAGTCCCGATCAAAATCGACCTGGTATTCCCGTTCGGCTGAGATAAGAATGGATTTCATAACGCTGCTCCAATTGCACTAGCTATTTCTTTTGCCACTTCAGCTGGCTTTCTATTATCCGTTGAAATCTTAATTGTAGAAAGGAATTCGTAAATTGGGCGACGTTTATCCATCAAAGAGAGCCATTGCTGTCGTGGATTAATTGTTAATAGTGGTCGCTCCCGATTAAAACCTACGCGCGGAGCAGCCTGAGAAATGGATACCTCCAAATAGACCACAGGAAAATTGCATTTTTCTAAATAGTGCGCCACATCCTTATCAAGAACCGAACCACCTCCCAAAGCGACTACGCCTGGTGCGCTCGATAGGACAGCCAGCACCAAATCGTGTTCCAGCGCACGAAATGCCAACTCGCCATCTTCTGTAAAAATGTCAAATATCTTTCGCCCTGTCTGTTTCTCAATTTCAAGATCCGTATCTAGAACTTCACACTCTAAAATTTTCGCTAGCTGTCGACCCACTGAAGACTTTCCCGCACCAGGCGGGCCAATTAGAACCGCCCTTGGCATTAACTTATGCCCAACGCTTCAATAAAACTACGGAAATTTCGCGAAACTTCAAACACGCTATCGCCACCGAATTTTTCCAGAACAGCATCAGCCAAAGTAAGGGCAACCATAGCTTCGGCAACGATGCCTGCAGCGGGAACTGCGCAAACATCCGAACGTTGATTAATCGCTTTCGCTACTTCCCCTGTCGCAACGTCAATAGTGTCTAACGCTTTTGGGACCGTTGAAATGGGCTTCATTGCCGCACGCACTCTAAGTATTTCACCATTTGAAATGCCACCTTCAGTTCCGCCAGCCCTATCAGTGCGTCGTGCAATTTTTCCTTGTGGGCTCTTCTCTATTTCATCGTGCGCCTTTGAACCTCTTCGTCTAGCCGATTCGAATCCATCTCCGACTTCTACACCTTTAATCGCCTGTATTCCCATGAGAGCACCAGCCAACTTTGAATCTAGCCGTCGATCCCAGTGCGTATGTGAACCCAGGCCAACCGGAACATTGAAAGCCAACACCTCGACGACACCACCGAGAGTGTCACCATCTTTATGGGCTGACTCAATTTCACTGACCATCGCAGAGCTAAGCGACTTGTCAAAGGCACGAACTGGGTCAGCATCAATCTGATCACGGTCAGAATAACTAGGAAGAGCGTAGTTGATAGGCGCGGATGCTCCGCCGATCGAGAGCACATGACTCAAAATCTGAATACCAACGCTCTGATCAAGAAAAGCTCGAGCCACTGCGCCGAGGGCGACACGAGCCGCAGTTTCTCTTGCACTAGCTCTCTCAAGAATTGCCCTCGCATCCTCAAATCCATATTTTTGCATTCCAGCGAGATCGGCATGTCCCGGTCTTGGTCTGGTCAGCGGTGCATTCCTTGCCAGATCAGCGAGTTCATTCTCCGCAATCTTCTCTGCAGCCATTACTTTCGACCACTTGCTCCATTCCGAGTTAGCAATCTGCAGCGCTATTGGTCCACCTTGGGTTTTGCCATGGCGCACTCCGCCAAGAATTGAAAGTAGATCTGCTTCAAAACTTTGACGTGCACCTCGACCAAAACCTAATCTCCTGCGCTGTAAATCAAAATCAATCATCTCTTTTGTGATCTCAATATGTGCGGGCATGCCCTCTAAAATTGCACTAAGTGCAGGACCGTGGGATTCACCAGCAGTTAACCAACGGATCACGAAGATCTCCTTAATCACGAGAAGGTCTATCTAGTAAACCCTAGGAAGTTATTGTGTCAGATACCTTGAGGTGCGGGCGCTTAATTTGGCTATATCGAGCTGAAAAATCCTAAAAAGATAAAGGGCGCAAACGGGATACTGGTCGATTGCTTTCTTCTTGCTAAAAACTGAATAACGGCAAAAATTCCGCCGAGGGACCAGGAAAAGCCAAAATTGTGGAACCAGGTTAAGAAATCTGGAGCCCATGCACCCATAGCAATGAATAGTTTTAAATCACCGATTCCAATTTTTCCGCGAAAGGCAAAATGTAAAAATAAGCAGACCATAACTACTCCTAAAGCACCAACAAAGGATGTTCCGCGTAATTTCTCATTATTAACGATCAGTGAAGCAGTTAGGAAATATCCGAGATCGATATTTCTAATTGTCCGAAGAAGAATATCGCTAGTCGAGATCCTGATTGCAAAATAAGTGAAAGTTGCTATTTGCAGGGAAGCGAGCATCTGCACACCCTAATTTGAAACAATTTGGAAATAGCACTGGGTGTGGAAAACCACCGCTATATAGCCAGATACTCCAGCAAGGATTTACGCATAGTGTCAAAATCAAATTCAATTTGGGAAAAAAGTTTGATTTGGAAAAGAGCCTGCTCGACCAGCAACTCTTGACCCGAAATTACTTTTCCTCCTAACTCTAGAAATCGTGAGGCAATCTGGGTCGGCCACGGTCGATATAAACACTCCAACAAAGTACCCTCTGTCCGGAGTAAGTTTTTCGAGTTCAAATCGTACGCACCAGATGGAAGTGTTTGAATCACGAAATCATATCTCTCGATTGGGGCGCTTTCGCGCAGAAAAGAAATTCTCGTATTAGGAGCAGCGGCCCGTAGCGCCTCTTCACGTTCAGGATTTCGAAGAATTATATCCAGATTAGAGACCTTGGAATCCAGCGCTCCTGCGGCGGCACGCGCCGTGCCGCCACCTCCGATGATCGCTATCTTTGAATTGCTCGCAACTTTGAGTAAATTTTCGAAAGCTAAATAATCGGTCGATGTCGCTGTCCAAATATCTTCCCGCTTGTATAAAGTATTGGCTGAATTACATCGGGTTGCAATCGCACTAACATTTTGACAGACCTCGAGCACTACTTCCTTCAGAGGCATGGTCAGAGAGAAGCCAGTCCAACTACTATCCTTATTTTCCTCAAAAAATGTCCGGAGGCTTTCTTCACCCAATTCGATGGCCACATAGTCGCCGGCAATCCCCAATAATTCGTAGGCCTTCATATGAATCTTCGGGGATAGTGAATGCGAAATAGGCGAACCAAGCACTGCTGCCTTTATCATTTAAATACCCCCGCAGCGACATTCCTATTAAATTCTGTATTCCAACCAGAAAACTCCAAAAAGTCTTTCGTGAACCTGGTATCACCAGGAGCAACTGTAATGAAATAGAGCCAATCCCCGCTCGCCGGTTTTAGCGAGGCAGAAATCGCACTTAAACCCGGATTTGAAATAGGGTGCGGTGGCAAGCCCACTCGCCTATAAGTATTGAAAGGCGAATCTATCTGAGTTGCTCTCTTTGACAGAGTGATTTGGCCACGAAGATTAGATGCATATTGGACCGTCGAATTGAGTTGTAGCGCCATACCAATGGCAAGTCTGTTGTAAATTACTCGGGCAACTTTTCGGTAACTCTTAGGATCACCCTCTACCTGAACCATCGAGGCGATAGTCAGTACTTGAAATGGCGTGAATTTCTCAAATCCTAGATTCATGCCAATCTTAAGAGTCTCCTCCTTGGCTTTTGTTACCATTGCTTCGAGAGCAGTTGCGGTGGTGGTATTTGGTTCATATGTATATTGTGCAGGGAAAAGTGATCCTTCAAGTGAAGTCGATTCCTGTGGGTAAAGAGATTTCACTCTCGCAAAGCCGCTCCTCTTCTTACTTATATGGTCATTTAGTTGAAGTGTCGCAATAACATCAGAGAGCGTAGAGCCCTCTCTAACTACCAAAATATTGTTGATTCTCTTTGGATCAAGAAGTTGTAACACAGCTTGGCTAGCAGGAATGTGCGTTTCAACGCTGTGCGAACCCGGACTAATTCCCTGCGCCGCCGGATCGCTTGTAAAAATTGCGATGAATTTTTTGGCATCCCTAATTACGCCACTTTTCTGCAACTGCGCTGCAATCGAACTGCCAATCTCGCCATCGGAAATGATGAATTCAATCTCGACACCAGGAGTACCCGCAGGAAAATCATTCCTTGGTTTTGCACCAAGGAATATCAGAACGACAATCAGCAAGATCGAAACTGCGACTAACGCTCTAAGCCTGCTTCTCATATTTCAAACCGATTCATTGGTGCGCCCTGCAATCGCTCCTGATTAAGAGCAGCCTCCAAAATCGCTGCTGCCGCAACAGAATCCACTTCATTCCTAGCTTCCTTAGAGTTCAAGCCTTTCTCGCGAAGAATTTTTGTTGCTGAAACAGTGGAAAGTCTTTCGTCAATTAGATAGATCGGAGCTTGCGAAATCGTCGAAATTCGTCTCGCGAAAGTTAGAACGCTTTCACTTTTTGCACCCTCTGTGCCAGAGAGATGCAACGGAAAGCCCAGGGCAATATATAAAGGTTGATACTCGGCAAAAAGTTGTGTGATTTCAATATTAAAAGTTTCCGGGGTGTTCAGTATTCTGGCTATAGGAGTGGCCAATATTCCAGATGGATCACTAACCGCTACGCCGATTCTTACATCACCAAAATCAAAGCCCAACCGTCTTCCCAGTTGCACTTAGTTCCCCGCGGTTTGACCTATAGATTGAATAATCGCGGCTAACGCAGCAGTGATTTGGTCATGATTAGAACCTCCGCCTTGCGCGAAGTCATCTTTTCCGCCGCCTCCACCGCCGAGGACTTGTGAGCCAATCTTTACTAATAATCCTGCTTTAACTCCAGCCTTAACGGCAGCAGGACTGGAAGCCACTACCAAGGTAGAGCGTTCACTTCCGCGAGATGCAAGGATTACAATTCCATCTTGCAAGCGGCCTCGTAAATCAAGTGAGATACTTCGTAAATCTTCGCCCGAAATATCCCTTTCTAGTTCGGCAGACAAAATTTCAAATCCAGATATTTTGACCACGCCCTTTAGCAGGCCGGTTGCTGAAGCCAATATTTTCGCACTCTTAAAGGAGGCCAATTGTTTTTCAGCCAACCGCAATTTCTCAACTAATTCAGAAATGCGATTTGGCAACTCTTCTACTCGTGCACCCTTAATTATTTGTGTGAGTGAACTTAAAAGTAGATGTTCCCTGGCCAAGAAACTATAAGCATCTCTTCCAACCAGCGCCTCTACTCGTCTTACGCCAGCTCCAATCGAAGATTCTGAAAGCAATTTCACCACGCCTAATTCGCCGGAAGAATTTACGTGCGTACCTCCGCAAAGTTCATGAGCCCAATCACCGATACTAACTACGCGAACCTGATCACCGTACTTCTCGCCAAAAAGGGCCATTGCCCCCATCGCTTTAGCTTCAGGTTGCGTCATAACTTTTGCGCTCACCATAAGATTCTTCAATAGTAGAGCGTTGACTCGTCCTTCCACCTCATCTAAAGCGCTGGCCGGAACTGCGCCTGTAGCTGGAAAATCAAATCTGAAACGTCCGGGTGAATTTTCTGACCCAGCCTGAGTTGAACTTTCACCCAATACTTCGCGGAATGCCTTGTGAACCATATGCGTTGCAGTATGCGCTCTTGAAATCGCAAGTCTGCGTTCATTATCAATCGCTGCTAGTGCGCCACTCTTGAGATCTATAGTTCCCGAAATAATTTGACCACGGTGAATAAATAGTCCAGGGACCGGTGTTTGTACATCATCGATCTCAATGACTGCGCCATTTGCCAAAGTAATTAGTCCAGCATCGGGTAGCTGACCACCAGCCTCAGCATAGAAAGGAGTTCTATCCAAAATTATCTCAACATCGGTGCCCATATCCGCCTCGGCTACAGACTTTCCATCAACCATAATTGCCGAAACTTTTGATTCACTGGCGATCTCGGTGTAACCAATAAATTGCGTTGCCCCGAATGAATCCAAAATCTTGCGGTATTCGCTAACATCGGTATGACCTGTCTTTTTTGCCCGAGAATCAGCTTTAGCTCGATCTTTCTGTTCTTTCATTAATCTGCGAAAACCCTCTTCGTCAACACTTAGTCCTTGCTCAGCCGCCATCTCGAGAGTCAGATCGAAGGGAAACCCGTAAGTATCGTGCAACTTAAATGCAGTATCGCCTTCCAATAGATTTGTAGTATTGGATTTAGATTTCTTCACTGCTCCTACCGCTAAGTCAAAGATTTGAGTACCGCTCTTCAACGTAGTCAAGAATGACTCTTCTTCGTTCACAGTAACCGCGGTAATAAGTTCTTGATTTTCGATTAATTCCGGGTATTGCGCACCCATTGCGCCAATAGCAGCACCGACAAGCTCACGCGAAGTCGGCTCTGCGGCCCCGAGAATTCGCATATTACGAATGGTGCGTCGCATCATCCGGCGGAGTACGTAACCTCTGCCTTCATTTCCAGGCAAGACTCCATCGCCTATCAACATCATTGAAGTTCGAGCATGATCAGCTATTACGCGTAGCGCAACATCGTTCTTCTCGTTAACGCCATATTTGACGCCAGTTAGAACGCAAGCCATATTCAAAATCTGCATTGTCGTATCTATTTCATAAATATTTTCTACGCCCTGCAATAAGGCGGCCATTCTTTCTAGCCCTAGGCCAGTATCAATATTCTTATTCGGTAGCTCGCCAAGAATAGGATAATCATCTTTGCCATTGCCAACTCCTCTAACATTTTGCATGAAAACCAAATTCCAAACTTCAAGATATCGATCCTCATCCGCAATCGGTCCGCCATCTCGCCCATATTCCGGTCCGCGGTCGTAATAAATTTCCGAGCAGGGACCACAGGGACCAGGAACGCCCATAGACCAGTAATTATCTTCCATGCCGCGACGTTGAATGCGATTTTTTGGAACGCCAATTTTCTTATGCCATATGTCGGCGGCCTCATCGTCGTTGTCAAAAACGGTAACCCATAATTTTTCCTCAGGAAATCCATAACCACCTTGACTAGTCGGCTTAGTTAGCAATTCCCAAGCAAGAGAGATGGCACCCTCCTTGAAATAGTCTCCAAATGAGAAGTTGCCGCACATTTGAAAGAAAGAAGCATGACGAGTCGTCTTTCCCACTTCATCAATGTCTAAGGTTCGTACACATTTTTGGACCGATGTGGCTCTTGCGTATGGAGGGGTAATCTCTCCCAAGAAAAAAGGTTTAAACGGAACCATTCCAGCGTTAACTAAAAGTAAATTAGGATCATCCGCAATCAGTGAAGCCGAGGGAACGACCGTGTGCTTTAATCCCTGGCTATTTCCACTTTCGAAAAAATTGAGCCAACGCGATCTAATCTCTGCTGAATCCACGCTCCTACTCGGACCCCTGCTCGGGTTTATCACTCTTCTTCTTGCTTGCAGGCTTTTTGGTTTTGGCTAGCGCGAGTAGAGCGCCAGCAGCATTCATCGCCAAACTGTTCTTATCCAAAAAATCTTCTGCTGAATCAGTAATTTTAGTAGAGAATTCCTCAATATTTTTAGTCAATCTATTCACGCTATGCAGCGGTCCATTGACCAACTCAACAGTTGTGGTCACCTCTTCAATAAGCGGGGCTACTTCATCCTTTAAATCTGTTATTGCCGTGCCTGCCTGATCTACAAGTCGACCGACCTTGACCACTGCGTATGCCAGAGCTATAGAAATAACCGCCAATGAACTAGCAGCGATTATTGTTGCGATTCCACCTGGTCCCATGAGCTCAGCCTACCTGATTTTATTCTCGAGGCTTATTTTCAGCAATGAAATCAACGCCTGTCTCTCTGCGTTGCGGCACAGTGATTGGGGTTGGAGCACCTGTCAGAGGGTCGCCGCCGCTAGCCGTTTTAGGAAAAGCAATAACTTCACGAATTGATTCGGCTCCTGCGAGAAGTGCACAAAGTCGATCGAGGCCCAGCGCTATTCCACCATGAGGTGGAGGACCATAATTGAATGCTTCAAGCAAAAAACCGAATTTATTTTCAGCTTCTTCTTTGGAAAGGCCAATGGTTTCAAAAACTCGCGCCTGCATTTTGCGATCGTGAATACGAATTGACCCGCCACCGATTTCATTACCGTTCAACACGATGTCATATGCATAGGCCAGCGCATTTGCCGGATCCTTGTCGAATGTTTCCGCAAACTCAGGTTTTGGCCCAGTGAATGGATGGTGCACCGCAGTCCAACCGCTCGTAGCATCCGAGCTATCAATCTGTTCGAACATAGGCGCATCAACTATCCAGAGAAAATTCCATGCTTTCTTGTCAATGAGAGAGCAACGGTGGCCGATTTCAAGGCGGACAGCGCCCAATAGATTCAGTGAGGATAGGCGATCTCCTGCCGCAAAAAATATTGCATCCCCGGTCTTAGCTCCCGTATGTTTAACAATTCCGGCAATCTCTTTCTCTGAGAGATTTTTCGCGACCGGACCGCCCAATACTCCCTCGTTACCAACCAGGATATAGGCAAGCCCCTTAGCTCCTCGCGCTTTCGCCCAATCCTGCCAGGCATCGAGTTCGCGTCTTGGTGAGTCAGCGCCTCCAGGCATAACAACTGATCCAACATAATCAGCCTGAAAAACTCGGAAGGTGGTGTCTGAAAAATATTGCGTGCAATCCACTAATTCGTTTTCAAATCTTAAGTCGGGTTTATCCGAACCAAATCGTCGCATCGCCTCCCAGTAAGTCATACGCGCGATAGGCAGGGGAATCTCGTAATCAACTACCTTTTTGAAAACTCGCGACAAGACTTCCTCGGCCAATTTCAAGATATCCTCTTGATCAACGAATGAGGCCTCAATATCTAGCTGTGTAAATTCTGGTTGGCGATCAGCCCTGAAATCTTCATCTCGAAAGCATCGCGCAATTTGATAATATCGTTCCATACCAGCAACCATCAATAACTGCTTAAATAGTTGCGGAGATTGCGGTAGCGCATACCAACTTCCCGGTTGTAAGCGAACCGGAACTAAAAAATCTCGTGCGCCTTCTGGAGTAGACCTAGTCAAATACGGTGTCTCGATCTCCAGAAAATCTTGCTCATCCATAACTGAGCGAATTACTGAAGTGACTTTAGACCGGAGTCGAAGATTTTTAGCTGGTCCTTCACGACGTAAATCTAAGTAACGATACTTAAGCCGTACTTCCTCGCCAATCGTACTTAGGTCTCCGCTATCAACTGGGAATGGAAGGGGCGCCGCTTCGCTCAGGACTGTAAGTTCCTCGCATACAACTTCAATATCGCCAGTAGGAATATTTGCATTCTCGTTTCCTGAAGGGCGTAAACGAACGGTTCCAGTAATTAGAACGCACCATTCAGCTCTCAACGAGCCCGCTAAGGACTCGTCATTAATGACAACCTGCGCGGCTCCCGAGGAATCGCGTAAATCAATAAATGCCACCCCGCCATGATCACGGCGTCTGGCCACCCAACCAGCAAGCGTGACTTTGCTGTCGACATCGCTCTTACGTAGTGAACCAGCCGTGTGAGTTCTAATCATTGTTCGTCTGCTCCATCATTTTAGGAATTACTTGGCGTTAAAAATTCTATTAATGAGGCGATTCTAACTTCTTTTGACTCCCCTGATCGCATCTCTTTAAGTAGCACATTTCCTGAAGAAATTTCATCCGGCCCGATAACCAGGCTATATCTCGCCCCGCTTCTATCTGCCGACTTCATGGCGCCCTTCAGCGATCGATCGCCATATGCCATATCGCACGAGATTCCACTATCTCTAAGGTCATTCAATAACACCGAAACAAAAACCTTCTCCTCCGGCCCTAATGCGATCAAGAAAAGTGACAATTCGGAATTATTCAGAGTGGAATCAAAAACTCCTTCGGCTTCACACGCCAGAAGAATTCGATCAACACCCAAGCCAAATCCAATACCAGACAAATCATCGCCACCAAGTTCGGCCATCAGTCCGTCATAGCGACCGCCACCACCAATACCAGATTGCGCACCCAATTTTTCGCTGACAAACTCGAAGGTAGTGCCCGTGTAATAGTCCAACCCGCGCACCATGCGTGGATTTATAACGTAATCAATTTTCGCTCTCGCAAGAAGCTCCTGGACTTTGGCAAAACTCTCCTTGCTCTCCTTGGAAAGGTAGTTGAGCAGTAAAGGCGCATCAGCCATTATGGCAATAATTTCTTCTCGCTTGTCATCGAAAAGTCGAAGCGGGTTAATTTCAGACCTAGCTCTTGTCGCTTCATCCAGATTGAGTTTGGAAATAAACTCCACCAAATCAATGCGATGACTTGCGCGGCTCTGAGCATCGCCGAGTGAAGTAATATCCAATCGATACGATTTCAAGCCTAAGCTCTTAAATGCGCGATCAGCAATAGCAATTACTTCAAAATCAATTTCGGGATCAGGCAGACCAATGGCTTCAATCCCCACTTGGTAAAATTGCCGATACCTGCCGGCTTGCGGACGTTCAGCTCGAAAAAAAGCACCCGAATACCAAACCTTAATAGGCAGAGCCAATTTATCGAGATTATGTTCGATAACGCTACGCATTACACCAGCTGTTCCTTCGGGGCGCAGGGTCAGAGATCGACCGCCACGATCGTCGAAGGTGTACATCTCTTTAGAAACTACATCCGTAGACTCTCCGACACCCCGTCTAAATAGTTCAGTGTCCTCAAAGACCGGAAGTTCCATCAATTGATAGCCAGAAATTTTAGCGGAATCAATTAGCGTTTGCCGGACGAATTCAAAATAATAAGAGCGCGGTGGAAAATATTCACTCACGCCCTTCGGGGCCTGTAACTCTCGCATTACTCCCCCCGTTCTGGTTTTGAGCGCAAGAATTTCTCTTGCAAATATGGGTTACTCAATCGTTCCTTGCCAATTGTAGTTTGTGGACCATGCCCAGGCAGGACTATTAGTTCATCTTTTAACGGCAATATTTTTCTTATAAGCGATTCACGCATCGCACCAGGCGAGCCAGTCGGTAAATCAGTCCGACCAATTGCTCCAGCAAACAGTACGTCACCAGATATCAAGAATTCCTCATTTATTGTGAAAATAGCAGATCCGGCAGTGTGACCAGGTGCATGATCTACGACCACATCAAAACCCGCAAGTTGGAAACTTTCACGGTCTTGCAGTTCTCGGACAATGTCGGGTTCTTCAAATTTTGTTACTCCCAGCGCCGCCATTATCTGTGAACTCTCCCCCCCTGCGGTGAGAGCCCGGTATGGATCAGATAGCAATTTTCGGTCGTTCGAATAAATTAACGTGGGTACTTTGTACTCATTAGCGAAGGGAAGAACGGAAAAAGTGTGGTCCAGATGGCCGTGAGTAACCAAGGTAGCAACCGGCTTCAGATTGTGTTTATTTAGTACACCCTTGATCGCTGAGAGTAAATTTGGATTGGCCATTCCCGGATCAACGATGAAACATTCCGAGTTCTTGGTTGGTGCAAAAATCCAGCAATTTGTGGCGAAATAGGGGGCAACAATCACCTCAAGAATCAAAGCCATTCCCCTTACTTTACGCGTATGTGGCTGAAAAAAGCGCAGCCGTGGCCATCACTTTTGTCTCAGCAAGGGTTAAGGGTATCTTTAGCCCGCACGCATTTCTAACCGAGAGCCCTGCTCAAACATTGGATAGCCCTAACGGAAGGATCACAACCCCGTGATCCCAACGCGCAACGAAAGCGAGAACTAACATGGATATTAAACCAACTGAAGTTGCCCAAGTACTTTCAACTGGCGATTCACACCTAAGCGCGGCATCTGCGCTAATCGGTGATCCATCAAAGTTTGGACGCGTTGATCAGGACGGAACTGTTTATGTCCTTACATCCTCCGGAGAGAAAGCTGTTGGTTCCTATCCTGGCAAAAGTCCAGAGGAAGCACTCGCATATTTCGTTAGGAAATTTGAAGCACTCGCATCTGAAGTTGCTCTTCTGGCGGCGCGTATCAAAAGTGGCGCAATGGTTCCATCTGACGCTTCCGAGGCCGTCGTAAAATTGCGGGAGAGCGTGGCAAATTTAAATGGCGTTGGAGATCTTGCAACACTTGCGGCATCTGTTGAACAGATTCCTAATCTAATTGAAGATCATCGCGCTGCATACCAGGAGCGCAAGGAAGTTGAAACTGTCGTCCGTGAAGCCAAGCGCGCAGCCGCGCTACTCGAGAAGGAAAAGCTTGTCTCCGAGGCTGAGTCACTGGCACTCTCTGAAAGTTGGAAAGCAACTAGTGAGCGACTAAAAGTTCTGCTTGAAGAATGGAAAGCTGCTCCAAGACTAGATAAGACGACAGACACCGAACTTTGGAAGCGGTTTTCATCATCCCGTAATAAGTTCGATAAGCGCCGCCGTACTCATTTTTCTGCCCTTGAATCTGTACAGAGTGAGGTTGCCGCCAAGAAGGAAGAGATCGTAAAGCAGGCAGAAGCACTTGCTAATTCGCGCGAGTGGCTGCCAACTGCACGTAAATTCAAAGAACTCATGGACACTTGGAAGGCATCGGGTCGTGGCAAACAATCTGTAGATGCCAAACAATGGGCCCGTTTCAAAGCTGCTCAAGATCAATTCTTTGCAGCCAAGAACGAAGATCTCGATAAGCGACAAGTAACGATGGCTACCAATTTAGCTAAACGTGAAGAATTGATAGTTAAGTTCGAAGAGTTACTACCAATCTCGGATATAAACATCGCCAAGAAAACTTTCCGCGCCCTGATGGAGCAATGGCAGAGAATTGGCATGACTGAGCGTGCAAAACGCGCGGCGCTAGATGCCCGATTGGGCCGTATCGAGGATGAGATTCATACCCTTACTGAAGAGCAAAATCGCCGAACTGATCCGACTGCAATCGCACGTGCAAACGACGTTGTGCAAGGCTTAATTGACGCGATAGCTGGCTATGAACTACAGGCAACAAAAGCGGAAGCTGCAGGAAATACGGCGAAAGCTAAGGTGGCGCGCGAAGCAGCTGAAGCAAGAAAGGCTTGGTTAGCCGAAGCCCAAAAGGGCCTCTCCGATTTCAATACTAACTAACCTGGCATAAATTCTCTCACGCCAAGGCGTCAATTAGAAGGTCTCAATATGGCTGACTTAACTTCTCAGTTATTGATGATCCGATAAACATCATATACGCCTTCAATAGAGCGCACACTAGCCAACACCGCATCTAAATGGGATGCATCCGCCATTTCAAAAGTGAATCTAGATATTGCCGTGCGATCTTTAGAAGTATTTACAGATGCATTAAGGATATTCACGTGATGATCCGAGAGAGTGCGTGTTACATCGGAGAGCAATCGTGATCGATCTAGAGCTTCTACCTGAATATTTACCAAGAACAGGGCTTTCGAATTGTGATTCCACTTAACCCCAACCATTCGATCACCCTGGTTCAATTTTAAATCTGTAACATTTATGCAATCGGTTCTATGGACCGATACCCCACTCCCCCTAGTTATAAAGCCGATGATTTCATCTCCAGGAACAGGCGTGCAACACCTAGCCAACTTAATCAGAACGTCTTCAACGCCCTCTATATCGACACCGGAAGTACTTCTTCGAGTCTTATCAAAAGTATGAATGATCTGTGGAGTATGACTTTCTACTTCGGTATCCGGTTCGTGTAAATTCCTGCTGGACACGAGCTTCTCGATAACAAACTGAGCACTGGTATGGCCGTTACCGACTGCGGCATACATACTTTCAATATCTGGATAATGTAAATCGTGAGAAAGTTCCAGGAATGCATGGCCAGCAAAAATTTTCTGAAGAGGCAACCCTGCTTTGCGCATCTGTCTCGCTATCGACTCCCGCCCCGCATCGACCGCCTCCTCTTTGCGCTCCTTGGAGAACCAGGCCTTTATTTTGGAGCGCGCTCTTGGGGAAGAAACGAAATTCAACCAATCACGACTTGGTGCGGCAGTGGGACTCTTGTTGGTAACGACTTCAACCACATCGCCATTTCCGAGTATCGATTCAAGGGGAACCAATTTTCCATTCACTTTAGCGCCGACACATCTTTCTCCAACCTCAGTATGAACGGCGTATGCGAAATCAACCGGAGTTGAACCCGAAGGCAGAGCAATGACACTGCCTTTGGGTGTGAATACAAAAACTTCTGGGGTGCGCAAGTCATACCGAAGAGTGTCGAGAAATTCCCCGACATCAGTAGTCTCTTGCTGCCACTCGTGAAGTTGCTTCAGCCACATCATCTCCGGTTTATCGCTGGCATTTTCCCCAACCGCTGCCAGCTTATATTTCCAATGCGCCGCAATTCCATATTCGGCTCTCGCGTGCATATCTAAAGTTCTAATCTGGATTTCAACGGCCTTTCGGTTTGGCCCGATCACTGTCGTATGTAAAGACTGATAAAGGTTGAACTTAGGCATAGCGATGTAGTCTTTAAATCTTCCTGGAATCGGACTCCATCTTGCGTGAATTGCCCCAAGCACCGCATAGCAATCTCGAACACTTCCAACCAGCACTCTGATTCCAACTAAATCATAAATATCGTTAAAATCCCGCCCTCTGATAACCATCTTTTGATAAACGCTATACAGGTGCTTCTGTCTTCCAAGAACTTTCGCCTCTATGCCATCTAGCGCGAGGTCGCTCTCCACCAAATCCAAAACCTCGAGCGTCATTTTCTCGCGTGCCGGATTTCGCTCCAGAACCAATCTCTCAATTTCGTCATATTTTTTGGGTTCCAGAGTCTTAAAGGAGAGATCCTCTAACTCCCATTTAATCGCGCTCATACCCAATCGATTAGCCAGCGGAGCATAAATATCTAAAGTTTCACGCGCTTTACGCTGGGCTGATTCAGCAGATACATATTTCCATGTTCTGGCATTGTGCAAACGGTCTGCCAATTTAATGACCAAGACTCGGATGTCGCGCGACATAGCAATGACCATTTTGCGTAGCGTTTCGGCCTCTGCTGTTGGCCCATAACTCAACTTGTCCAACTTCGTAACACCATCGACCAATGATGCAACTTCCTTGCCAAAATCTTTGCGCACCGCAGCCAAGGAATATTTCGTATCCTCGACTGTGTCATGCAATAAGGCTGCAACTATTGTCTCTAGATCTAAACCAATATCTGCAAGAATCTCTGCGACCGCAAGCGGGTGCGTTATGTAGGGCTCTCCTGATTTACGAAGTTGGCCCTCATGTGCCTTTTCGGCGACAACATAAGCTCGCTCCAATTCCGAAAGCGACACATCAGGATGGTGGGCAAGTAAAGCCTTGCTCAAACCATCTAGAACCGGATTCATGGTTCTATCTTAACTATTTTGAAACTTTATCGGACCTTAACGACGTTTGCGTTTCGGTTGGTTGCGCGGCCCGCGAGACCAACTTGCTTTAGCAGGCGACCCAACTTCAACCCCTTGTTGCGCCCTTGCTTCCAAAGTAACAGCGCCAGGTGCGTGCTGAGCAACCCTCTTGGTAAGAGCGCGCATCGCAGGTTCACGTTCGCGTAGTTGTGTCAAAATCGGTGTAGCGATAAATATCGAAGAGTAAGTACCCGTAGCCAAACCAACGAACAGGGCAAGTGAGAGATCTTTCAACGTCCCTGCGCCAAGTAGCCCCGCCCCAACGAAGAGGATTGATGCGACTGGCATAAGAGCGATAAGTGAAGTATTGAAAGAACGTACCAAAGTTTGATTCACCGCGAGATTGGCAGCCGCCGAATAAGTGACTTTGCCAGTACTGGTGACCGATTTCGTGTTTTCTCTAACTTTATCAAATACGACTACCGTGTCATAAAGCGAGTAGCCAAGAATCGTCAGAAATCCAATAACTGTAGCCGGTGTTACATCAAAGCCAACGAGCGCATAAATTCCAACAGTTATAAATACATCATGAATAGTCGCGATGATCGCAGCAAGTGCCATCTTAGATTCAAAAGCCATTGTCAAAAAAAGCATAACTACGAGAATAAAGCCGAACAATCCATAAAGAGCCTTCTTTGTTATCTCTTTCCCCCATGAAGGCCCAATAATCTGCGTGTCAATATCATTTACATTCACGCCAAAACTCTTGGCCAGTGAATCCTTAACTGCTGAAAAATTATCGAGAGATCCAGTCTGCATTCTGAGTCGGTTACTGCCAACTTTTTGTACGACGCTCTCCCCTGTTACACCAGCTTTTGCAATAGCAGCGCGGCCCTCTTCAATAGTGGCTCCCGCTTTATTTATAGAAAACTCCGAACCACCTTTGAATTCAATTCCAAGGTGAAGCCCCTGAGTCCCGAGTACCAACGCAGATGCGATAATCAAAATTCCTGAAAAGGCGTACCAACGGCGTCTTTTCCCAATGAAATCGATGGAAGTTTCACCGCTGTATAGGCGGCCCCCGATACCAGAAAGTGATTGCATTTATATTAACCCTTCAACTTTGTTGAGTCATCTGACCTATTCGGCATACCTAGGCTCTTAGCCGAGAAGCCCGAGAGTTTGTTTCCATTCGCAAAAAATGGCGTACGAGCAAGAAGTGCAACCAGTGGATGCGTAAAGACGAATACCACTAACAAGTCAATCAACGTTGTTAGTCCAAGAGTAAATGCAAATCCTCGAACTCCGCCGACAGCAAAGAAGTAAAGAAGTACAGAAGCAATCATAGATACCGTATCAGCTACGATAATTGTGCGTCTAGCCTTTACCCAACCAGTTTCAACCGCGGAACGCAGTGAACGACCCTCTCGAACTTCATCACGCAACCGCTCAAAATAGACAACAAAAGAGTCCGCGGTAATTCCAACCGCAACGATTGCTCCGGCAATACCAGCGAGTGTCAGAGTGAATCCAATCCATTCTCCGAGAAGTAGGAAGGATAGATAAGCAATCGCTGAAGCAATTAAGAGTGATGCGACAGTAACTATTCCAAGACCCTTGTAATAGATAAGCGAGTATAAAAACACTAACAAGAATCCAAGCAATCCAGCGAGTAAGCCAGCATGCAACTGATCTGCGCCCAAAGTAGGCGAAACTTGAAGAACTTCACCTTGATCGAAGGCGAGTGGAAGTGCGCCATATTTTAAAACGTTAGCTAGGTTAGATGCTTCTTCTTGACCGAAACTGCCAGTTATTTGCGCGCTGCCACCGTTTATGGCTTCGTTAATTCTTGGCGCAGAAACAACTAATCCGTCCAAGACAATTGCAACTTGATTTTGCGGAGAGGCTAATCCAGTAACTGAAGTAGTTAGCGCCCCGAACTTGCTTGTTCCCTCACCATTAAACGAAACCGTTACATACCAACCGGCTGCGCCTTGTTGATCAATAGCAGCGCTCGCCGTCGAGATCATGCTTCCCAAAACTTGTGCTGGTGCAAGAATAAATTTTTGAGTACCAGTTCGATCGCAAGATATAACTGCAACATCAGGTGACTCTGTAGATCCACCTTGCAGATTTTTACTCTTAGTACAATCTAGCGCGCCATATTTACTGCTCAAATCTTGAGTCACTCCAGCTGGGAGCGTAGCACTTGTTGTATCGGTAGAAAGAGAAGCTGCGTTAGGTGACCCTGCAACCAAAACTTGACGGAAACGCAATTCAGCTGTTTGACCAACTAATTGAATAATCTTTTCACCTGTCTGGCCAGGTACTGAAATAACAATTTGTTTATTTGTTCCAGAACCTTGTGCAGCGACTTCACTCTCTGCAACGCCAAGTGAGTTAACCCGTTGTCTAATGATAGAAACTGCCTGATCAATCGCTTCAGTTGTGACCTTGGAACCCTCAGTTGCTCTAGGCGTTAACGTCACGCTAGTTCCACCTCGAAGATCAAGTCCTAGTTTTACTTTTGTTGCGCCTTGCAAAACTGCAAGTGCACTGAAAGCAATTAGAACCACAGCAAGGATCGCGATTGACTTTGCGGATTTACCCGAAGTCTTCGCCGGCTTTGAGGATTGAGAACTATTAATGGCAGACATGGAAACGAAGTCTAGGCATCAGAGGCCGGTGTGTCGAAAAGACCCGGTAGATTTGGCAGGCCAATCGGCGCTTTTTGCCCTAAATGCTCGAATCCGGCCGCTGTCGCAATCCGGCCACGCGGAGTTCGTGAGATAAATCCCATTCTCACCAGAAAAGGTTCAGCCAGTGACTCGATAGTTTCAACCTCTTCACCGATGGCCATGGCCAGGGTCGAAATACCGACCGGTCCCCCGTTAAATCGATTCACAAGGGCATTTAGAACCCCAAGATCCAGGCGGTCAAGGCCTATGGCATCTACTTCATACATTTCCAGAGCTGCCTTTGCCTCTTTAATTCCTACCCTGCCATTCGAATGAACTTGGGCAAAATCTCGAACTCTGCGAAGTAGGCGATTTGCGACACGAGGCGTACCGCGAGATCTTGATCCTAATTCAACAATCGCTTCATCATCGATTTGAATACCCATCAATTTTGCACTTCTCTTTACGATTACTGAAAGTTCGCTATTTTCATAGAAGTCCAATTGCGCAGTAAAGCCAAAACGATCTCGAAGTGGACTTGGAAGTAAACCAGCTCGAGTCGTCGCTCCAACGAGTGTGAAGTGCGGAAGCTCCAAAGGAATTGCAGTCGCCCCTGCGCCTTTGCCGACAATTACATCAACTCGAAAATCTTCCATTGCTAAATATAAAAGCTCTTCAGCCGGACGCGACATCCGATGAATCTCATCCAAGAATAAGATCTCGCCTTCCACCAGTGAAGAGAGAATCGATGCAAGATCTCCGGCATGTTGTATCGCCGGCCCACTCGTAATACGAAGTGGTGCCTTCATCTCCGAGGCGATAATCATTGCCAAAGTCGTTTTGCCAAGTCCAGGAGGCCCAGAGAGTAGAACGTGGTCTGCCGGTGCCATTCGATTTCTAGCCGCAGATAATAAAAGGTCTAGTTGATTTGCGACTCTCTTCTGACCCACAAACTCCTTAAGAGTTTTAGGACGGAGCGCCAACTCCTGAGTCCGTTCAAATTCATCAGAATTCGAATCTATAACTCTTGACTCATCAGACATCTCTATCCTCGTCCCCGATTTTGCAAAGCTAATTTAAGAAGCTGAGAAATATCAGTATCTTCAACTTTAGATCCAAGCTCGGTTACTACAGAATCGATCGTAGTTTCGGCTTCGCGCGCCGTAAATCCCAGACCAATAAGGGCGCTCTGTAGCTGAGTGCGCCAATGCCTCTTTGCCTCTTTGCCATTCTTGCTCCTGGGCAAAATCAATGAGGTAACTTTTTCCCTCAACTCTAAAAGGGCGCGTTGGGCACCTTTTTTACCAAGCCCAGGGATTCTTTCTAATAGCGCCGAATTCTCATTTGAAATAGCGCTAGCCAATTCTTCAGGTTCATAAATCGATAGCGCGGATTGCGCAACCTTGGGGCCGATGCCGCTGACGGTCTGAAGTAATTCAAAAAAATCCTTTGACTCGATGCGATCAAAACCAAAAAGTGTCAATGCATCTTCTCGTACCACCAGGGTTGTAAAAATCTCAGCATGGGTCCCTACCGTTAACGAAGCAGCCAACCTGGCTGGCAGGGAAACCAATAGGCCGACACCACCAACTTCGATAATCGCCGAATTAAGCGTCGTCGCTTTCACAATACCCGATACTGAAGCGATCATTTCTTTGCCGCTTTCTTTAAGCGCGCTTTCTCATTGGAAACTGCCTGCTCGATGCGCGCATTACCCGAACCTCGCCAATGATGGCAGATAGCAAGTGCTAGCGCGTCCGTAGCGTCAACGGGTTTAGGAATTTCTTTCAGAAATAGCAGTTTCTGAACCATCAGGGCTACCTGCTTCTTATCTGCGCGCCCTGAACCAGTAACTGCCGCCTTTACTTCTGTCGGCGTATGCATTGCAACCTGAATCCCAGACCTGGCAGCAACAAGTAGGGCCACTCCTGCAGCTTGCCCAGTCGACATTGCAGTTCGGATATTCAACTGCGAAAAAACTCTTTCAACCGCAATAACATCGGGCTCAAACTCCTTAATCCAAGAAATCAGTTCTGTCTCGAGCATCAATAAACGTTGAGCTAAATCGACATCCGCAGGAGTTTGAATAACCCCAACGCCCACCATAATCAATTTTTGCGAAACTCCATTTTCGACAATTCCCAAGCCGCATCTCGTTAAACCCGGATCGACCCCAAGAACTCGCATCTTAGAGGCTCGCCATTACCTCATCTGATACATCAAAGTTACCGAAGACGTTTTGCACATCATCCAACTCTTCGATTGCATCTATTAGGGCAAAAACTTTTACCGCCCCTTCTGCATCTAGTGCGACAGAAACTGAGGGCAAGAAAGATGTTTCAGCGGATTCGTATTCGATCCCCGCTGACTGAAGAGCTGTACGCACTGCTACAAGGTCACTCGGTTCGCTTACTACTTCGAATGACTCCCCTAGATCTACGACATCCTCCGCGCCTGCGTCCAGAACATGTTCTAAAATCTTATCCTCCGTTATGTCATCAACCTTGGAAACAATAATTACGCCTTTGCGATTGAACATGTAAGAAACAGAACCAGGATCAGCCATATTTCCACCATTTCGAGTTACAGCGACTCTAACTTCTGAAGCGGCCCGATTGCGATTATCAGATAAACATTCAATCAACAGGGCTACGCCATTTGGCCCATATCCTTCGTACATAATCGTCTGCCAATCGGCGCCACCAGATTCAAGTCCTGCGCCTCGCTTTACTGCACGTTCGATATTATCGGCCGGCATCGAGTTCTTTTTGGCCTTTGCAATTGCATCAAAGAGCGTCGGGTTTCCAGTTACATCTGCCCCACCATTTCTGGCCGCTACTTCGATACCCTTAATCAACTTTGCAAAATTCTTGGCACGACGCGAATCGATTACTGCCTTCTTGTGCTTAGTCGTTGCCCACTTGGAATGGCCTGACACTGTGAAACCTCCTATAAATCAATGACCCGAGTTTACTTGAATTATTTCCCGCAAACCTCGTTAAGGAAGTAATTATGAATTCGCCTATCGCCTGTAAGTTCGGGATGAAAAGCTGTGGCAAGAATCGAGCCCTGGCGTACTGCTACCGACCGCTGGATTCCCCCACTTTCGATGCTTGCCAAAATCTCAACTTCAGGCGCGAATTTCTCAACCCAAGGCGCTCGAATGAAAACACCCCTAAATGGCTCTTCACCTATTGCCTGGAAATCTAAATCAGCCTCAAAAGACTCAGTCTGACGGCCGAAAGCATTGCGCCTAACTTGCATATCAATTCCACCAAAAACATCCTGGCTAGAAGCTGGATCAACAATCGAATTCGAAAGCAAAATCATCCCCGCGCAGGTGCCAAACGCAGGCATCCCACTGGCAATTCGCTCGGAGATCAAATCAAGGAGGCCAAAGCTTTTCGCCAACTTACTAATCGTTGTCGATTCGCCTCCGGGGATTACGAGTGCATCCACTTTAGAAATTTCCGATGCCGTCTTAACTAAATTTCCTTCGATTTCCAAATCTTGGAACGCTAGTAGGTGCTCTCGAAAATCACCTTGGAGCGCCAATACTCCAACGTTAAGTTTTTTCAGACTTACCAGCCCCGTTCAGCCAATCGATGCGGTGCAGGAATGTCAGCCACGCTGATTCCAACCATCGCCTCGCCAAGTCCACGAGAGGCATCTGCGACAATTTTTGCATCAGAATAATATGTCGTCGCTTTAACGCAGGCAGCCGCACGCTTTGCTGCATCACCGGATTTAAAAATACCAGACCCAATAAATACTCCGTCGGCGCCTAACTGCATCATCATTGCTGCATCAGCAGGTGTGGCAATTCCACCAGCGGTAAAGAGAACAACGGGCAATTTTCCACTTTCAGCAACCTCTTTAACCAGCGCGTATGGCGCTTGCAATTCCTTAGCTGCCACATAGAGTTCCTCTTCGCGCATCGAGGTAAGTCGACGAATTTCGCCACCAATTTTTCGCATATGAGTAGTCGCATTAGAAACATCACCAGTACCCGCCTCGCCTTTCGAGCGAATCATCGCTGCACCTTCACTGATGCGCCGCAGGGCTTCGCCCAAATTAGTCGCTCCGCATACAAAGGGAATCGTGAAATTCCATTTGTTGATGTGGTGCTCGTAATCAGCTGGAGTCAATACTTCAGACTCATCAATGTAATCAACGTTCAAAGTTTCTAATATTTGCGCCTCCGCAAAATGCCCAATTCGTACCTTGGCCATGACAGGTATTGATACCGCTGCTTGAATTTTTTCAATCATGTCTGGATCTGACATGCGAGATACTCCGCCCTGTGCGCGAATATCAGCTGGAACACGTTCCAAGGCCATGACTGCAACGGCTCCGGCATCTTCGGCAATCTTTGCTTGCTCGACGTTAACGACGTCCATAATGACGCCACCCTTAAGCATTTCGGCCATTCCGCGCTTTACTCTCGCGCTGCCTACTTCTGTCTCATTCGCTTTAGACATCATCTGCTCCTGTTGTTTAGTTCTTCACTTAAATCAGGGAATCCGCTAAATGCTCAGAAATCCCAGAGAATCAGTCTACTTTGACTTTGTTGGCTGCGCACTCGCGTGTGGTGCTGGATAAGAGATGGTCGGCTCATTATCGGTAAGTGCTATCCAAACCTGGCCATCGGCAAAATTAGCCACATTCCCATCTGCCAGGGTCCAAATCGTGCCAACCTCGGCGCTCGGGCGCTGCCAATTAACATCAATGATTTTCCCATCACGGAGTAAATAGCCCGTTCCGATTCCGACGGAATTGATATATGGCGTAATGCCACCAACCTTGTCATGATAAATCGAATTAGTCAGGGCAACTTTCTGGATAACAAAATTTGGAGAGCCCAATTGTTTGCCTGTTGAATCAAGATCGGGTTTCCCGTCATAGGAAATCAACCATCTCTTTTCAGCCTTTGACCAAGTCAAGCCGTATTTTGAAGCAGGCCATTTAATCAACACACTCGCTACCCGTTTAGCGCTATCGGCAATCTCGCCAAATTGCCAACCAACAGATTTAACAATGTCAATTTTTTTGCCTTCAGTATCAATTGTTTTAGTCAACAAAGCTTTGGCGTCCAGCATCATATTTGTAGGCGCATACCGATCGTTAACGCTCTTATAAATGCTTGGCGGATTGCGTTCTGCGCTCATATTCTCCAAATTTGCTGCGCTTAGCTCCCGCTGAAATTTTGATTGGGCACCACTGTAAGCAAAACCAACTCGACCGTATTGCGCGAGAATTTCTATATCGCTCACACGTGCCGATCTAACTGGGCCAATCAGTGGCGGAATCTCATCGGTAAAAATTGCAGCTATACGTGTCAGGCCACCTTCCACCTGCTCAATATAAATAACAGAGGCCAGATCTAAACCAACCTGCGGATGCCCAGGCGGCGTATCATCAATCTTGACTGCCAAGACAGGACCATTTTTACCGGGCAAATTGGTCAATACATTCTTCTCAACAATCTTAATTTCACCAGCGCTCTCCGCGCTATTGTTCGATTCATTCGGCGAAGCGCATGAACTCAATACAATGAGAATCGAGAAAGCTGCCAAAATTTTCTTCATAAAATATGGTCCTCAAAGGAATATCGCATTGGAAGTGGGGCGTGGCCAGCTAATCTGAAAAATCTAAAAAGCGCTCGGCTTCTCAGATTTCGTGCACTTCGTACGGCCTCGGTGTGAATTGTAATACCAACCGATATTTTTTCGGTCACTAATGCAAGTGCGGCTAAAAGCTCACCAGCTATTCCACTCGGCAGTAAAAGTTCATCCTCTTGTAACAACTTCAAACTTTGCGAAAGAATTATCTCGGCATCGCTGCGATCTACGATATTGGCTTCTCGTGCCTGGTATGCCGCAGCTGTGAGTACCAAACTGGTCGCAGGATCTATTCCTTTCGAACCAGCGATTTCCAAGGAGATCGCTGCTCGGCGCTGAAGTAGGGCATCTAAATGCGCCCAGGATGTTTCGATCCTGTGATGCAAGGAATCCAAACGAGAAGCCAAAAATGAGAGGTACCAACCCGCCAATACGAGCAGAAAAATAGCGGCAATTATCGATCTAATCATTTGACCTCAAACGGTTCCAAAAGCGATTCTCGGATGCAAGTTTAACTCCGCTGTTGCCAACTATCGCCATTTCATAGATTGAAAGAACTTGCTCACCAACCACGTTCCAGTCAAAAATCCTTGACTTCTTATAACCGGCCTCTGCGATATTTTCTCGCTCGCGCTGGCTGGCCAGAAGCTTTACGACTTTAGAAGCAAGTACTGAAGAACTTCCTGATTCAAAGAGCTCCCCGGACTTCCCCTGATCCAAGAGATTGGCGAATGCAGATAAGTCGCTTGCAATAATCGGGGTATGACAAGCCATTGCTTCAGCCAAAATAATACCGAAAGACTCACCTCCCGTATTTGGGGCAATGTAGATCGAAATCGATTTGAAAAATTGCGCCTTCTCAGTCTCAGAAAGTCGACCCAGAAAAGTGACTCTCTCAAGCAGGGTAGGTGAAATTTCATCTCTAAAATTATGCGGATCTCCAGGACCAGCGATCAGTACCCGCAAATTTGGCACATGAGAAACTATTTCGGGAATAGCGGCGAGCAGAACGCTTAAGCCTTTTCTAGATTCATCAAATCTTCCAATAAAACCAATCGTGTTTGGTAGCGCCCATTCGCTGCGGGCACCAATGCCTTCGAATTTCCGAGTATCGATCCCATTAGGAATAACCACCGCTTCCGTATTAAAACGATCCTTGAGAGTATTGCGGGCAATTTCACTCACCGCGATTTTCGCCGTGATGCGCTCTATAAGAGGATCAAGCATTGTCCCTATCGCGTTAGCAATTTTCTGAGAATTTGCGGCCACATGAAATGTGGCAACCATAGGACCATCACCAGCCCAACCAGCAAGCAAAGAGAGAGAAGGTATAGCTGGCTCGTGGAGATGGAGCAAATCGAAATTTTCGCTTGCAATCCATTGTTTGACTCGCGAGGAAGCGATCGGACCGAATATGACTTTTGCTATCGCGCCATTGTATGGAATCGAAATCGGGCGCCCAGCGGAAACCACCCAGGGCTCTAGCCCCGATTGTTCATTAGTAACCGGTGCTAAAACTGAAACAAAATGACCCTTAGCAATCAACCACTCGGCCAACTCCTTGATATGAATTTGCACTCCGCCAGGAGTATCCCAGCCATACGGACAGACAATCCCAATCCGCATGCTACTCATTTTTGTCCAACCAAATCCGTTGCAGCATATGCCAATCAACCGTGTGTGCCGTTATCTGCTTGGCAAAACGGTCAGCAATCTCCTGTGTCATGGCTGCGGCTTTAGCAGAGGTGGCGCCTATTTCTGGCACTCCGATAGCTTTTTCAAAAATAATACGGATTCCACTTTCTTCATATTTTACAAATGCAGTGATTAAATCGGCTCCCGTTTGGATTGCCAACAGAGCCGGACCGCCGGGCATCTGGGCTCCCTCGCCAAAGAATTTAACGGGAATACCATTCTTTGAAAGATCACGATCGGCAACCAGCGCGACTAATTTGCCAGCTCGAAGTCTCTGCGAAAGTACTGCGATGCTCCTTGAATCCAAATCTAAAACTTCCATGCCAATCTTCGTGCGATAGGAAAGAAATTTCTGAAAAAGTTTCTCCGGTTTCAGGTGCTCGGCAACCGTAGTAAGCGGAATACCTGTTGCGCAAAAATAAGCTCCAGCATGATCCCAATTCCCGGCATGTGGAAGAGCCACGATGCAGCCGCGCTTTGCAGCAATCGGTTCGCGCAATAACTCTTCGTTTTCGACTACGGTGGTTTCAAGGAGGCGCTGGTTATCCCAACCTGGAAATCGAAATGTGTCACACCAATAACGTAAGTAAGAGCGCATTCCTGCGTTGGTGAGGAATTCCAAATCATCAGGAGCCAGGTCCGGGCGAACCCTTGCATAGTTAGCACGCAGGCGGATTACGCTCTTGCCATTTTTCCCATAAAGATAATCCGCAAATTTATCCGCCAGGCCGTATGCAATACTTTCTGGCAGCAGGCGAACTATTTTCCACGCAAAGCTATAACCCCAATAAGTAAGGTTTGAAATCATTTGCAACCTCGGTGAACAATTACTAGCCGTTGCCCAATAGTTATCAAACTGGCAAGAGCCAAAACCCATAGACCGATCGCCATTGCGAATGAAACACCCAGTCCTGTCAATCCCGTCGACGCAATAATAATAATCAGACGCTCTGCACGTTCAGCCAGTCCACCATTACATTCGATTCCTAAGGCCTCGGATTTTGCTTTTATATAAGAAATAAGAAATCCAGCCACTAGGACAAAGATTAGCAACCCAACTAGTGGGTCATCAATCTTTGTGAAATACCAAAGAACTGATGCCAAAATTACGGCGTCGCTAAGTCGATCAAGGGTTGAGTCAAGCAGTGCGCCCCAAGTACTCGAACCTTGAGGTGAGAGCCTGGCAATTGTTCCATCGAGCAAATCAAAGAGAACAAAGAACATAATCAGGAGTGTGCCCAATAGGAAATGACCATTTGGGAAAGTAAGAAGCGCAGCCAAAATGGTGAAAAAGGCGCCGATTGCGGTCACTAAATTGGCGCGAACGCCAATGCGAATCAAGCCACGGCAGATTGGATCAACTATTCTGGTGGCTGGAGCGCGTAATGATTCCTGAAGCATCATTCCCATCGTAGGCTTGGTAGTCGTGAGCAACCAAATCTTCCCACCAATTACCCCCGGAATACGAGTCTGCCTAACAGGGAAATCCAGTGTCGAGATTGCCAACTATTTCGCTCTAGAGCCCGTTCCCCTTGAGGAGGCAGATGTAGCCCTATTCATCGTGAGCGCTGTAGAAGGTATTGATTCGCCCAGCCAAGAATTGTGGCAAAGTGCTAGAGAGCTCTATATCCCTTCACTTGTTTTGATCACTGAGATTACGAATGGTGAAATAGATTTTGATGACATGAGCGCAATTGCTGGCCGACTCTTAGATCCGCTCCTAACCCCTTACTTGGTATTGCATGATGATTCGGGATTTCCCATGGCGCTGATTGATCTAGTAACCCTAGGACTCTCCGAATATTTAGATGGCAAACGCCTTGAGCGAGACAGTGATCCCGAACATAAACTTCTAGTCTTTGAGTTTCGTAAAGAACACTTGGAAAAGATAGAAGAATTTGGCGAAAATAGTTTTATACAGGGACTTAGCTTTCCAGCAATACCTTTTATTCCAGAGAATAATTTAGGAAGTTACGAAATCGCAACTTACTTAAATCGGCTACCAGGCCGCGGCTAAATCCGAACGAGTCTGACTTAGCAATTGTGGCATCACTTTAGTTTCCCCGATGAGCGGCATGAAGTTGGAATCACCAGCCCATCTAGGAATAATATGTTGGTGAATATGGTCGGCTACACCTGCACCAGAAACTGCACCCTGATTCATGCCCAGATTAAATCCCCCGGCGCCACTTACCTCGCGAATTGTCTTCATCGCGTGGGCAGAAAGCTCGAAAATTTCATTGCGTTCACTTGTTGTCAGTTCGGTCAAATCACCAACATGGCGGTTAGTACATATCAATAGGTGCCCAGCGTTATAGGGATAAAGATTCATAACAACATAAGCTTCTTCGCCGCGGGCAACGATAAGTCCTTCCTCATCGCTCAATTTTTGAATTCGACAGAAAGGGCATTCGATTGCATTCCCAGGAAGCGGCCGATTTTCGCCTTCAAGATATGACATCCGGTGCGGCGCCCAAATTCGCTGCCAACGATCCGGCATTCCCGCTCCACCTACAATATTATTTTCTACCATATCTATACCCGAATCTATCGCTAAATCTGAGTCCGATTAGCGATCGTGGCAAGAACTTCAGCGATTGCTTCATCTACGGAGATTCCGTTCTTTTGTTCGCCGTTGCGATATCTAAATGAGACAGCGCCTGCATTTTGATCTTCTTCACCGGCAATCATCATGAACGGGATTTTTTCCATCTGCGCAGTGCGCACCTTCTTCTGCATGCGATCATCTGAGGAATCAAGATCTACTCTGATACCGCACCTGCGCATCTTCACAACTACCTCTGATAAATACGGTTCAAAAGCATCGGCCACCGGAATGGCGCGAACTTGAACTGGCGCGAGCCAGGGTGGGAATGCCCCCGCATAGTGCTCCGTTAATACTCCAAAGAATCTCTCAATTGAACCAAATAGCGCGCGGTGAATCATCACGGGTTGCTTTCGAGAACCATCTGAAGCTTGGTATTCCAAATCAAAACGTTGTGGCAATTGGAAATCAACTTGGATTGTTGACATCTGCCAGGTCCGCCCGATGGCATCTTTCGCCTGTACCGAAATTTTAGGTCCGTAAAAAGCCGCACCCTCAGGATCTAGAACCAGTTCCAAATTTTGCTTAGTAGCTGCCGCACGTAAAGCTTCGGTTGCAGCATCCCAATCTGAATCTTCACCAACTGATTTTTCCGGATTTCTCGTTGAGAGTTCCAGATAAAAATCCTCAAGGCCATAATCGCGGAGTAAATTGAGCACAAAAGTCAACAAACTGTCTAGCTCTCCCGCCATTTGATCTTTAGTGCAGTAAATATGTGCATCATCCTGAGTGAAACCACGAGCCCGAGTCAGCCCATGAATTACACCGGATTTTTCATACCGATAAACCGTTCCGAACTCGAACAAACGAAGTGGAAGATCACGGTAAGAGCGAGAGGAAGATTTATAGATCAAATTGTGAAAAGGACAATTCATTGGCTTCATGTAGTACTTCTGGCCCGCGCGCTTTATGGTGCCATCGCCATGAAGCTCTTCATCCATAATCATCGGTGGATACATTCCCTCCGAATACCACTGCAAGTGGCCCGAAGTTTCAAATAGAGCTGCCTTAGTTAAATGTGGCGAGTAAACGAATTGATAATCTTCTTCTTCGTGTCGACGTCTGGAATAATCTTCCATCGCTCGGCGAATAATTCCGCCCTTTGGATGAAAGACAGCCAACCCAGAACCAATTTCCTCTGGGAACGAAAAGAGATCTAATTCAGTTCCAAGTCGACGATGATCTCGCTTCTCAGCCTCAATCAATAGTTCAAGATACGCATCAAGTTTCTCTTGGCTTGGCCAAGCAGTCCCATATATACGCTGCAACATTGGATTCTTCTCAGAACCTCGCCAGTAAGCCGCAGCTGTTCGCATTAATTTGAAAGCCGGAATATGTTTGGTCGAAGGCAAATGTGGTCCACGACAAAGATCGCTCCACGCCGGTTCACCATCTCTTCCCAAATTGTCATAAATAGTCAATTCCCCAGCGCCGACTTCGACGCTCGATTCATCGTCGATATTTACAGATTTCAAACTAATAAGTTCACACTTGTAAGGCTCGCGTGCGAGCTCGGCAAGAGCCTCACTCTCCGTTACAACCCTACGACGAAATCTTTGTCCGGCCTTTACAATCTTTCGCATTGCAGATTCAAGTTTCACCAGATCATCCGGTGTGAAAGCTCGTTCTGGTTCAAAGTCATAATAAAAGCCATCAGTTATAGGTGGCCCAATTCCAAGCTTGGTATCTGCGAAAACTTCCTGAACGGCTTGCGCTAAAACGTGCGCACTCGAATGGCGAAGGACTGCGAGACCCTCAGGAGAATCAATGGTTATGCCTTCGACGGTATCGCCTTCGTGGAGATCACTCCAGAGGTCTTTTAGGGTTCCATTTACTTTACAAACAACTATCTCGCTCTTATCTGCAAAGATTTGTGTTGGGCGAATTTCGGAATCAACGGATCGAGAATTCCCATCTACCGTAATCGAAATATTTCCCATCTACCTAGCCTACCTAATGGCTTCGCAGGATTTGCCGCAATTTGTCGCCCCATTGCTCGCCAATTTCATCAATCTGCAATTTCCGACCCGCTATTTCGCTTATAGGTTGCGCGATTCGCAGGGACGATAGCGCAAATGCATGGGTTACCTTCTCGAGATCAGTCAACATAATTTCGCTTTCAATCGCCAGCCCTGAGGAGATTGCAAACCCTCTGATTATTCCGGGCAGAATCCCAGAAGTAAGAGCTGGCGTCATCCATAATCCATCTATCCGAAATACATAATTAGAGACCGCCCCCTCGCAAACTCGGCCAGCATCATTGACTACGACAACTTCATCGAATCCATCTACTCTCGCTTCGGTTAGTAAAGTGAGATTTTTGGTATATGGATAAATTTTATGTGACTTTATTTCCTCTCCAAGTGAGAGGTGGCGAATACCCAATTTAGCTGGGTGAATCGAATCAATATATGGGTCGAGCGCGACTTGAAAACTTTCACCAAAAGTCAGGCGAAGCCGACCAAGTTCGATATCTGCCAAGTTGCCTATCGCGGCGATAATCTCGACATCAGGGGGTATCTCGTAACCCAAAACCTCCGCGCTTTTCCTAGCTCTTTCAATGTGAAGATCAAACAGTTGTGCTCGACCATCCTCAACACGTAAGGTCTCAAATAATCCAGAACCAAATGGCCAGCCGTCAGGCCTCAATCCCCCAGCTATCGAAAGCAACTTTGCCGCCTTCAACTCAGTCTCTTCCCATTCGGCGATCGCTTTGCTGTCCCAAGTGATGCCAGCGCCAGTTCCGAATCTGATTTCCTCTCCAGTTTTCCAGAAGAGTCGAATTCCCACACTTAGATAAGCATCGCCTCCCTGCACCCAACCAAGCGCACCGCAGTACGGTCCACGCTTCGTTGGCTCTAGCTCCTGGATAATTTTCAAAGCCGTGTACTTAGGTGTGCCACTTACTGAACCGGGTGGCAAAATTTCTGCAAAAAACTGTTCCCAAGTTATGTCCTTGTTAACCTCTCCAACTATGTCTGACACTAAATGCTCTAAGCCAGGATGCAATTCGCTTCGCAGAAGCTCAGAAACTTTCACGGACCCTGGTTTACAGATTCGCCCAAAATCATTTCGCATCAAATCCACAATCATGATGTTCTCTGCCTTCTCCTTCTCAGAAAATTGCGTTCCGACTTCTCTCAAATCACGAGTTCCCTTGATTGGACTTGTCTTAAGTTGATCCTTGCTTCTTGAGATAAATAGTTCTGGTGAGGCCGATGCAACTTCAATATCGGGCAATCTCAAATAGCATGAATTTGGCGCCGGATTATTTGCCAATAAACTGGCAAAAAGTGGGGCAAGTGAAAGTTCCTTAGCTACCTTGGCTCTCAATATTCGACAAGCATTGACCTGATAAACATTTCCTAACTTAATCTCGGATCTAATAGTTTCTACATGCTCCTCATATTCAATTCTAGAAATAGAACTCTCCCAAACTTCGTCCAATCCGATCCACTTGCCAACTTCAGGGAAGGAAACCGAACGACGAACGCTGCCAAATTTTGCAAAGGTATAGCCTCCTTCGAAGGTTGTTAAAACCGCCCAAAACCCACCATCATCCAGAGATTGTGGATCGCTACTGATTTCAATCAGGTCGGTCGCCAACACCCCATCCATCCAAAAAAAAGGCGCATTTAGGAGCATGCCCTAACGCTAGATGACTGGAGCCAACTTCACACGCTTTGGCGCTTGCCTCATTCGTGCGCTAGATTTGCCCTCTCGATTCTGCACAAAATGCAGAGGTGGAGAAATGCGGACGTAGCGCAGTTGGTAGCGCGGAACCTTGCCAAGGTTCAGGTCGCCGGTTCGAACCCGGTCGTCCGCTCTCAGTCGGATAGAGAGTTCTATTCAGTATCTTTCGTAGCGTGAGGAACGCTCCACATAAATATGGTCGGGTGGCCGAGAGGCGAGGCTCAGGACTGCAAATCCTGCTACACGGGTTCAAATCCCGTCCCGACCTCCATAATTAACCACTACTGCCACCACTAACTAGCCGTTAGGAAAAACATGAGTGATCTTGAGAAGTCAGAGCGCCCTTGGGGTCGATACGAGGTGTTGCAAGAAACTTCAACTCATAAGGTGAAATGTATTTGGCTAAACCCATCCTCTCGCCTCTCATACCAACGCCATAAACATCGTGCCGAGCACTGGTTAATTATAAAAGGATTTGGCGAAGTAACAATTGATGGGAAAGTGTCAAAGGTGGCGACTGGAGATACTGTCGATTTTGCTGCAGGAGTACTTCACCGTCTAACTAATACTGGAACTGAAGAAATAGTTTTTGTCGAAGTGCAGACGGGGTCATATTTTGGCGAGGATGATATTGAACGCCTTGAAGATGATTTCGGTCGCGCCTAAGAAACCAACGTCTATCTGCTAAATAGATTCAAACTAGGAATTTTCTAGAGCGGCGCGAATTGGGATGTGAAATGACGTAGCGCTGGTGGTTCTTGCTGAATCCTAAAACCCTTTAGCTTCGGAGCCCGCCTTAGCACTTCTGCGCAAACTTCAATTACATAATCAATATGACTCTGTGTGTATGTCCGCCTTGGAATAGCCAACCGAACAAGTTCCATCGCGGCTGGAACTTCACTGCCATCTGGTTTTCTGCCAAACATTACAGAACCAATTTCACAACCCCTTATTCCTCCGGCCCTATAAAGTTCAACAGCTAATGCTTGACCAGGATATTGAAGTGGCGCAATGTGAGGTAAAAGTGCTTTCGCATCGATATAAACTGCATGACCACCAATCGGTTGGACAACCGGAATTCCCATTTTTGCTAGCGCTTCACCAAGATATGCGGTCGATCCAATTCTGTACTTCAAATAATCGTGTGAAATAACTTCAGTTAAGCCAACTGCCAACGCCTCAAGATCGCGCCCAGCCAAACCACCGTAGGTTGGGAATCCCTCTGTCAATATAAGTAAATTTCGACAGATACTTGCAAGTGCGTCATTGTTTAACGCAAGCCATCCACCAATATTTCCTAGCGGATCTTTCTTTGCGCTCATCGTCATTCCATCGGCAAGACTTGCCATCTCTCGGACTATGTCAATTATTTGTCGAGCGGATTGCCCAACTTCGCGTTCGCGAATGAACCAGGCATTTTCGGCAAATCGACAGGCATCTAAGAAGAATGGAATTTCATACTTCTTGCATATCGCACTAACTGCTCTCAGGTTTTCGAGTGAAACAGGTTGACCCCCGCCAGAGTTATTCGTGATTGTCATCATTACAACTGGTATATTTTCAACGCCTGTTTTGCCTATAAAGTCTTCTAACGCCACCAAGTCCATATTGCCTTTGAATGGATGCAGACTCGCAGGATCTTTGCCCTCTGCGATAACTAAATCAACCGCCTCTGCTTTTGAGTATTCGATATTCGCTCGTGTTGTATCAAAGTGAGTATTGCTCGGAATTATCTTCCCAGCACCGCCAATAGCGGTGAACAGGATCTTCTCGGCAGCTCTGCCCTGATGCGTCGGAATGATGTGCTCAAAAGGAAAGAGATTTTGCACGGCTGCTTTGAAAGTAAGCCAGGATGGTGAACCTGCATAAGATTCATCGCCCCGTTGAATTGCTGCCCACTGATTTCTACTCATAGCTCCTGTGCCCGAGTCTGTAAGCAAATCAATAAGCACGTCGTCAGAATGCAACGAGAAAAGGTTGTACCCGGCATCAATAATGAATTGATTACGCTGTTCCTCGCTTGTCATGGTGATTGGTGCAACTGAGTGAATTTTAAATGGTTCGATTATCGTCTTGAATTCCATGCAAGCACATTAGGGGGCGTAGCCCCCGCTAGAGCGCGATATAGCAGGTGCCAGCACTCTTCATCCATCTGGTTACATGCATATATTTTTCATGTAATATTCGACCAGCACAAAAGCTGCAATACCGAACGGACGATTGGCTCAGCGGTAGAGCACCACATTGACATTGTGGGGGTCACTGGTTCGATCCCAGTATCGTCCACGCTTACGACCAGGGGTTTTACAATTCCTACGCGGTCTTATTATTTAGTTTTTATCATTTACCTAACACTTAGCCAATGTTCCTTTATTAGTCTTCATTATTTTCTAGCCTCACGTTCATATTTCATGAGATTTTCTCTAGGAGAATCTCGTCATTAACCCCCGATTTGATGAGCGAAACCCTAATTCCATCAAACGTAAATGTCTGACCTTCTTTGGCATAAATCATAGTTCGATCACATTTTGTTCTATTACAACCAGCGAACAAATTAGATCCGTTGGTCTGGCGTTGATCTGTTGTTAAGTATGTTGCCGTTCGAGTGCGCTCTTCGCTCGAAGATTCACCTTCGCGATCGTTAATAATCTTTGTATCAACGATGTAGGCCATTAATCCATTTATATAAAGCTCAGGGCTACTCCACTTTTCTGGTCGGCGTGATTCAAAAACCAACACTTGATGATTATTGAGTTTTACCATTAAAGACTTTAAGCCTTTCTGTTTTCTATCCAGTGGACTTAGAACCAAAGTTGTCTTGGTGACCTTCTCTTTTGATAAGCAATAAACGTCTTCTTCATTCGACCAGCCTGCAATCAACCCATCCCATGAAGAAAGCGCATTTGATTGCCGTCCGCCAATCATCATATGCAAATTGAGAAATCCGAATGGAAAGTGTCCACTAAATCCATGCGAGTGAAGAACTTCGTGTATCCACCAACCCCACAAGCGATCACCACGTTTATTTATTTCAGATCCTGGTCCAAAGAAACTAAATTGCTGCGGACCTTGAGCAGTTTGAAAAGGCCTGTTGCGCTGAGTAATCTCTAATTCAATTGCTTTGACTTCATTGGGAAAGAGTAAGAAGACTGCACCAACTCCATCGAAGTTAAAGTGTGGACTTGCCGCAGTAATTAATTGTTGAACAATCTCTTCAGTACTCTGCGCCTGAGGCGCCGCTTGTCCTTGATAACCTCCGTGAACAGGATGCGCCCAGTTGTATTGCGTAGAAGGTTTAGGTGCGCGAATCCACGAGTTGTATGACTGCCATTCATATGTGAGTTTTCCATTTGTGTACCAAGATAGCCATTCATTGGCAGCATCTATCTGTGATTGCCCAAAATCAAGAGGTTTCCCTTTGCCTGGAACATCCGAAAAATCAATCGGAATAAAAACTACTTTAGCTGTACCAATAACTGGCAACTTTTGTTCACGATTAAAATCAGTCACTGGATAGGCAATTGCTTCCTGGTATGGGACCAAGCCTGCTGGCCGCTGGTCTTTAATCTGACACGTATTTAATTTCTCTAGCGATAACTGAGGTGCCAATTCAGGCTGAGGTGCCAATTCAGGCTGAGGTGCCAATTCA
>CALEGP010000009.1 GCA_937876245.1 uncultured Actinomycetes bacterium | reverse complement strand
GAACCGGCATGGCCAGCTTGGAAGGCTGGGGCTCTACCATTGAGCTACACCCGCACTTGTTAAAATCTAAGCGCAAGACAGAAATGTATCGTGCAGACTCACGATTTTAAGCGTGAATCCAGGGGAGATGTTACACCTTACGCCACGGTAGAAAACCACTGATCTCCTTCGGATCTGGCAAATCACTGGTATTTTTCTTATTTTCAACGCCTTATTGGCACATTAGTGGGACGATCTAGCCATGAGAAGAATTAGCTGGAGCGAGCTGAGTAAGCAACAAAGAATCCTTCTTGTCCTGCTCGTGATTGCATGTATTATTTTTTATCCGTTCTCGGCCTTTATGTTTCTTGGTATTTGGGCCTGGGCATGGTTTAAGAATAAAAATAACTAATTTTAACCCTTAACCCTTAACCCTTAACCTTTAACGGCCTATAGTCAAGGTATGAAGTTACGCTTAATAGGAGTTCTGACCATTCTCGTCTTGTCCGTAAGTGCGACGGCTGTGCCGGTAAGCGCTGCGGTTAAAGCTGGAGCTAAATGCAAAGTAGTTGGACAGATAAAAGTTAAGAAGAATAAGGAATTTACTTGCACAGCCAAAGGCAAGAAGTTGGTATGGCGCAAAGAGGCAAAAGTAGTCACGGCCTCAGGTGTAAAAGATAAAGCTTCGGAAAAAGAAAATAGCTCTGATCCAGTACAAAAATCAGTCATAATCCCAACTTTTGAGGCTAAAAGTTTTGCTTCAGGAATTACGAGCAACGAACTATTAGCCTGGACTAAAGCCGCTATCGCCAAAATGAAAAATCCGCCGACATCCTTCTTGTCATTAATTTGGCCCATTGGTGTGCAGCTGGATGACGAGCCAGACCCTGGAGTTTTTGGGGGAGACCCCTTCGCGGAACACAGCGATATTTTGAGCGCGTCAGAAATTAAAGATGCCTCCAACTACTTCAGAACTTGGCAGACTTCCCTCGTCGCTAACGCTGCTATTGGCTGCGAGCAATCTGCTGCTGATCTGAGCGATGGTGCAGATCGAGTCGAACGATGGATCAAGGGAGCTGCCAACGTCGCAACGGCACCAGATCCGTGTTTTAATGCGAGGTCTGTGACGATGGCATGGACTGCTGAGCAATCAAAATACACTGCAAAGACAACCTTCTTCCATGAGGCATATCATGGAATGTCAAACTACCTTCTAAATAGATGTTCGCCAATCCTCAAGATAGAGGAAGACAAGATGAACTATATGCGTTGGTTTGCCGAAGGTACTGCCGATTACTTTGGCCACTACATGGCAGCAAAGAACGAGGGAAGAACGGATCACAAACAGAGACTTCTAGCTAGATTGCATGCCTCTTTGGTCACCGAGCCAAACATGAAGCTTGACTCAAACACACACCCGCAGGCTGCCGCAATGATTCTGATGATGGAGCGGGGACTAATTACCGAAGAGAAGCTCGTCAATGGTTCCTATTTCAACGACTGCAAATGGATCAACACCTTCGATCCTTCAAATCAAAATATGAAATACATTTTTAATAACTTCTCGAAGATTAAATCCTCGGGTGGTGTTTACGCCTATACAGACTCGGCGATTAACGGCTAACCAAGCCGCACAGGCTGCAGCCGCTGGATCAGGCGAAAGGTAATTGGTTTGACTCCTCAGACAGGGACGAATAACTCACCTATTCGGTTTACACGGCCCGGGCGGGGTAAATGCCTATCCAGTTAAATAGGGCAAATACGCATGAATTTTCTCTTAGATTTGGGGCGTGTTTTCGAGACCTACTAATTAGTAAGGACTAATCTCACTTTTATCTTCCTCCGGCTTGTGCGCCGTGAATGCCCACGGGGTCGCAAACACCCCCGATACCAAAATCAGAAGGGTTCGTCCATGCTAGATAGTTACTTCAAAATATCTGAACGTGGCTCAACCGTAGGCCGAGAAGTTCGTGGCGGATTCGTCACATTCTTCACGATGGCTTATATCGTGGCACTTAACCCGTTGATCATCGGTCTTTCAAAAGATGCCGACGGAAAGTTCCTCGGAGGTGGAGACACTCCTAATCTTGCGGCTATTGCAGCAACAACTGCGCTAGTGGCAGGAATTCTCACAATCCTGATGGGCGTAGTTGGAAACTTTCCACTTGCGCTCGCAACAGGTTTAGGTCTGAACACTTTCGTAGCAGTTGGTATCGCTTCGAAGATGTCATGGGCCGATGCAATGGGACTTGTTGTGCTTGAAGGATTGATCATCACAATTCTTGTATTGACTGGTTTCAGAACAGCAGTTTTCCGTGCCGTACCGGCACAACTTAAGATCGCAATCTCGGTTGGTATCGGTCTTTTCATTGCACTTATTGGTTTGGTTGATGCAGGATTTGTTCGTCGCACGGGTTCTGGTCCAGTACCAGTAACACTTGGCGACAACGGAACTCTTGTCGGCTGGCCAGTTATTGTCTTCGCATTTGGCCTTTTCTTGATGATTGGCTTGATGGTGAAGAAAGTTAAGGGCGCGATTCTTATTGCAATCGCTGTTGCAACGGTTATCGCAATTGCAGTCGAATCCGCATTTAAAATTGGACCAAACTTTGATGGTGCCACAGGAAATGTAAATCCAAAGGGCTGGGGATTGAATGTTCCTAAAATGCCTTCAGACATTATCGCGGCGCCTGATTTTGGAATCCTTGGACACTTCAGTCTCTTCGGTTCATTTGGACGGATTTCTGCCGTAGCTGCAATTCTTCTGGTATTTACGCTATTGCTATCTGACTTCTTTGACACGGTAGGAACTGTTACTGCAATTGGCCATGAATCAGGTTTAATTGACGGTGAAGGCAATGTTCCACACAACGACAAGATTCTTTTCGTTGACTCCGTGGCGGCAATGGCCGGTGGCGCCGCAAGCATTTCTTCTAACACCAGCTATATCGAATCGGCTGCAGGTGTTGGGGAAGGTGCTCGTACAGGCTTAGCATCGGTTGTAACCGGAGTTCTATTCCTGTTGACTACTTTCTTTGCCCCCCTAGTTGCCGTGATTCCATACGAAGCCGCAACTCCAGCACTGGTTGTCGTCGGATTCTTGATGATGACACAGATCAAGAACTTGGATTGGGCTGATCAGGGAATTGCTATTCCTGCATTCCTAACAATTATCTTGATGCCATTTACCTACAATATTTCTGTAGGAATCGGCGCAGGATTTGTTTCCCATGTTGTGATTCGCATCATTCAAGGGCGTCGTCGGGAAGTTCATCCGCTGCTCTTCTTGGTCTCCATCCTATTCATGGTCTACTTCTTTACCTCTCCAATTAATGCCTGGATCGGATAATTAGGTAAATTAGCAATTTAAGGGGCTCGGGGGAAACCTCGGGCCCTTTTTACCTTGGTTTGAGAGAGGGAATTTAGGGTTTAGAATTCCTACTTACGCCGCGGGGCGTAGCGTAGTGGCTAGCGCGCCTGCTTTGGGAGCAGGAGACCGGAGGTTCGAATCCTCTCGCCCCGACCAGAAATCTGATTAATAAATGACGCTAGGAGCAACGTGAAAAGTGCAGTTGAAACTCTCTCCCCAACACGGGTAAAACTTTCAGTTGAAGTAAATTTCGAAGAACTCGAGCCCCATATTGCAACTGCTTACAAGTCGCTCGGTGAGCGCATTAACATCCCTGGTTTTCGCAAAGGCAAAGTTCCGCAAGCAATGGTTGAGCAACGCGTTGGCCGTCCGGCAATTTTGGATGAGGCAATCAACTCTTCGATCTCACCATTTTATGCTGCAGCGCTAAAAGAACAGAACGTTTTTGTTATAGGACGACCAAATATTGAAATCACTGAATTGGTTGACCGGGAGAAGTTCTCATTTACCGCAGAGGTTGATGTTCGCCCAGAACTTAAACTTCCAGATTTTTCAAAGATTACTCTGACGGTTGAAGATGTTGTAATTTCCGATGATGAAGTTGCCGAGCAAGTTGACTTGTTGCGTGCTCGCTTCGGTACCTTAACTACAGTTGAAAAAGCTGTAGAGAATGGTGATTTTGTTTCACTGGATTTGATTGCAACTATCAATGGTGAGGCCGTTGATGGCGGAACAGCTAATGATATTTCTTACGAGGTAGGCACAAACCGCATGGTTGATGGCCTAGATGAAGCACTAATTGGCTTAAAGGCTGGCGAATCAAAACGCTTCGACACTCAACTCGTTGGTCAAAAAGATGACGAGAAGGGCGCAGTGGATGCGACTGTTAAGGCGGTAAAACATCGCGATCTCCCAGAGTTAAATGATGAGTTTGCAAAGTTGGGCTCTGAATTTGAGACTCTCGCAGAATTACGAACCGACATACAGGCCCGACTTGAACGCGTGAAGCACCTTGAACAGGGCTCGCATGCCCGCGATCTTTTGGTTGAAAAGTTAATTGCAGAAGTAGAAATTCCACTCCCAGCTAACATTATTGAAGATGAAGTAAATGAACATCTTGAAAAGGAAGGGCGCCTTGAGGATGCTGAGCATCGCAAGGAAGTAACTGAAGAAGTTACCAAGTCCCTAACACAAGAAATCCTCTTCGACAATATTGTTGCGGCCGAAAGAGTTTCAGTTAATGAGAACGAATTGACTGAATACCTAGTCCGCGCATCTCAGCGTTATGGAATGACGCCAGATCAGTTCATCAAGGAAGTATCTGATGCGGGCCAAATTACAACCATGGTTGCAGAGGTTTCAAGAGCGAAGGCGCTGGCTGGAGTTCTTGCTCGCGTGAAGGTCGTAACGACTTCAGGCAAGAAAGTTGACCTTGAAGAATTGGCACCTAAAGAAGCTGAGGCGGCTGAGATAGCTGAACCTGCTCCAACGGACGCCGAATAATTCTTTTACCTGTCTTTCTCTAGCCTTTCTCTTAGGGCGAACAGCTCGAGCGAGGTATTTGTCGAATTGCGGAAGCATTTTCCCCGAAACATTGTTAGTGTCATTACTACTTAAATAAATATTCAGGAGGAAGTTGTGGATCTCATTACACCGCGTCTCGCGGGATCAGCACCAAGTGGCGGCCTAGATGATCAGGTCTATAACCGTCTGTTAAAAGAGCGCATTATCTTCCTAGGTTCAGTCGTTGAAGATTCGATGGCGAACGCGATCTCAGCCCAATTACTTCTTCTGGCCGCTGAAGATCCAGATAAAGACATTTTTCTTTACATAAATTCGCCTGGTGGATCAATTTCTGCGGGTATGGCGATTTATGACACGATGCAATACATCAAGAATGATGTTGCAACAGTTGCAATGGGCCTTGCGGCTTCTATGGGTCAGTTCTTGCTTTGTGCAGGAGCAGCCGGAAAACGCTACGCACTTCCACATGCAAGAATCATGATGCACCAACCTTCAGGCGGTATCGGGGGCACAGCATCAGATATCAAAATTCAAGCGGAGCAGATGTCATTTACTAAGAAGAAAATGGCTGAATTGATTTCATTCCACACTGGCCAAAAGCCTGAGACTATCGAAGCCGATTCAGATCGCGACCGTTGGTTTACGGCAGAGGAAGCAAAAGATTATGGCTTTGTTGACCATGTTGTCCGCTCTGCTGGACAGGTTTCAGGAAGTGGTGGAACTGCAAAATGATAAACAATATGGAGATGAATAAAGTGAACGATTTAACTAGTCGATACGTGCTTCCAACCATTGAAGAAAAGACTTCATATGGTTACAAGCGCTTAGATCCGTACACGAAGTTATTTGAAGAGCGTATTATTTTCTTAGGCCAAGCTATCGATGACACTGTGGCGAACGACGTTATGGCCCAGCTGTTAACGCTGGAATCAATGGATCCTGACCGCGACATTATGATGTACATAAATTCACCAGGTGGATCTTTTACGGCGCTGACTGCAATTTATGACACCATGCAATTTGTGCGCCCTGATGTAATGACAGTCTGTTTGGGACAAGCGGCATCTGCGGCAGCAATACTTCTTGCTGGTGGCGCCAAAGGAAAGCGTTACGCCCTTGAGCATGCCCGGATATTGATCCACCAGCCATATAGCGAAGGTGGCGGCCAAGGATCTGATATCGAAATCCAAGCCCGTGAAATTATGCGTATGAGGACCTTGCTTGAGGAGATGTTGGTTAAGCACACCACAAAGAGCGCAGAAGAAATTACAAAAGATATTGAGCGAGACAAGATTCTTACTGCAGCAGAAGCAGTTGAATATGGTCTTATTGATCAAGTAATGGTGAGCCGTAAGGCATCTGCCAAAGAATAAGAAATAGAATTCGCCTATAAGCGAACAGAGTTAGGCTGGGATTTGCCCGCAAGATTAGGGGGAAAGTCCTAGCCTTCTCTTATGAATACGCGCATCGGAGAATCAGGCGACCTGTTGAAATGTTCGTTCTGCGGTAAAACCCAGAAGCAAGTCAAGAAGTTAATCGCTGGCCCTGGAGTTTATATTTGCGATGAGTGCATTGAACTCTGCAATGAAATCATTATCGAAGAGCTCGAAGAGACCAGTTCTCTTGGCTTTACTGAACTCCCTAAACCTCAAGAAATATATGAATTTTTAGATCAATATGTCGTTGGCCAGGATCGGGCAAAGAAATCACTTTCAGTTGCTGTTTACAATCATTACAAACGAGTGCAATCGGGTGAATCAAAACGCGATGAATCAATTGAATTATCTAAATCAAATATCTTAATCCTTGGTCCAACGGGATGCGGAAAAACACTTCTAGCTCAGACTTTAGCGCGAATCTTAAATGTTCCCTTTGCGATTGCTGATGCAACTGCTCTAACCGAAGCCGGTTATGTCGGAGAAGATGTAGAAAATATTTTGCTTAAATTGATTCAGGCCGCAGATTATGATGTTAAGAAAGCTGAAACCGGAATTATTTATATCGATGAAATTGATAAAGTTGCCCGCAAGAGCGAGAACCCTTCAATCACGCGTGATGTGTCAGGCGAAGGCGTACAGCAAGCGCTTCTGAAAATTTTAGAAGGCACAACTGCGGCAGTCCCTCCTCAGGGTGGCCGCAAACACCCACATCAAGAATTTCTTCAAATTGATACTACGAACATTCTCTTCATAGTAGGCGGAGCATTTGCCGGCCTAGAAAAAATTATTGAAGGACGTAAAGGTAAAGCTGGTGTCGGGTTTAACGCGACCTTGCAGAGCGCAGAAGAAAATGCTGCGAAGGATTACTTTTCAGATGTTATGCCAGAAGATTTATTGAAATTCGGCATGATTCCAGAATTTATTGGCAGACTGCCAATCATCACGAGCGTTGAAAACTTGGATCGCCCTGCGCTTATGGAAATTCTTACCGAACCAAAGAATGCTCTAGTTAAGCAATATCAGAAGCTGTTCGAACTCGATGATGTTGAACTTGAATTTTCCATGGAAGCGCTAGAGGTCATTGCTGACCTCGCCATCAAGCGCGGAACAGGTGCAAGAGGGCTTCGTGCAATCATGGAAGAAACTTTGCTTGGGGTGATGTATGAAATTCCATCGAAATCAGATGTGGCAAAGGTGATAATTACGCCACAAGTAGTACTGAAAGAAGCCGTTCCGATATTGGTAAATCGCCCTGCTGGGAGCCTAAAACGTCAAAGTAAGGTTGATAAGGCCACCAAGGATTCGGAAGAGAAGAGCGCTTAATCTAGACTCAACCCCTATGAGCGAAGGCAATAAATCTAATAAAAAAGAGTTAGCGGCGACATTTACTCCTGCCGACATCGAAGCACCGCTCTATCAAAAATGGCTCTTAGCAGGTTACTTCACCGCTGATGCCAAATCAACGAAACCACCTTTCACGATTGTAATTCCACCTCCCAATGTCACTGGAAGTCTTCACATCGGGCACGCACTTGATCACACGCTTCAAGATATTTTAATTCGTATGAAACGCATGAAAGGTTTTGAAGCCCTCTGGCTTCCTGGAATGGATCATGCCGGAATCGCAACGCAGAACGTTGTTGAAAAGCAACTTGCCGCGGCTGGTTTGTCTAGGCACGATCTGGGTCGCGAGGAATTTGCGGCAAAAGTTTGGGAATGGAAAGCAGAATCCGGTGGATTGATTCTGGACCAAATGAAGCGCCTTGGTGATTCGGTCGATTGGTCACGAGAGCGTTTTACTATGGATGCGGGATTATCCAAAGCAGTACTTGAAATATTTAAGAGACTTTATGAAGCAGATTTAATTTATCGCGCCGAACGAATCATCAACTGGTGTCCAAGGTGTCTGACTGCGCTTTCAGATATTGAAGTTGAACACAGTGATGACTCGGGTGAATTTGTTCAAGTTCGTTATGGTGATGACGATATTTCTATTGTGGTTGCAACAACTCGCGCAGAGACAATGATGGGCGATGGCGCTGTAGCGGTTCATCCAGATGATCCACGCTATAAGGACATGGTTGGGAAATTCGTCTTATTGCCGCTCGTAAATCGCATGATTCCGATTATTGCCGATGAATTAGTTGATCCAGAATTTGGAACCGGAGCAGTAAAAGTAACCGGTGCACACGACCCCAATGACTTCGAAATGGCAATGCGACATGGAATTGAAATGCCAATCATTATGAACCAACACGGAATTATGGAGAATTCGGGAACTCGATTTGATGGCATGGATCGATTCGACGCCCGGAAGGAAGTAGTAGAAGAACTTCGCAAAATGGGGCGTATTGTTGCTGAGAAACGGCCATATGTTCACGCGGTTGGTCACTGCCAACGGTGTGACACGACTGTCGAACCAAGACTTTCGAAACAATGGTTTGTGAAAGTTGCACCACTTGCGAAAGCGGCCGGGGATGCAGTTCGTGATGGAAGAATTAAAATTGAACCAGAAGAACTTGCACCACGTTATTTTGATTGGGTCGACAACATGCATGACTGGTGTATTTCGCGCCAGCTTTGGTGGGGACATCAAATTCCAGTTTATTATGGACCTAATGGTGAAGTCGTAGTATGCGGACCTGACGAGAAGCCGCCTGCTGGATATATTCAAGATCCAGATGTTCTAGATACTTGGTTCTCTTCGGGGCTTTGGCCATTTTCAACTTTAGGCTGGCCAGATAAGACTGATGATCTTGCAAAGTTTTTCCCAACGAGTGTCCTAGTAACGGGTTATGACATATTGTTTTTCTGGGTCGCTCGAATGGTTCTTCTTGGACTATTTGTCACTGACGGGATAGCGCCGTTCCATACAATTTCTCTGCACGGTTTAGTTCGAGATCGTTTTGGCAAGAAGATGAGTAAATCTCGCGGCAATACTGTCGACCCAATTGAATTCATGGATAAATATGGTTCAGATGCGCTGCGTTTCACCCTTGCTCGAGGAGCAAATCCTGGAACTGATCAAGCCATCGCTGAAGAATGGATAGGTGGAGCTAGAAATTTTGCAACAAAACTTTGGAATGCATCGCGTTTTGCAATCATGAATGGCGCCAACACAACTGGTGAACTGCCGAAATTTGATTCTCTCAATGCTGTCGATCAATGGATATTGACTCGGCTTGATGAGACAGTGGATTCTGTAGACCAGTTATTTGAGAAATTCGAATTTGCGAAAGCTTGCGAAATTATTTATCACTTCGCTTGGGATGATTTATGTGACTGGTACCTCGAGCTTTCAAAGGCGACATTTGCGAAAGGTGGCACGACTGCTGATAACTCAAAACGGGTATTGGGTCATGTCCTGGATCAACTTCTTCGCTTAATGCACCCAGTCATGCCATTTATCACCGAAGAGCTTTGGTGCTCATTCACTGGAGGTGAAACTTTAGTTACTGCTTCATGGCCAGCTGCAAACCCTGAGAATAGAAGCGAGGAAGCAAAACAAATCGTGGGCCAACTTCGCGATCTCATAACTGAGGTTCGTAGATTTCGAAATGATCAAGGAATCAAAACTTCGACGAAAATTGGCGCAAATTTAATTGGTCTGAATGCGCTGAGCCCCTACGAATCAGCAATTCGCCAAGTATGCCGAATAGAAAAACTAACCGGTTCACCTGGTGCAGCCATAGAAGTAGGAAAAGTCAAAGTAGAATTCGATTTAACGGGAGCAATCGATATTGTTGCCGAAGGTGCACGACTTACCAAGGATCTGGCCACGGCTGAGAAAGATCGAGCAACCGCAAAAGTAAAATTAGAAAATGAAGGATTCATGGCAAAAGCACCTATCGAAGTAGTCCAAGAAATTAGAGCTCGACTAACCCAGACAACGGCTGACATTGAAAGCATTTTATTACAGCTTGCCGCGCTGCCCAAGAAATGATGAACTCGGCAGAAGATCTCGAGATCTTAAAAGTTATCGAGGCCTCATTGATGGAACGTTGGCCAGAGAGTCAGATTGATCCTTCACTAGAAAGAATTGCGCCTCTTGTCGATGCACTTGGTTCGCCACAGCTCTCCTTTCCAACAATTCATATTGGTGGGACTAACGGTAAGACAAGTACGTCGCGGATGATTGATGCGCTATTAACCGAACTTGATTACCGCACTGGCCGCTTCACGAGTCCACATTTGGAAAGTTTTTTGGAAAGAATTTCGATAAAAGGCTCTCAAATCTCAGCTGCCGAATTTATTGCAACCTATAACGATATTGCGCTCTATCTTGAGTTAATAGATGCAAAATCCGCTGTTCCGATTTCATATTTCGAAGCACTAACTGCACTGGCTTTTGTGGCATTTGCAGAGCATCCAGTTGATGTAGGAATTATCGAAGTTGGAATGGGCGGGGATTGGGATGCGACAAACGTTGTTCAGAGCGCTGTTTCGGTATTAATGCCTATCGGCTTGGATCATACGGAGTTTCTGGGGGAAACAATTGAAGAAATTGCAAGAACTAAAGCTGGAATTATTAAGCCAGAATCTCACGTAGTTCTGGCGGCCCAAGAGCCGGAAGTCGCGCGAATCCTTCTGGAGAAAGTTTTAGAGAAATCTGCAATCCCATATCGTGAGGGAATCGAGTTTGCACTACTCAATCGGAATTTAGCGGTCGGCGGACAGCTGCTCGCCATAAAAGGTATTTATGGGGAGTACTCCGATATTTATTTACCCCTTCATGGTTCACACCAGGCCGCAAACGCCGTGATTGCAATAGCAACGGTTGAGGCATTTGCCGGAGTTAAATTGGATGAGGAGTTAGTGCGAAGTGCTTTCGCAAGCGTTGTTTCACCCGGACGCCTAGAAATTTTGCATCGAGACCCAACAGTAATAATTGATGCGGCACACAATCCACATGGAGCAAAAGCGCTGGCTCAAACTTTAAGTACCGAATTTGATTTTGAATCAATTTTCTGTGTCTTGGGAATTTTAAGCGAAAAAGATGGAGTAGGAATTTTAAAGGCGTTGGAGCCCGTAGTCGATCGAATTGTTGTTACGCAATCCGAGTCATCCCGGGCGCTTCCTGTTGCTCAACTTTTCAAGGAGGCAGTTGCAGTTTTTGGTCAAGATCGAGTATTTCAAGAAAATGATTTGCGCTCAGCAATAACTTATGCGATGGAACAAGCTACTCTCATAAATCAAGTAAGCGATGGGGTTAGTGCTGTGGTGGTGACCGGTTCTGTGGTAACAGCGGGATCAGCTCGAGTAATTTTGCGAAAAATTGGAACAAGTAATGAGGCGGGCGCAGGGAAATGAGAGTTCTAAGTGCTGCGGTATTGACGATGGAAGCATTTGTTATGGGTTTTGCGGTTTTGCTTGCGATGGGTGAACATGGCGGTGGCGCACTTTCAATTGGTGGAGCTTTAGCCATCGCGCTTTTAATTTGTGCTGGATTAATGAAATATAAAATTGGCTGGATATTAGGGACAGGTTTACAAATGGCCATGATTGCATATGGCACAGTTGTAACGCCGATGTATTTCATGGGGGCGCTATTTGCCGGCCTCTGGATTAGCGCATTTCTTGTCGGCAGGAAAGGCGAGGCCATCCGGGCCGAGCTTTTGCGACAAATACCACTCAAATGACAGTCAAAAATCAAGGATTAAGAGCTTTTGCGAGCTCGCATTAGACTGCTGCCTGTGAATCCAGAGAAAATAGAGCGCACGCTTATCTTGGTAAAACCAGATGGTGTCCGCAGATCATTAATAGGTGAAGTGATAAGCCGCGTTGAATCAAAGGGTTATAAAGTTGTTGGCCTTAAAATGATGGAACCAACTCGTGAAATTTTGGCAAAACATTATGAGGAGCATGTAGACAAACCTTTTTATGAACCACTTCTTGAATTTATGCTCTCTGGGCCAATCGTTGCAATAATCGCTGAAGGCAATCGCGTAATCGAAGGTTTTAGAAAATTGGCCGGAGCTACGGATCCAACAACTGCTGAACCTGGAACAATTCGTGGTGATCTTGCTCGTGATCAAGGAACAAAAGTTGTACAAAATATTGTTCACGGCTCTGATTCAACCCAGTCAGCGCTACGTGAAATCGAAATATTTTTCCCCGAGTTAAATTAATTGAGAGGTCTCAAATGAGCAAAAAGAACCCAAATCGCATGTCATTTATCGGAAGAGATATGGCAGTCGACTTAGGAACCGCAAATACTCTCGTCTATGTTCGTGGGCGTGGAATTGTTCTCAATGAGCCAAGTGTTGTTGCAGTAAATCAAGACACCGGTGGAATTCTTGCTGTAGGTATTGAAGCTAAGCGAATGATTGGACGCACGCCTGGCAATATTGTGGCAATTCGTCCACTTAAAGATGGTGTTATCGCAGACTTCGACACAACCGAACGGATGCTTCGCTACTTTATCCAAAAAGTTCACCGTCGTCGTTATCTAGCAAAGCCTCGAATTGTAGTTTGTGTTCCGTCAGGAATTACTGGAGTAGAACAGCGCGCTGTTAAGGATGCAGGATATGCGGCCGGCGCCCGCAAGGTTTACATAATTGAAGAACCTATGGCAGCTGCTATTGGTGCAGGTCTACCAATTCATGAACCAACTGGAAATATGATTGTAGACATTGGTGGAGGCACGACGGAAGTTGCAGTTATTTCATTAGGTGGAATTGTTACTGCGCTCTCGATACGCATCGGCGGGGATGAGCTTGATCAAGCGATTATCGATTGGGTTAAGCGCGAATATTCGCTCTTATTGGGCGAGAGAACTGCTGAAGAAATCAAGATGGCCATTGGTTCTGCCTATCAACTACCTGGCGAACCAGATGCCGAAATTCGTGGCCGAGATCTTGCAACTGGGCTTCCAAAAACAATTCGCGTCTCGGCTGAAGAGATTCGCAGGGCACTTGAAGATCCAGTAAACCAAATCGTTAATGCTGTTAAAAGTACTCTTGATAAGACACCGCCAGAATTGGCCAGCGATTTAATGGATCGTGGAATTGTATTAACTGGTGGTGGCGCGCTTCTTCGCGGTTTAGATGAGCGACTTCGCCATGAAACTGGAATGCCGGTTCACATTAGCGAACGTCCATTGCAGGCCGTTGCTGAAGGCTCAGGAAAGTGCGTCGAGGAATTTGAAGCTTTAGAAAAAGTCTTGATTTCTGAACCTCGCCGTTAAGGAGTTTATAAAGTGGCAGCTGGTGGAAGCAATCGCTCACGGCTTTTACTTGTAATTCTCCTAGTCACTTCGCTTTTTCTAATCACGCTCGATTTGCGCGGTGTGAGTTTTACGCAGAATTCGAGGTCGGTAACTCAAACTATTTTGGCACCATTTCAAAGAGGCGTATCTGATCTATTTACCCCAGTAGGCAATTTCTTCTCGGACATTAAGAGTTTTGGTGCAACAAAGAACAAGCTAAAAATATTGGAAGAAGAAAATATTAAACTTCGCAAAAAAGCGATATTTAATAAGGACACTGCGGGCCAGCTAAAGAAATTGCAGAGCGTTTTAGATTTAGCAGGTCGTGGTGGTTACAAAGTAGTCTCAGCTCGAGTAATCGGCAAAGGCAGTTCTTCGACTTTTAGTCAGACAATCACAATCGACTCCGGATCGAATGATGGCGTTAAAAAAGACATGACGGTCATGGGAGAACTCGGTTTAGTCGGAGTTGTGAAAAGCACGACAGCCACTTCTTCGATTGTGTTGTTAATGAATGATCCAACTTTTCGTGTTGGAGTCCGGATAGCTCGAAGTCAAAGCGTGGGTGTCCTTCTGGGCGAGGGGGGAAGTAACTACACGCTGAAATTACTTGATCCTTCCGGGAGTATAGAAGTAGGCGATGTTTTGCTCTCACTTGGAAGTGATAATGACAGACCATTCATACCTGGGCTGCCGGTCGGATATGTAAAAGCGGTAAAAAATACGACAGGAACACTAACTCAAGAAGCAAGCGTAAGAAGTTATTCATCCCTTGGAAGTTTGGGTGTGGTCTCCATAATAGTTAAAAGTTATAACGGAGGACCCAAAGATGCCTTGGTTCCAGTTCCGACGCCAGTGCCAACGGAGACGATTTATGTAACACAATCTCCAGTTCCTGAAGTTTCGCCAGTACCGACAAGCAAGGCTAAGAATTGAGTTGGTCACGAGCAGGGATTAATGGGTTATTACTTTCTTCACTCTTTATTATTCAAGAATCTGCTATTTCTAAGATCCAATTTCCAATTGCTACTTTTTCATTTTACCTATGCGCTCTACTCGGATTAATGGCCCTTGAGGATAGATTTGGCGCAATCGCCTTAGGTTTTATAGGCGGAATTATTCAAGATCTTTCTCCTTCTACTGACTCACCCCTTGGTAAGTGGGCGCTAATTCTTACAATCGTGGGATTCTTATTTTCAAGAAATCGAGAGAGTATCGGTGATTTCACTGAAAGACCTTTGGCATTTGTTTTATTTGTAACAGTCGGTGTGAGTTTCACTCTCATAATTTTTCTATTACTTGGAATAATTCTTGGCGAAAATAACGGAAATATGGCGGTTAATTTCCAGATTATTTTTGGTAATGCGCTTTGGATACTGTTATTTTCACCAATTTTACTTCCAGGTCTGGCCAAATTTAGATCTTTCACCTTGGCTTCAAGTGATCACAGATGAACCTTCGTTCCCGGCTGAATTTAATTATTGTTCAGGCATTGATTTTCTCACTGATGCTTGCACTTGGGGGTCGTCTCTTTTACTTGCAAGTTTCAGCAAGCGTTAAGTATCAAGATGCCGCGTTGAGTATTCAGAGCAGAGATGTCGTAAATCCAGCAATTCGAGGTGCAATTGTAGATAGCTCGGGCATCCCTCTGGCGATGGATCGGCCAGGATTAGTTATTTCAGTAGATCGAAGCACAATTGATAAGTTGCCTAACAAGGGACTTAACGTTCTTAACCGTGTTGCAAAATTAGTGGGGAAAAAACCTGAGAGCGTTTTTATCACTACAAGACTTTGTGGAGAGTTACCTTCATCAAAAAATGCTGGATGCTGGAAGGGCACACGATTCCAGCCAATTCCAGTAACTAGAACTGCGACTAAGGAGCAGGCGCTAAAGGTTTTGGAAAATTCTGATCTATTTCCTGGGGTCAGCGCAAGATCTATTCCAGTGCGCAGCTATCCAGCAATGGCAGGAGAGAATGCTGCTCATGTTTTAGGTTATGTGGGATCCGTCAGCGAAACCGATTTGCTTAATTCCGGTAAAAATTATTACCGTGAGGAAAGCATCGGGAAAGATGGCTTGGAATTTGAGTATGACGATTACCTTCGGGGCCGAGCTGGAATTAAGACGGTAACAGTTGACCGTGTGGAATCAGTTACTCGTCAGGCAAAAAGTACGCCTGCGATATCTGGTTTTAACCTGGTTACAAATTTGGATGCCAGACTCCAAGCCGCAACTGAAGAGGCTCTTAGAACTTCGGTATTGAGATCGAAATCCTTGGGCTACCGAGCTGATGGCGGAGCTGCAATTGTCATGGATGTAAACAGCGGGAAAATATTGGCTCTTGCTTCCTATCCAACTTATGATCCAAATATCTGGCAAGTCGGCTTGACACAATCTCAAGCAAAGAATTTATATAGTGAAGATTCTGGAGTGCCGGCACTCTCCAGACCTCTACAAGGAATGTACGCCCCTGCTTCAACATTTAAGACAATTTCAGTTGTTGCTGCGATGGATGCTGGTTATGACATGAACAGCACATATAAATGTCCATCAAGAGTACAAATTGGTGATCGCGAATTCGGTAACTTCGAACTTAAATCTCAGGGCACAATGAATATGCAGAAGGCGATTGCTGTTTCTTGCGACACTATTTGGTATAAAATTGCTTACGATGAATGGGTTCGAGATGGCGGCCTATCGCCTCACTCGGGCTTGCATGACTATTTCTTTACAGCAGCTAGGGGATTTGGGTTAGGAAAAGTTACTGGAATTGACTTACCAAGCGAAGCCTCGGGACGCCTTCCTGATCGGCAGTGGAAAGAGAACTTTTATCAGGAGTATAAGAACTATTATTGTAATTTTAAGAAACGTGCCAAGAAATCAGATTTGACGCCATACTTAATTGAAATTGCCCGAGAGAATTGTCTTGATGGAAATATAATTCGTGCTGGAGATGCCGTTAACTTCTCGATAGGGCAAGGCGATACTTTGATGACACCTATCCAAATGGTTCAGACCTATGCCGCAATCGCAAATGGTGGGACTATCTATAAGCCTGAAGTAGCTAGAGCAGTTGTTAAATCTAATGGTGAAGTTGTCAAGGAATTTACCCCCCAAGTTGTTGCGGAAAATATGTTGCCAAAAAAAGCTGTTAAGTTTCTACACAAAGCACTTCGCTCTGTTGTTACCGATGGAACTGCAGCTGCGGTATTTTCTAGCTTCCCGGTAACTGTTGCCGGAAAAACTGGAACAGGTCAGGATTTGAGTAAAAATAAAGATGGAAGCGCTAAAGACGACACCTCTTGGTTTGCATCCTTTGCCCCTATTAAGAAGCCGAAATATGCAGTTGTTATGGTTGTTAGTCAGGGTGGTTTCGGGTCATCAATTTCTGCAGTGGGAGTTAGAGATATCTATGCAGCCCTTTATGGCGTGGTAGATGGAGCAATTGATCCAACTAAGAAAATTTTTCCAAATGGTATCCCTACGAAATTGCCTAAAGTTGATCCCAAAAACGTTAAATTGGTAACACCATGACCATATATAACCAACATAGTCGGCGCGATAAATTTCGCGAAAATTTCGTAGGATTTGATCGCCTTCTTACTCTTAGCGTTGCCGCACTCTTAGTCATGGGCACATTGCTTGTTTATGCAGCGACTAAGAGTTGGTTTGAAGCCCAAGGTCTTGACCCACAATATTATTTAAAGCGACATGTCATTAATATTTTGATTGGTGGTTTGCTTGCATATGGAACAACACTTATTGATTATCGGTTACTTCGTGCCTATACACCGATTGTTTGGGGTCTCGCAGTTTTTGGTTTAGTTGTTGTGTTAATTCCTGGACTTGGCAGCGAAATAAATGGCGCTAAGGCTTGGATTTCATTTCCTGGCGGCTTTCAAATCCAACCTGCTGAGTTGGCAAAAATAGGAATCATTGTTGGTATTTCAATGATCTTGGCCGAAAAGCGCGATATTGATGCAAATCCAACCGATCAAGATGTGTTAAAAGCTCTTGCCATTGCAGCTATTCCAGTTGCGCTTATTTTGTTGCAGCCAGATTTAGGAACAGTTGTAATTATCAGCGCTGCTATCGTTGTAATGATTGGGACGTCGGGTGCCCCAACTCGTTGGGTCGTTGGGTTACTTTTGCTTGCTGTCATGGGCGGATTTACTGCGGTGAAAATGGGAGTAGTAAGCGAATACCAAATTGCTAGGTTGCAATCGTTTGTGGACCCTTCTGCCGATCCTCAGGCAACTGGCTATCAACTTCGCCAATCCCGAATCACGATCGGTTCTGGTGGAATTACTGGTAAGGGGCTATTTAACGGACCGCAAACGAATGGCCGATTTGTTCCGGAGCAACATACAGATTTTATTTTTACGGTAGCAGGAGAAGAATTAGGGTTTTTAGGTAGTGGATTCATTTTGCTCTGCTTCGGTTTGCTGTTTTACCGATCCTTCACAATCGCCCGCCGTACAAATGATTTATTTGGCCGACTCGTCTGCGTCGGAGTAATTGCTTGGCTTGCATTCCAAACTTTTGAAAATATTGGAATGACAATGGGTATGGTTCCTATGACGGGCGTTCCTCTGCCATTTATCTCATATGGTGGTTCGAGCATGTTTGCGAATTTAATTGGCCTTGGGCTTATCCAAAACGTCCATTTACGCACCCGGTGATTAAATATTTCCCTCTAGGCCGAGCCAAAGTTGGTCTTTCGGCCGCTTTTAGGCAATAATTTGGTTAGCGTTTCGCGCTCCGAGCGGCCCTGAAGGCCTTAATTACTCGAGGTAGCAGCAGATGCAAAAGCTTTCAAAAGGAAGTTTTACCAAGATTATTTTTTAGATGAGGATTTAAGGTTATGGCTATAGTGCCAAAAGGTGCGCGTAAGCGCGCAAGCAAAAAATCTGCGGCAAAAGCTGCAGCAGCTCAAATCGCAGAAGTTGAAAAAGCAGTCGATAGCTCACCTGATGTTCAAGAGAGTGAATCTGCTGAGAAGAAGAAAGCTAAGAAGGTTGCCGCCCCCAAGATTCCAGTTCCGATGTTTCAGGCTGCGCCAGGAGATGTTGCGCCAAAGAAGTCAGCTAAGGCGAAGGTTGCCGAAGTAGTTGAAGAATCTAGTGAAGTAAGTGAGAGTGAAGATTCGCAATTACGAAGACGTCGCCGAGGTGGCCGAGGCCGTCGCCGAGGAGCTAGAGATGAAGACGATGCAATTGAAAAGCACGAGTCTGAGAGTGATGAAGTATTAGATGCCGGAGAAATTACTGACGAAGAAAGTGGAGATTCCGAGAGCACTGCTTCGCCCCGCCGTCGCCGCCGCCGAAGAGCAAAAGGTGATGGTGCAACACCAGGCGAGACTGTTGAAGAAGATGGCGTAATCACGGTTGTCAAAGTTAGAGAGCCACGTGTTCGCGAAGATCAACCAACCCGTCCTGAACGTGGAAATCGCAACCGTAATAGCAGAAGTGAACGTGGAAATCGCAGAGAGCGCGAACCTAGAGATTTTGTTCGCCGTCGTGGAACAGTAATTACTGAATCCGAATTTTTGGCTCGCAGAGAAAATGTCGATCGCCAGATGTTGGTTCGCCAAACAGGAGATCGAACACAAATCGCGGTTCTCGAAGACAAGATAATGGTCGAGCATTATGTAAATCGAAACAGCAATATTTCATATGTCGGCAATGTTTATCTTGGAAAAGTACAGAATGTACTGCCTTCAATGGAGGCAGCATTCATTGATATTGGCAAGGGCCGAAATGCAGTTCTGTACGCGGGTGAAGTTAACTGGGATACGGCTGGACTTGCAGATGGTGCACCACGCAAAATAGAACATGTATTGAAAACTGGACAATCTGTGCTGGTTCAAGTCACTAAAGACCCAATTGGCCAGAAGGGTGCACGCCTAACTAGCCAGATTTCTCTTCCTGGTAGATATTTGGTTTATGTTCCAAGCGGGGAGATGAGTGGAATTAGTCGTCGCCTCCCAGAGCAAGAACGATCTCGATTAAAGACAATATTGAAAAACCTGATTCCCGATGACGCCGGCGTAATTGTTCGTACCGCATCGGAAGGTGCAAGCGAGGAAGAGCTTGAGCGCGATGTGGTACGGCTTAAAGCACAATGGGAAGATATCGAAAAGAAGTCACAGGAATCTGGCGCTTCAGCTCCTTCTCTTCTTTACTCAGAACCTGATTTAACAGTTCGAGTAATTCGCGACATCTTTAACGAAGATTTTAATAAGTTAATCGTCCAAGGTGATCAAGCTTGGGATGACATTAATAGTTACCTCGGCCATATAGCGCCAGAACTTACAGCCAAGATTGAAAAGTGGACCGGAGCTCGCGATTTGTTCGTAGAGAATCGAATCGAAGAGCAGCTTGCTAAGGCTTTTGATCGCAAGGTTTATCTACCGTCAGGTGGTTCGCTGGTAATTGATCGTACTGAAGCCATGATTGTCATTGATGTAAACACCGGAAAGTTTATTGGCAAGGGTGGAAATCTTGAGGAGACTGTAACTAAGAACAACTTAGAGGCGGCTGAAGAAATTGCTCGCCAACTTCGCTTGCGCGATATGGGTGGAATTGTCGTAATTGACTTTATTGATATGACGCTTGAATCAAACCGAGATTTAGTACTTCGCAGATTAGTTGAATCTTTGGGTCGTGATCGTACCAAGCACCAAGTTTCTGAAGTAACCTCACTTGGCTTGGTCCAAATGACTAGAAAACGCGTGGGCCAAGGTTTAATCGAGGCTTTCTCTACAACTTGCGAAAGTTGTGGTGGGCGTGGAATACATATTCATTCTGAGCCCGTCAAAAAGGTCTCTCTTGAGAAAGATATGGAACAACGCTATGTCCCTCAGGTTCACGAAAGTAGCCCTGAGAAAGCTGAAGCTCCTGAGAAACCGACTAGATCGAAAAAGCTAGTCGGAGCCAAAGTGGCAGATGAAACACCTGAAAGTGCAGAAATCGCTGAAGTTAAGGCCCCGCCCGCAAAGCGCCGCCGCCGAGCTGTTAGCACAGGGGTAATTACCCCTGCGTAGGACCAGTTTGACCTAAGGGTGAAGCTCTCCGTATCCTTACCCTCTGCCAGCTTCCTGGCTAAAGTTGTAAACCAATTAGATGTATTTGGAAAGGTGTCACCGTGTACGCGATTGTAAAAGCAGGCGGCCGTCAAGAGAAGGTTGCCGTAGGCGACACAGTTATTGTCGATCGTATCGATGCAAAAACCGGTGCAGCTGTTTCTTTCCCGGCGCTACTAGTTGTTGAAGGATCAGATATAACTTCTGACGCCAAGACACTTGCTGGTGTAAAAGTTACTGGTGAAATTGTTGAAGAGCTAAAAGGTCCAAAGATCGACATCCTTCGCTATAAGAACAAGACTGGCTATCGCCGTCGTCAAGGTTTCCGTTCCCAACTTACGCGCGTGAAGATCACCGCGATTACGAAATAAGGCAGGCGAATAACAAATGGCAAGTAAAAAGGGAGTCTCCTCCACACGTAACGGTCGCGATTCAAATGCTCAGTACTTAGGTATTAAGCGCTATGGCGGACAAGTTGTTAAGAGCGGCGAAATTTTGGTTCGCCAACGTGGAACAGTTTTTCACCCAGGACAAAATGTTGGTATCGGTAAAGATGACACTCTTTTTGCACTTTCTGCAGGGGCAGTCGAATTCGGTCGCGCTCGCGGTCGCAAGGTTGTAAATATCGTCCCCGTAGCTGCAGTCGCCTAACCCGCGGTTAATTTTTTTGCGGGCCCGCGACTTGCGGGCCCGCATTTTTATTTTGAAAGAATTTTAAAATGAAAGGAGAAAATAAATGGCAACGTTCGTTGACCGTGTAACTCTCCACGCCTTTGCAGGAAGCGGCGGCGATGGCTGTGTCTCCATTCACCGTGAAAAATTTAAGCCCCTTGGCGGACCCGACGGTGGTAACGGTGGTCGAGGGGGAGATGTAATTCTCTTCGTTGACCAGGGCACTACAACACTTTTGGATTTCCATCATTCTCCGCATCGGCGTGGAACTAACGGCTCACTTGGCTATGGCGACTATTGCAACGGCCGAGAAGGAAAAGATTTAATTTTGCCTGTTCCAAACGGCACCGTGATTAAGGATAAAGAAGGAACAGTTCTTGCTGACTTAGTAGGAATCGGAACTCGCTTTGTTGCTGCCCAGGGCGGTAAAGGTGGACTTGGAAATGCCGGCCTCTCTTCATCGAAGCGTCGTGCCCCAGGTTTTGCTCTTAAAGGTGAACCAGGTGAAGAGCGCACTCTAATTCTTGAACTTAAGAGCGTGGCTGATATTGGATTAATTGGTTTTCCTTCCGCTGGAAAGTCTTCGCTAATTGCCTCAATTTCATCGGCGAAACCTAAAATCGCTGACTATCCATTTACAACACTTGCACCAAATCTTGGCGTCGTACAGGCGGGTGATACCCGTTTTACTGTGGCCGATGTACCGGGGCTAATTCCTGGTGCCTCTGAAGGCAAGGGGTTAGGACTTGAGTTCTTGCGCCATGTTGAAAGATGCGCAGCGCTAGTACACGTGCTGGATTGTGGAACGTTGGAGACAGATCGAGATCCAGTGAGAGATTTCGACATAATCGAAGAAGAACTTTCACATTATGGTGGACTTGCCGAGCGCCCACGATTAATAGCGCTTAACAAAGTGGATTTACCAGATGGAAAAGCTATGGCAGATATGGTTCAGCCAATTTTAGAAGCTCGCGGATATCAGGTTTATCAAATCTCTGCGGCAGCTCACATTGGTTTGACCGAACTTAATTATGCAATGGCAAGAATTATTCAGGAAGCCCGTAAAGCTGAAGCGCTCGTCGAAAAAGCACGAATTGTATTACGTCCGGTCGCAGTTGGAAATTCAGGCTTCACTGTTACGGCAAATACGGATGGCTCATTCACTGTTCTTGGCGATAAGCCGGTGCGATGGGTTAAGCAAACAGACTTTGGTAATACCGAGGCAATTGGTTACCTAGCAGATCGACTTGCAACTTTGGGAGTTGAAAAGGAGCTTCTTAAAAAAGGTGCGAAGGCTAAAGATGAAGTTCGCATTGGCGAAGGTGATAATGCCGTTATATTCGATTGGGAACCTTCGATCGAAGCTGGTGCCGAATTGCTCGCTGGTCCTCGAGGTGGCGATTTACGCCTGGAGTCACCATGGGCCGGACGCTATGTTGAAGATTTAGTTGATGACCAATTGAGTGATGACGAAATTGCAATGCAATGGGAATACAACACGGATAATCCGAACACACCTCAGATAGTTATGGAAGTTGAAACGGAAGTTAACTGATGAGCGCTAGGCGAATTGTTATCAAAGTTGGGTCATCGACACTTACCGGAGATGCAGGTACATCCTTAAACGCGCAGGCTGTGACAAAGTTTGTAGATGTCGTAGCTACTCTTAAGAGTGATGGAAATGAAGTCATCGTCGTAACTTCAGCGGCAATTTCTGCAGGCATGGCACCACTTGGGCTAAAGACGCGTCCAACAGACCTTGCTACACAGCAAGCATCTGCTTCAGTTGGGCAAGGACTTCTAATTGCTAAGTACAGCGAAGAATTTACTCGTCACAATATAGTTTCCTCACAGGTGCTCATAACCGGAGATGATCTATCACGAGAAATGCACAAAGAGAATGCAAAGAGAACTTTGCTACGACTACTAGAGCTTGGCGTAGTGCCAATCATTAATGAAAACGATTCTGTTGGAACTGAGGAAATACGCCTCGGTGATAATGATCGACTTGCTGCACTTGTTTTGCAATTAATTGGGGCGGACTTGCTCGTACTAGTTTCAGATATCGATGCGCTTTATGATGCTCCACCATCACAGCCAGGAGCAAATCGAATAGCGAAGGTATCGAATTTTGCAGACTTAGACTCGGCTCTGATTGGTGGAGTTGGTTCTTCTGGGGTGGGAAGTGGCGGAATGGTTACAAAAATTCAGGCAGCTGAAATCGCTATATCTTGTGGAGCGACGATGCTCCTAACCAATCTAGCCCACTTGCAAGATGGCTTGGCAGGTAAAGATGTTGGAACTCTCTTCACTTCTAACTAGTTTTTTTAACTACCTGAAGCAATACTTTCGCCGTGGCAACAGTTTCGTCTGTACCGGTTGGGTTATCTGAAAGTTTAACAATCACAGTCCTGGTTTTAGGATCAATAAAAATATATTGCCCGTGTAATCCTTCGGCCTGACTGATGCCAGGGAATGGATGCCAGACGAATGCGCCATACCCCCAGTTATGATCAAGTTTTGTAACGGGAGTTTTAAGTCTTTTGAGCCAGACTGGATCGATGATTTGCTTTGCACCGACTTGTCCACCATTTACGATGGCCAATCCCACTTTCGCGTAATCACGAGCAGTTGCATTGAAACAGCAGAACGTTTTTTCAATTCCATCTAAACGATCGACATTCCAAGTTGCTGGGTATTTTGCTCCTATCGGTTGCCAAACATTTTTACTAAAATAGTCGGCAATAGGTTCCGCGGTAATGGCCTTAATAATCATGCCTAACATCTGAGTATCGACACTGCGATATTCCGATTTCGATCCTGGCTCGAATGCCATTTTGCGATTGTGCTTCATAAACCAATCAATATCGGTGGTCGCATACATCTGCGCAATTGCAACTCCCCAACCGGCTGGCCCAGTTGGATAATTATCAGAAACACCCACGCCGCTTTGCATGTCTAGCAAAGTTTGAACAGTTACCCGGTCAAAGGAAGTCCCAGATTTTAATTCTGGGAAATAATCAATGAACTTATCACTTTCCTTCAACTCTCCTTGAGCTATCAACTGGCCTGCAATAATTGAGGTCATAGTTTTGGCAACCGAATATGAAGGAAGTTGCGAAGCTTCATTAAATCCGTTGCTGTAGTACTCGTAGGTGATAACTCCATTTCTTACCAGCAAAAATGCATTCGTATTGGTTCGGTCCAAGAAGTCTTGCCAGTTAATTTCTTTACCTTTCCAGGTAACCGTTCTCGGAGTATTTTCACTGCTAGTTGGCCAATCGATTGGATTAGCTGATGGTTCAATCGTGTGCCAGGGCATTAGAGTCGGAGTCTTAGATGCTGGCGCAAGCCCGAGCTTTATCGAATCAATCGGATTTGGGTAATGAATGAACCTGGTAAACCCAGTTAAAGCTACCCCTAAGGCAAGAAGAATAAGCAAGGAATTTCGCAGAATCCGAAATAAACGTTTCATGGTTGAAGAGTAGAAGGCTCTAGGCTAGGAACATGGATGCCACCGCGATAATTTCCGAAATAGCCGAAAGAGCCAGGCTTGCCGCACGTACCTTAATTGCTGCAAGTGATAGCGATAGAGCAGATGCCTTGATTCGAATTGCCGAGGAACTAAGCGCAAGTGAGATAGAGATCTTGTCGGCTAACTCAAAAGATATGACCAGAGCCAGGGTTGAAAATATGGCTGAGTCAATGCAGGACCGGCTTTTGCTCACAGCCGCTCGAATCAGTGAAATGGCAGATGGGGCAAGGCAGGTTTCAAAATTATCAAGTCCACTTGGAAAGACTTTGCGGGAAAGTACACTTCCAAATGGCCTTCATCTGAAACAAATATCAGTTCCCTTCGGCGTTGTAGGCATGGTTTATGAAGCGCGACCTAATGTGACTGTCGATGCCGCAATAATTTTGCTGATGTCTGGAAATACCGCCCTGCTGCGTGGATCATCTAGCGCTGCTCAAAGTAATGAAGTTTTAGTCAATGTCATGCGCCGAGCCCTTGCCAAGACAAATATCTCGCCAGATGCAATCCAATTAGTTCCATCTGATGATCGATCAACTGTAACTGCGCTACTACACGCCAGAGGTGAAGTTGATTTGGTGATTCCTCGAGGAAGTGCCGCGCTGATTCGTACAGTTGTAGATGATTCAACGGTTCCAACCATTGAAACCGGTGCTGGGGTTTGTCATGTTTATGTGGATGCGGAGGCAGATCTTGATAAGGCGCTACCGATAGTCATAAATTCTAAAGTACATAGACCAAGTGTTTGCAACGCCGCTGAAACGCTTCTGGTCCACGAAAGCGTTGCGGTGAAATTTCTACCATTAGTTTTAGCCGCACTTCAAAGTGCCAAAGTGAAACTCAATGTGGACGAAGAAGTCACAAAAATTGCTAGCGAAAACCATATCTCAACGAATCTTGCGACTGGCGAGAACTGGGCAACCGAATACAACGCCTTAGAAATGAATATTGGAGTAGTCCCTTCGCTACTTGCGGCAGCGGACCACATTGCGAAATTCGGCACAAAACATACCGAGGCAATAGTTACAGAATCCGAGGCGAACGCCGCCAAATTCATTGCGCTAAGCGATTGTGCTGCCGTAATGGTGAATGCATCCACACGATTTACTGATGGCGAGCAGATGGGATTCGGCGCCGAAATTGGCATCTCGAATCAGAAACTTCACGCCCGTGGTCCAATGGGCCTAGAACAAATGACCACAACAACATGGATTGTTACCGGGACTGGTCAAATTCGCGCGTAAGTCCAATTTATTGGTAAGTCGAGGCCCGCGATAAGGTTCGGCTATGACTGCAATTTCTCGAGAAGATGTCGCGCACTTGGCCAAGCTTGCTAGAGTCGAAATGACCCCAGTTGAACTAGATCACATGGCAACAGAACTGGACCATATTCTTAGCGCGGTAAAGCGGGTCCAAGAGGTCGCAACGCAAGATATCCAACCAACATCACATCCGCTGGCAATGACCAATATTTTCCGGGACGATGTCGTAAAACCAAGTCTTACAAATTCTGAAGCACTTTCTGGTGCGCCAGCAAAAATTGATGGCCGATTTAAAGTGCCACAAATTCTTGGTGAAGAATGACAAATATTTATTCAAGCGCATCGGAAATGGCAGATTCATTGGCCAAGAAAGAATATTCTTCGGTCGAATTGACGCAACAACATTTGGATAGAATCGCCGATGTAGATGGAAAAGTCTCTGCTTTTCTTCATGTCGACGCAGAGGGCGCCCTTACTCAGGCAGCAGCAGTGGATGCAAAGCGTGTTAGAGGCGAAAAACTTTCGCCACTTGCCGGTGTTCCGCTAGCGCTAAAAGATATTTTGGCCCAGAAAGGCATCCCGACAACGGCAGGCTCTAAAATCCTTGAAGGATGGCGACCTCCATATGATTCAACCGTTGTTACAAAATTGAAAGAAGCCGGCGTAGTTATTCTTGGTAAAACTAACATGGATGAATTTGCAATGGGCTCATCAACTGAAAATTCGGCTTATGGAACAACACAAAACCCGTGGGATCTTTCAAGAACACCTGGAGGCTCTAGCGGTGGATCCGCTGCGGCAGTAGCAGCGTTCGAAGCCCCATTGGCAATTGGTACAGATACCGGTGGTTCTATTCGCCAACCTGCGGCGTTAACTGGAATTGTTGGTGTGAAGCCAACTTATGGTGGCGTATCTAGATATGGTGTTGTTGCTTACTCATCAAGCCTGGATCAAGTTGGTCCATTTGGTCGCACGGTTCTAGATGCAGCGCTGCTTCATGAAGTTATTGCTGGACATGACGAACGCGACTCAACAAGTATTAATGCACCGATCCCGCAAGTAGTAGCGGCGGCTAAACGCCTTGATGTTAAGGGAATGAAAATCGGAGTGATTAAAGAGCTTAGTGGTCCTGGTTTTCAAGCGGGTGTTAGTCAGCGAATTAGTGAATCGCTGGAACTATTAGTTGCTGCCGGTGCTGAGATTGTTGAAGTTTCTTGCCCTAGCTTTGAGTTCGCTCTTGCTGCTTACTATCTAATTGCACCATCAGAAGCCTCATCCAACTTGGCTCGCTTTGATTCAATGCGTTACGGCCTGCGTGTTGGCGACGACGGTTCAAAAGGTGCGGAAGAAGTCATGAGTATCACTCGTGAAGCGGGGTTCGGAAAAGAAGTTAAGAGGCGAATTATTCTCGGAACTTATGCGCTTTCTTCAGGCTACTACGACGCATATTATGGCTCTGCGCAAAAAGTTCGAACTCTTGTTAAGCAGGATTTTGAAAAAGCATTTGGCCAGGCTGATGTTTTAGTATCTCCAGTTACTCCGACAACAGCATTTAAAATTGGCGAAAAGAGCGAGGATCCAGTCGCTATGTATCTCAGCGATATTGCGACAATTCCAGTAAATATGGCTGGTATTGGTGGAATGAGTCTTCCCGTTGGCTTGGCAGATGAGGATGGACTTCCAGTCGGCTTACAAATAATGGCGCCAGTCATGCAAGACGATCGCTTCTATCGTGTTGGTGGAACTCTTGAAGCGGCCTTACTTTCTAAGTGGGGCAAACCATTGCTTGCAAATATTCCAGAGTTGGGTGGGGTGGCGTAATGACGCTCGACTATCTCGACTATAAAGCGGCCACCGAAAAATATGAACCGACACTTGGTTTAGAAGTTCACGTGGAGTTAAATACCAAGTCAAAAATGTTCTGTTCATGTGCGACGGAATTTGGCGCAGAGCCGAACACTCAGACCTGCCCAGTTTGTTTAGGTTTGCCTGGAGCACTTCCAGTAGTCAATGCAAAAGCAATTGAAAGTTCGATTTTGATAGGTCTAGCACTTAACTGTTCCATCGCGCCTTACAGCCGTTTTGCTCGCAAAAATTATTTCTATCCTGACATGCCAAAGAATTTCCAAACTTCACAATACGACGAACCAATCTGCGTGGATGGGTATCTCGATGTAGAAGTTGAAACTGACGACGGGGCTAAAGTTTTTCGAGTGGATATTGAGCGAGTTCACATGGAAGAGGACACTGGTAAATCACTTCACGTTGGCGGTTCAACTGGACGAATTCATGGCGCAGAGTACTCACTTCTAGATTACAACCGCGCAGGTATCCCGCTAGTTGAAATTGTCACTCGAATTGTTCCAGGGACTGGAAAGTACGCACCGCAAGTCGCTCGGGCATATGTGACCGAGCTACGTGACATTCTTCGCTCCTTGGGAGTCTCGGATGTAAAGATGGAGCAGGGATCACTTCGCTGCGATGCAAATCTTTCGCTCGCGCCAATTGGTTCAGGTGAACTGGGAACAAGAAGTGAGACTAAAAATGTTAACTCTCTGCGCTCTGTCGAACGCGCAGTATCGGGTGAGATTGAGCGACAAGCCAATCGCCTGCAAGCAGGAGAGAGAATTGTTCAAGAGACTAGACACTTCTTGGAAGAGAGCGGGCAAACTCGCCCTGGTCGTTCAAAAGAAGAGGCCGAAGATTATCGTTATTTTCCAGAACCAGATTTAGTTCCAATCACTCCAGATGCAAATTGGATCGAAGAACTTCGAAAGAGGATTCCAGAGAAGCCATCTATTCGGCGCAAGAGATTGCAAACTGAGTGGGATTGCCCTGACAAAGAGATGACATCGCTAGTAAATGCTGAACTACTGGATGTTGTTGAAGAAACAATAGAACTTGGCGCCGAGCCAACTCGAGCTCGAACTTGGTGGCTTGGCGAAATTTCACGTCTCGCAAACGAGAAAGAAGTTCTTCCGACTTCACTAATCACTACAGAATTTGTTGCCGAGATTATTGCTTTAATAGTTGCTGGCGAGCTCACGGATAAATTGGCGCGACAAGTCGTTGAGGGCGTAGTAAACGGCGAGGGATCACCAAAGGAAGTTATCGAAAAGCGCGGCTTGAAAGTTGTATCTGATGATACCGCCCTAATGTTGGCAATCGAGAGTGCAATTTCTGCACAGCCAGATACTGCAGAGCGAGTCCGCGGTGGAAATATTCCGGCAGCTGGTGCGTTAATTGGCGCTGTCATGAAAGCCACAGGTGGTCAAGCCGACGCGGCAAAGGTTCGGGAGTTATTATTGAGACACTTAGGTCAAGGAGAATAGCGCATGAGCAATTCAATGAAGCCACGTTCAGGTTTAGTTACCGATGGAATGGAACGTGCGCCAGCTCGAGGAATGCTACGTGCAGTCGGAATGGGCGATGAAGATTTTGCTAAACCACAAATCGGAATTGCCTCCTCTTGGAATGAAATTACACCTTGCAATCTTTCACTCGATCGTTTAGCAAAAGCTTCCCGTAAAGGGGTTATTGATGCTGGCGGATTCCCAATGCAATTCGGAACGATTTCGGTTTCTGATGGCATTTCTATGGGCCATGAAGGAATGCACTTCTCGCTGGTCTCACGCGAAGTAATCGCTGATTCAGTAGAGACGGTAATGCAGGCTGAACGCCTTGATGGCATGGTTACTTTTGCTGGGTGTGATAAATCATTGCCAGGAATGATGATGGCAGCTGCTCGAATTGATGTCGCTTCAGTCTTTGTTTACGCCGGAACTACGCTGGCAGGAAATGTTGATGGAAAAGATGTAACCATTATTGATGCCTTCGAAGCAGTTGGTGCTTGCGCTCGCGGACTTATTTCACAAGAACAGGTTGATAAAATTGAACGAGCCATCTGTCCTGGAGAGGGCGCTTGTGGCGGTATGTATACAGCAAACACAATGGCTGCCGTCGGAGAAGCAATCGGGCTCTCACTTCCTGGCTCTGCATCACCAGCAGCAGTTGATCGCCGCCGCGATGATTACGCAGTTAAATCTGGCGCCGCAGTTGTCGAACTTATCCGAAAAGGAATCACGACTCGCCAAATCTTGACAAAGAAAGCATTCGAAAATGCAATCACAGTAGTGATGGCTCTTGGTGGCTCGACTAATGCTGTTCTGCACCTGCTCGCGATTGCGAATGAGGCAGAAGTTGATTTAACTCTTGAAGATTTTCATAGAATCGGATCAAGAGTTCCATTATTGGGCGACCTTAAACCTTTTGGCAAATATGTAATGACCGATATAGATCGAGTTGGCGGAATTCCAGTCGTTATGCGTGCGTTATTGGATGCAGGGTATTTGCATGGTGATTGTTTAACAGTAACTGGCAAAACAATGGCTGAAAACTTGGCGGATATCGCGCCGCTAGATCCTGATGGCGAAGTTTTGCACGCCATTAAATCTCCGCTCTCCACTGCCGTTGGAATTACGATTCTTGGTGGCTCACTCGCTCCAGATGGCGCAGTCTGTAAAACTGCCGGCATTGAGGTAGAAAAATTTGAGGGCCCAGCACGGGTATTTGAACGTGAACAAGCAGCGATGGAAGCGCTAGAAGATGGCACTATAAAAGCGGGCGACGTTGTAGTTATTCGTTATGAAGGTCCAAAAGGTGGACCCGGAATGCGTGAAATGCTGATGATTACCGGCGCGATCAAAGGAGCTGGGCTAGGAAAAACTACCTTGCTTCTGACCGATGGCCGCTTTAGTGGTGGAAGTACTGGGCTCTGCGTAGGCCATGTTGCGCCAGAGGCGGTTGATGGCGGCCCAATTGCCTTCATTAAAGATGGTGATTTAATTCGTATCGACACCATTGCGCGAACCCTTGATCTCTTGGTCGATGAGGCCGAATTAACAGAGCGCCGTAAATATTTCAGCCCAATTCCACATAAATATAAGCGCGGAGTCTTGGCGAAATATTCGAAGATTGTTGGTTCGGCTTCAAAGGGAGCGGTCTGCGGCTAGGCAAGTTGCTCAAGATTTCTTACTTCTAAATAGTGAGATAGTTAACTCTGGGGTTGACCAAATGCAAGGGGCAAGGGAGAATTAAGGCATGATTTCAGTCGTGGTAATTGGTGAGCGCACGCTCTAGTGAAAAACTAGTCCGTGTGCTACCCCTCAGTGGAAACTGAGGGGTTTCGCATTTATCCGCTGACAAAAACATAGGAAGGGAGTTGAACATGAGCGAGACAACAAAGATGACGGGGGCGAGCGCCCTTGTGAAAGCGTTGGAAGCATCTGGCGTTGATGTCATGTTCGGTATCCCTGGTGGCGCAATTCTTCCGGCATACGATCCGATTTTTGATAGCAAAATCCGTCATATTTTAGTTAGACATGAACAGGGCGCAGGTCACGCAGCAACGGGTTATGCCCAAGCAACGGGTCGAGTCGGAGTTTGTATTGCAACTTCAGGACCAGGAGCGACAAATCTTGTTACACCACTTGCCGATGCACAAATGGATTCCGTGCCAATAGTTGCAATTACTGGTCAAGTTGCCTCTGGCGCAATTGGCACAGATGCATTTCAAGAGGCAGATATTCGTGGAATAACAATGCCAGTAACAAAGCATTCCTTCCTTGTCACTGACCCATCGGATATTGCCCGTGCAATTGCTGAAGCTTTTCATATCGCATCAACTGGTCGACCAGGAGCAGTATTAGTAGATATTGCAAAAGATGCGCTGCAGATGCGCACTGAGTTTAATTACCCTAGAACTATTGAGCTAGGTGGCTATCACCCAAAGATAGAGGCAACTCCTGAATCAATTCGCGATGCAGCAGCACTGATTGCACAATCAAAAGCCCCAGTACTTTATGTTGGTGGTGGTGCTATAAAATCTGGAGCCCACAAAGAACTAGTGAAACTTGCTGAGTTAACTGGTGCACCAGTTGTCACAACTCTCATGGCTCGTGGTGCTTTTCCGGATTCGCATCCGCAACATCTTGGCATGCCTGGTATGCATGGAACCGTGGCGGCAGTAACTGCACTACAAAAAGCAGATTTATTAATCACGCTGGGCGCTCGTTTCGATGACCGCGTAACAGGAAAACTTTCGACTTTCGCGCCAGGAGCAAAGATTATCCATGCAGATATAGATCCTGCCGAAATTGGCAAGAATCGTGCGGCAGATGTTGCATTAATTGGAGATCTTAGATTAACAATTGAAGCTTTGATTCCTGCGATAAAGAGTGAATTCAAAAAAAGCCAACCAGATATATCAGCATGGTTGAAACAAGCCTATGGCTGGCGTTCTAGGTTCCCGCTGGGCTATGACCAGCCGACAGATGGAAGCGTTTCACCGCAATATGTAATTGAGCGAATTGGAAAGATCTCCGGTCCAGATTCTATTTATGTTGCAGGAGTTGGACAGCACCAAATGTGGGCTTCACAATTTATTTCATATGAAAATCCTCGCACTTGGCTTAACTCTGGCGGACTTGGAACCATGGGATACGCAGTTCCAGCAGCGATGGGAGCAAAAGTTGGTGCTCCTGATACAACGGTATGGGCAATTGATGGAGATGGTTGTTTCCAGATGACCAATCAAGAGCTAGTTACTTGCGCCCTAAATAACATTCCAATAAAAGTTGCCGTTATCAATAATGAAAGTCTTGGGATGGTTCGCCAATGGCAAACTCTGTTTTACAATGAGCGTTACTCAAATACTGAACTTCACTCGAAACGTATTCCTGACTTTGCAAAACTTGCCGAGGCTATGGGTTGTGTCGGATTAACATGTGACTCAACGGATGATGTCGATAAAACTATTGCTAAGGCGATGGAAATTAACGATCGTCCGGTAGTAGTCGACTTCAGCGTTCATCGGGATGCGATGGTTTGGCCAATGGTTGCTGCCGGAGCTTCTAACGATGAAATAGTTAATGCTCGTTCACTTGCCCCCATCTGGGATTCACAGGAGCTATAACATGACTCAATCACATCCAGATGCACCGACCGCATCACATTCAACATCCTCGACTCGCACTCTCTCGGTTTTAGTAGAGAATAGTCCAGGCGTACTTGCTCGAGTTTCATCGCTCTTCTCTCGTCGCGGTTACAACATTGACTCTCTGGCTGTTGGGGCAACCGAGAATCCTTATTTTTCAAGGATGACGATTGTCATAAATGTTGAAGACCATGCTCTAGAGCAGGTCATCGCCCAATTGGATAAGTTGATTAATATAATTAGTATCACCGAGCTTGATCCAGTTATTTCAGTGCAGCGCGAACTTTTGCTGGTTAAAGTTGCAACGGATGTGACAACGCGCTCTCAAGTATTAGAGACGGTTCAGCTTTTTCGGGCCAAAGTAGTGGATGTGGCACAGGATGCAGTAACTATAGAGGCCACCGGAAATACCGAGAAAATATCTGCCTTGCTTCGAGTCCTTGAGCCATATGGCATCTTGGAACTCGTCCAATCAGGCTTGGTAGCTATGTCTAGAGGTCTAAAACCAGGCTCGATTTCAGAAGATAAGAAATAAAAAATAAGATTACCCAATATCTCCAATATCCAAAACTAACATCTAACGAAAGGTTACAAAAGTGGCAACCCAGTATCACGACGAAGATGCCGATCTAGCAATTATTCAATCTAAGAAGGTTGCAGTAATTGGTTATGGCTCACAAGGACATGCACACGCACTTTCTCTTCGCGATAGCGGAGTAGATGTTCGAGTTGGATTAGCTGAAGGCTCAAAGTCTCGCGCTAAAGCTGAATCAGAGGGACTTCGTGTTCTTTCAGTAGCAGATGCTGTTAAAGAGGCAGATGTTGTTATGTTATTGGCACCGGATCACGTGCAACGCCATATTTATAATGATTCAATTAAGCCAAACATTAAGCCAGGAGCAGCTCTGTTCTTCGGGCATGGATTTAATATTAGATTTGATTATATTAAGCCAGAAGCAAATATTGACGTTGCAATGGTTGCGCCAAAAGGACCGGGCCACTTAGTTCGTCGTGAGTACTCTGCAGGCCGCGGTGTTCCAGTATTGGTTGCAGTAGAACAAGATTCAACAGGATCTGCCTGGCCACTTACTCTTTCTTACGCAAAGGCAATTGGTGGACTTCGTGCTGGTGGAATTCTTACAACATTTACCGAAGAGTGCGAGACTGATCTTTTCGGCGAGCAGGCAGTTCTTTGCGGCGGCGCATCACAACTAGTTCAATATGGTTTTGAAACTTTGATTGAAGCCGGATACCAACCAGAAGTTGCCTATTTCGAATGTCTACATGAGTTGAAACTGATTGTTGACTTAATGTATGAAGGCGGAATCGCAAAACAGCGCTGGTCTGTTTCTGACACTGCTGAGTACGGTGACTATGTATCAGGACCGCGTGTTATTGATGCAAGTGTTAAGGCGAACATGAAGGCTGTCCTGGCTGATGTTCAAAATGGGACATTCGCAAAGCGCTTTATCGAGGATCAAGATGCTGGTGCACCGGAATTCAAAGCACTTCGCGCCAAGGGAGAAGCTCACCCAATTGAAGCCGTGGGCCGAGAACTTCGTAAAATGATGTCATGGGTCAAGGGTGACAATAAAGATGATTATGAGGAAGGTGCTGCAGCGCGTGGCTAAACCTGTAGTTTTAATTGCGGAAGAACTTAGTCCAGCAACGCTAGACGCGCTGGGGCCAGATTTCGAAGTACGCAACTGCGATGGCGCCGATCGCGGGCAACTGCTTGCCGCACTCGCTGCTGGTGTAGACGCTGTTCTTGTTAGGTCAGCGACCAAGATGGATGGCGAAGCAATTGCAGCAGCCAAAGGTTTGAAGGTTATTGCCCGGGCTGGTGTTGGTTTGGATAATGTTGATATTCCTGCGGCGACTGCGGCAGGAGTCATGGTTGTTAATGCACCGACTTCCAACATTGTAAGTGCGGCAGAATTGGCAATCTCTTTATTGCTGGCATCCGCTCGTTGGATTTCGCCAGCCCATGCCGCTCTTCGCAATGGCAAGTGGGCTCGTTCAAAGTACACAGGAGCCGAGCTCTTTGAAAAAACTCTTGGAATTGTTGGCTTTGGTCGCATCGGCCAACTTGTTGCAACACGGATGCAGGCCTTTGGGATGGAAGTAGTTGCCTATGATCCATATCTACAACCTGCTCGCGCAGCACAGTTAGGTGTTCGGTTAATCGAGCTTGATGAACTACTTGAGATTTCAGATTTCATCACGATCCACCTGCCAAAAACTAAAGAAACAGCCAACCTAATTGGAGTTGAAGCTCTTAAAAAAGTGAAGCCAGCTGTTCGGATAATCAATGCTGCTCGTGGCGGAGTTTTGGATGAGAGCGCACTTTATGATGCACTCACAGAGGGACGCGTAGCCGGAGCCGGGCTAGATGTCTATGTGACTGAACCCTGCACCGACTCACCACTCTTTCAATTGGATAACGTAGTTGCGACGCCACACCTTGGAGCGTCGACTGACGAAGCACAAGAGCGTGCCGGTATCGCCGTAGCTGTTTCAGTTCGTAAGGCACTTTCAGGCGAGTTAGTCCCTGATGCTGTTAATGTTAAAGGTGGAGCAATTCACCAAGATATTCGCCCAAGTTTGCCGCTAGTTGAAAAGATGGCTCAGATCGCAACGGCAATTGCCGGCGAGCTGCCAGTTGCGATGGAAGTTCAGGTTCGCGGAGATATTGCGGAACATGATTCATCGATACTTGCTACCAGCGCCCTCAAGGGAGCGTTAATTGCAACAGGCGCCGAGGATGTCACTTATGTCAATACGCCAGCACTTGCGCAAGAACGTGGCATCAGTTCGTCGGTGAATACTGATCCAGAGAGTCCGGAATATCGCAGCATGATTTCACTACATGCAGCCTGCAGCGATGGCCGCATAGTTGTTGTAAATGGCACTCTAATGGGAATTCGCAAAGTTGAAAAAATAATTGCAATCGACGAATTTGATTTAGATCTAGCTCCAACAGAAAATCTATTATTTTTGCGCTACGCCGACCGTCCCGGAATTGTGGGAATTGTTGGAAATACTCTTGGTAGCGCCAAGGTAAACATTGCGGGTATGCAAGTTGCGCGCGATAGCGCTGGTGGGGAAGCTTTGATGGTTCTAACTGTTGATTCTGGAGTCTCTGCAAGTGTTCTTGCAGATCTCAAAGATAAGACGGGTGCAAAATTAATCCAAGCAGTTAACTTGGTTGGATAAAATGAAAAATATTAATTTAGCGGTAATTGCAGGAGATGGGATTGGACCTGAGGTTATTACTGAAGGGCTCAAGGTTCTGGCCATCGTAGCTGCCAAATACGAGGTTACTTTTAGCCAGACCGACTATGAGTTGGGTGCTAATTACTGGCACAAAACTGGGGAAGTACTTCCTGACTCTGTTATGGCCGAATTGGCTAAAGCCGACGTCATTCTTCTTGGCGCAGTTGGGGACCCATCAGTTCCAAGTGGCGTGCTAGAACGCGGCCTGCTTCTGAAATTGCGTTTCGCATTTGATCATTACATAAATCTACGACCGGCAAAGTTGCATGCTGGCGTTAAATCACCGCTGGTTAATTCTGGTTCAATTGATTTTATTGTCGTTCGAGAAGGAACTGAGGGGCCATATGTTGGCGCCGGTGGGTCACTTGCCTATGGCACTAAAGATGAAATCGCCACTGAGGAAAGTCTAAATACTCGACGCGGTGCTGAGAGAGTTATCCGTGATGCATTTGTTCGTGCCCAAAATCGGCCGAGAAAAAAATTGACTCTTGTACATAAAAATAATGTTTTAACTCGCGCCGGTGGACTTTGGACGCGCACTTTTAACGAGGTAGCAAAAGAATTTTCAGATGTAGAAACCGATTATTTGCATGTGGATGCGGCAGCTATGTTCTTCGTTAGCAACCCAGAGCGTTTTGATGTCGTTGTAACTGATAATCTTTTTGGCGATATTTTGACTGATATTGCCGCTGCAATTTGTGGCGGTATCGGCCTTGCTGCTTCGGGAAATATCAACCCAACTGGTGAATTCCCATCAATGTTCGAGCCAGTTCATGGTTCGGCACCAGATATTGCTGGTAAATCGCTTGCTGATCCCACCGCGACTGTAATGTCAGTGGCAATGATGCTTTCACATCTTGGCTTGCATGATGCCGCCGCAGATATCGAACGAGCAGTTGCTGCAGATTTGTTAAGTCGCGGAGAAGCCAAAAGAAGTACTTCTCAAATCGGAGATGCGCTAGCAGCTGGTGTGAAATGAAAATAAATTTAACCCCAAATCAAACCCCAGCTACCGAAGCTGATCGTCAGTCGAAAATTGCAGCGGGCGGATTCGGAAAGTACTACACAGATAACATGATAGTTGCTAATTGGAGTGAAGCAGAGGGCTGGGGTGATGCCGAGTTGAAGGCATATGGTCCAATTACTCTTGATCCAGCAACGGCAGTTTTTCATTATGGTCAAGAAATATTTGAGGGAATGAAAGCGTATTCACAACCAGATGGCAGTATTTCGCTCTTTCGGCCCGATGCAAACGCCGGGCGATTTGCCAGAAGCGCGGCTCGTTTGGCCCTGCCAGAGCTTAGCGTTCCCGAATTTATCGAGACGATTACGACTTTGGTTAAGGAAGATAGGAAGTGGGTTCCAACCAAGGTTGGCGAATCGCTATATATCCGGCCATTTATGTTTGCAACCGAAGTTGGCCTTGGAGTGCGCCCTTCAAACAGAGCAATGTATATGCTTATTGCAACTCCGGCAGGTGCATATTTTAATGCGGCAGAAGCAGTCACTGTCTGGATCTCAACCGAATACGTTCGTGCAGCTATTGGTGGAACCGGGGAGGCAAAGTGTGGTGGGAATTATGCGGCTTCACTTGTAGCGCAAAAACAGGCAGCGACCAAAGGTTGCGATCAAGTAGTTTGGTTAGATGCAGTAGAACGCCGCTGGGTTGAAGAGATGGGCGGCATGAATCTCTATTTCATTAAGGGTTCTGGAGAAGATGCGACTATCATCACGCCAAAATTAACGGGAACATTACTGCCTGGAATAACTCGAGATTCGATTCTTACTGTCGCCAAAGATTTAGGTTATAAAGTTGAGGAAGTAATGTTCTCAATTGATGACTGGCGAGACGGAGTAGCTAGCGGTGAAATAACTGAAATATTTGCGTGTGGTACCGCGGCTGTTGTCAGCGCGATTGGTGCAGCTAAGAGTCAATTCGGAACATGGAATACCGGCGACGGAAAACCAGGACCAATTACAGCTCAAATTCGGGAAACCATCCTTGGAATTCAGCACGGACTAATTGAAGATAAACATGGCTGGAATGTGAAGGTTTGCTAAATGAATGACAATTTTCACATATATGACACAACGCTTAGAGATGGCGCCCAGCAAGAAGGGCTGAATCTTTCGGTTCATGACAAGCTGGCTATTGCACGCCACTTAGATGAGCTAGGCGTTGGTTTTATTGAAGGTGGTTGGCCGGGAGCCAATCCGAAGGACACGGAATTTTTTAAGCGGGCGAAAACGGAACTTAAATTAAAGAATGCAACATTTATGGCCTTTGGCGCCACCCGTAGACCAAATATTAAGGCTGCAGATGATGTGTTGTTGCGAGCCCTTCAAGATTCTGGGGCGGCAGGGGTAACTCTTGTAGCCAAGAGTCATGATCGCCACGTAGATCTCGCACTGAAAACTAATCTTGATGAGAATTTGGCAATGATCAAAGAGTCAATTGAATTTTTGCGCGCCGGAGGCCAGAGAGTATTTCTAGATGCCGAGCATTTCTTTGATGGCTACAAATCTAATCGCGCTTACGCACTTGAAGTCGTCCGCGTTTCTGCTGAAGCTGGGGCCGATGTAATTGCACTCTGTGACACCAATGGTGGAATGTTGCCTGATGAACTTTCACAAGTTGTGCATGATGTTTTGAGTGCCTCAAGTGCCAGACTGGGAATTCATTGCCACAATGACACGGGGTGCGCGGTTGCCAATTCGCTCGCTGCAATTTCTGCTGGTGTAACACATGTGCAGGGAACTTTAAATGGCTATGGTGAACGCACTGGTAATGCCGACTTGGTCAGCATTATTGCCAACTTAGAACTAAAGAAGAAGCAGAGCGTTCTTCCGAACGGGGCACTTCGCGAAGCATTTAGAATTTCTCATGCAGTTGCTGAAGTTACCAATGTTGCTCCTAGCGCACGCCAACCTTATGTTGGAGTTTCAGCTTTTGCGCATAAAGCAGGGCTGCATGCAAGTGCGATAAAAGTTGATCCAGCTATGTATCAACATGAAGATCCTTCTTCGGTTGGCAATGATCGGCGAATGTTGGTTTCTGAGATGGCAGGCAGAGCATCTATAGAACTTAAATCTCAGGAACTTGGAATTGAAATTGGCGAGGATAAAAGCGTTCTAGGACGAGTCGTCGAGCGTGTAAAAGAGATGGAGTCACGCGGATTTACTTTTGAAGCAGCCGATGCTTCATTTGAACTTTTACTTCGAGAAGAGATTGATGGCAAGCGGGCAACTTTCTTCAAAGTTGAGAAGTGGGACACGACTGTAAGTCGCGATGTAAATAACAACGTGACTTCAAAGGCTTTTCTCACAATATCTGCTGGCGGTAAAGAGATTGAATCGGAGGGTTCAGGCAATGGACCAGTTAATGCAATTGATACAGCTCTTCGCTCCGGCTTACTTAAGTTTTATCCAGAGTTAGAGAAGCTGGAGCTCACTGATTACAAAGTCCGAATTCTTGAGGGGCGGTTGGGAACCGGCGCCGTGACTCGAGTACTCGTTGAAACAAGCGATGGCGCAGCAGAGTGGAGCACAATTGGAGTTCATGAAAATGTTATAGCTGCCTCAGTTATGGCGCTTGAAGATTCTGTTACATATGGCTTACTTCGACAAGGAAGAAAACCCGAGTAGCCTTGAGGTATGAGCTCTGAGTTAGTTGCTAAATACGAGGAGCACTTGGCGCTAGTTCGTAATTTGGCCGATAATTCTATTCGCGGCTATGTAAGTGATCTTGAATCTTTCTTATCTCATATTGAAAAATTAGGCATTTCTGAATTTTCTGATCTCCAAATAACGCATATTCGTTCTTGGCTAGCTAATTTGCAATCAACAGGAATTTCTCGAGCGACGCTGGCTCGAAGAATTGTTTCGATTCGAGCCTTTACTTATTGGGCGGCAAGTCAAAAGTGGATTCCAACGGATATAGGGTCAAATCTTGCGATACCTAAGGCGCACAAGACCCTTCCTGAAGTTTTAACTCGTTCGCAAACCGAGATTGTTCTGGCGGCTATTTCGGCAAAAGCAGGAGAGGAGCCGAATCCGATAAATATCCGGGACCTGGCGATAATTGAAGTTCTTTATGCCTCAGGGGCTCGAGTTTCTGAAATTTGTGGCTTAAATATTCGCGATATTGATATGTCGCGAAATACCCTTCAGGTTTTAGGCAAAGGAAATAAAGAGCGGGTTGTTCCGGTTGGGCTTCCGGCAATGCGCGCTCTGCAAAATTGGTTAGAAGTTGGTCGAGTTGAACTCCTTAATGAGAGTTCAGAAGATGCAGTCTTTCTTGGAGCGCGAGGCAAACGCATGGATCAAAGGACTGTCCGCGAGGTTGTTTATCGCGCAATGCAAGCTATTGATTCGCATATGAGTCCGCATGGCCTTCGACATACCGCTGCCACCCATTTGCTTGAAGGAGGGGCAGATCTTCGGACGGTGCAGGAGATTTTGGGGCACTCCTCACTAGCGACAACTCAGATCTATACGCATGTTTCACCTGAACGGCTAAAAAAGGCATATCAACAGGCTCATCCTCGAGCGTAGTTAATCTGAGGAGCGAGGAAGAAGGTAATTAGCATGCCCATACATCCTTTAGGATTATCCCAGCACAAATCGCAAGATCTGTGACTTCACGTGTCTTATTAGATTGCAGCTTCTAGTCAATATCTAATTAACCATTTCGGTCCGCTTAACTTAAGCGGTCGGTGTTAAGACACTAGGGACCGAACAAGTTGTTAGGTCATCAACCGAGTGCATTTTGCTTAATCGCAATCTGCAAAAAAGGAGTGTGCCGCCATGGCGGTTGTATCAATGCGAGAACTTCTCGATAGCGGAGTCCACTTCGGACACCAGACCCGTCGATGGAATCCGAAAATGAAGCGCTACATATTTGCCGAGCGCAACGGTATTTACATCATCGATATTCAACAATCACTTGCACTAATTGATAGTGCTTACGAATTCATTAGGGACACCGTTGCAAAAGGCGGACACATCCTTTTTGTAGGAACAAAAAAGCAAGCGCACGAGCCAATTAAGGCTCAATCTGCTCGCGTTCAAATGCCTTACGTTACAGAGCGCTGGCTCGGTGGAATGCTTACAAACTTCCCAACCGTATATAAGCGAATTCAACGTCTTAAGGAACTAGAACTTCTTGAGAATTCAAATGACCAGCTTTTAACAAAGAAAGAACTTCTAGTTCTTCGCCGTGAGCGCGAGAAGCTAACAAAGAACCTTGAAGGTATTCGCAACATGACTAAGTTGCCAAGCGCGATTTGGGTTGTAGACACCAAAAAAGAGCACCTTGCTGTTGCAGAAGCACACAAGCTCGGTATTCCAGTTGTCGCAATCTTGGATACAAACTGCGATCCAGATGAAGTTGATTACAAAATTCCTGGAAATGACGATGCCATTCGCTCAATTGCCCTCCTAACTAGGGTTATCACCGATGCCGCTGTCGCTGGCCTTGAAGCCCGTTCTGCAGCAGCTGCAGCAGCTGCCGATAAGGTCGCAGCACCAGTGGCTAAAGAGGCAGAGCCACTAACTGACGTGGAAAAAGAAATGCTAAATAAGTCTGAAGCAACTCCAGAGGTAACACCTGAAGCAACTCCAGAGAGAGCTTCAGAAACAACACAAGTAGCGGGAGAATAATTAAATTGGCTTACACAGCAGAAGATATAAAAAAATTACGTGAAGCAACTGCTGCCGGGATGCTTGATTGCAAAAAGGCAATGGATGAAGCTGATGGCGATTTTGAAAAGGCCGTTGAAATCATTCGGGTTAAGGGACAAAAAGGTGTAACTAAGCGCGAAGGCCGCACGACATCAAATGGCTTGGTGCTTGCTAAGGCCGAAGGTGATGTTGGCGTAATGCTCGAGCTAAATTGCGAGACAGATTTTGTTGCAAAAGGTGATCGTTTCCAAGAGTTAGCAAATGAGTTACTGGCACATTTGCTCGCAAGCAAAATCGGTGACTTGGCTCAATTCCATGCCTCAACGTTGGCAAATGGTAAAACTGTTCAGAGAACAATTGATGAAGGAAATGCGACTCTGGGCGAAAAGATCGAGCTTCGCCGTATTGCAGTTCTTCAAGGTTCACCAGTTTCCCTTTACCTGCACCGCACTAGTCCAGATTTGCCACCACAGGTCGGAGTTTTGGTTCAACTTGCCAAAGATGCTGCTGAAGCGGGTAAAGATATTGCCCAGCACATCGCTGCTTTTGCTCCACAATTTGTTCGGCGTGAAGATATTCCTGCTGAGCACATTGAAAGCGAGCGCCGTATTGCCGAAGAGACTGCCCGCGCAGAGGGTAAGCCAGAGGCATCAATAGCCAGGATTGTCGAAGGTCGGGTTACTGGCTTCGTGAAGGAAGTTAGCTTGTTAGAGCAATCTTTCGCCAAGGATGCCAAGAAAACGGTTCAACAAATCGCAGATGAGGCTAAGACAGCCGTGTCGGCATTTCACCGATTCCGAGTTGGACAGTAATCTCGCCTATTAGAAGTTAACAAAGTTAGTAGATAAGGAGCACTCAGCTATGGCCCGCAAAGGTTACAAGAGAGTGCTCCTTAAACTTTCTGGCGAGGTATTTGGCGGAGAGAAAGGCATTGGTGTAGATCCTGATGTCGTGCACGATGTAGCAAACCAGATTGCAGATGTTGTCCGTAGCGGCGTACAAATTGGAATCGTTGTCGGTGGCGGTAATTACTTCCGAGGCGCCGAACTTCAACAACGAGGTATGGATCGCGCTCGCGCTGACTACATGGGAATGCTTGGAACGGTCATGAACTGTTTAGCGCTACAAGATTTTTTAGAAAAAGAAGGTATTGACACTCGAGTACAAACTGCCATAACAATGGGCCAAGTTGCTGAGCCCTACATTCCTCGCAGAGCAATTCGTCACTTGGAAAAAGGACGGGTTGTTATCTTTGGGGCGGGAGCAGGAATGCCATTTTTCACAACGGATACTGTGGCTGCGCAACGAGCACTGGAAGTTTCTGCCGAAGCACTTCTGCTTGCCAAGAGCGGTGTAGACGGAGTTTATTCTGCCGATCCAAAGAAGGATAAATCAGCGGTCAAATATGAAAGTATCAGCTTTGATGAAGTACTTTCAAAGTCTCTAGCAGTGGCAGATGCCGCAGCATTTAGTTTGTGCCGGGAAAATAATCTACCTATTGTTATTTTCGATTTAAAAAATAAGGGCAATATTGCCCGCGCGGTTAGCGGCGATAGCGTCGGAACTCTAGTTTCGTAAAGTTTGTAAGGGGAGATTATGAGTGATATTTCAACAGCTCTAGGTGATGCAACTTCAAAAATGGACAAGGCTGTAGAGGTTGCCAAAGAAGATTTCGGGGCAATTCGCACAGGCCGCGCACATCCAGCAATGTTTGCCAAGATTGTTGTCGATTATTACGGGGCCATGACTCCACTTTCGCAACTGGCATCTTTTCAAGTGCCTGAGCCACGCATGGCTATTGTCTCTCCCTTTGATAAAGGCGCGTCTGCGGCGATTGAGAAGGCTATTCGGGAATCTGACTTAGGGGTTAATCCGGCATCTGACGGGGGAGTTATCAGAGTTAATTTTCCACAGTTGACCGAGGAACGGCGCAAAGACTATATAAAAGTTGCTCGGACGAAGGCCGAGGATTCTAGAGTTTCAATCCGCAATATTCGTCGCACCGCAAAAGAGACAATGGAGAAATTAGAGAAGGATGGCTTAGCGGGCAAGGATGATGTATCGCGCGGTGAAAAAGATCTTGAAAAAATTACATCTGATCATGTAACAAAGATTGATGAGCTGTTAAAGCACAAGGAAGCCGAACTTCTCGAAGTTTAATGATGGCAGACTTTCATTCGTTTAATGAGGCGATAAATGCCAGAGCTGGGCGCAAACTAGGTCCATCCATTTTGGTTTCTGTCTTAATTCTTGCCGTAGTTTTTTTGACAATATCTTTTCTTCAGATTCTTTTTGCTATTTTTGCTTGGGCCACGATACTTCTTGCTTCTCGCGAACTGGTTCGCGCCTATAAAGCAGGAGGGATTGATTTACCTGAAAATGCAATCGCACTTGCCGTAACTACATTGCTCGCTGCAGCTTGGTATGGTCGTGTTTCTGGGCTTGCAGTTGCGGGCGCAATAGCAATCCCGAACTTATTGGTTTATATTCTTTTCAAAAGCCCAAAGGACTTTATCCGTAAATCAGCGGCAGCTACATTTGCTATGTTTTATCTGGCTTTCCTTGGTGGTTTTATTTTATTGCTAGCTCACGACAAAAATGGCCTTTCTCGAATATTTACTCTCGTCGTTCTCGTGAGTTGCAACGATACTTTTGCCTATATTTTTGGAGTACTTCTTGGAAAGCATCCATTGGCGCCCCACATCAGCCCGAAGAAGACTTGGGAAGGTTTGATTGGATCGATAATTGTGACGACCATTGGATCCGCACTGGTATTTCAATTTTTGCTCGATCATGACTGGTGGATTGGTGCTGCAATAGGAGTGGTTGCAGTTGTAACTGCGACTTGTGGTGACTTAATTGAATCTGCAGTTAAGCGTGATTTGGCCATTAAAGATATGGGAAGCTTTCTGCCTGGCCATGGCGGAATTCTTGACCGAATTGATTCCGCATTATTTACTGGGCCAGCTGTCTGGTTTGCCTTCGAATTTATTAAGCACTTTAATTTATGACTGAAATCAAATTGGTTTTTGACGAGCCAAAGCAGCGCGTCAAGCCACCTAAACACTTTGCTGATCTCGACATAACCGAGCGTAAAGCACTGGCTGTCGAGTTAGGAATTCCAGAATTTCGTGCAAATCAAATGGCAGTTCATTTCTTTACACATTACAACGATGACACCGAAAGCTGGAGTGATATTCCAAAGGATCTCCGAGAAACCTTAGCTAAGGCCTTCGTCCCTAAATTGATTACTCTTGTAAAATCTGTAACTACCGATAGCGGCAAGACCAGAAAAGATCTGTGGAGACTCCACGATGGAGTCTTGGTGGAGAGCGTTTTAATGCGCTATTCAGATCGGACCACAGTCTGTATTTCTTCACAGGCAGGTTGCGGGATGAACTGTCCATTTTGCGCTACGGGTCAAGGCGGCCTCACTCGAAATTTAACTGCAGGAGAAATCACCGCCCAGGTCGTGGCAGCAGCAAAAATATGTGCAGATGGTGAATTGCCTGGCGGCGAGACCCGACTGTCTAATGTAGTTTTCATGGGCATGGGCGAACCAATGGCAAATTACAACGCCGTTATTCGCTCTATTAGAAATATTACGACAGCGCAACCAGATGGTCTAGGAATTGGCGCACGTTCTGTAACGCTTTCAACGGTCGGCTTGGTTAATGGAATAGAGAAACTATGCGAGGAAGGCATTCCGGTAACTCTCGCCGTTTCCCTACATACTCCCGATGATGAACTTCGCGACACCTTGGTGCCAATTAACTCGAGATGGAAAGTGCGAGAGGTATTGGCCGCAGCAGATAAGTATGAAGCTAAAACTGGTCGCCGTTATTCCATTGAGTATGCCCTTATTCGAGATATCAATGACCAAGCATGGCGGGCAGATTTATTGGGAAGGCTATTGAGGAATAGAAATGCTCATGTGAATTTAATTCCATTAAATCCAACGCCCGGCTCAAAATGGACTGCCTCAAGAGCTGAAGATGAAGCAGAATTCGTTCGGATTCTGGAAAGCTACAAAGTTCCCGTAACGGTACGCGACACCAGAGGGCGTGAAATTGATGGAGCTTGCGGTCAATTGGCGGCAAATGAGAATCTAAAATAATTTATTTAGGGCTTTGGCAATTAAGCTCGCTCTTCCAGTTAATTTCTCTTCATAATCTGCAGCTTTAGTAGCGGCAATAAATGCATTTATACCAATCCATCGTAGCGGTTCGGGCTCCCATCGCTTTTTAGGAGAATTTACATATAGCAGAGTTGCTCTTTCGCTATTTTTTCTACAAATAAGATCAGCAACCGAATTTGCGGCTAGATATGAAAGGCCAAGTCCGTCACCCGCATATCCACCCATTGTGGCAATAGAACCATCCCAAGTTACATAGGGCGCCCAATTTCTTGTGACACCGACCGCACCGCCCCAACTGTGGGTAAATTTAATATTTTCAAGTTGCGGGAACCATTCGATCACCATGGCTTTTAACTTCTGGTGCACTGTTTCGAGCGATTCATTTGAATCCGAACGTTTGGAGCCGAAGATGTAGGGGGCACCCCGACCGCCTACGACCAGGCGGTGATCCTCTGTAAGTTGTGCATAAGTGACCGTGTGTTTTTCTTCCGAGAAAGTTTCACCATCAGATATTCCAATTAGCTTCCTGAGCTCACTTGGGATTGGTTCGGTGGCAACAACTAGAGAATAAATCGGAACTTGATCCCTCGTTTGTGAATGATATGCCTCAATAGCTCGTACCGTGTATTTAGTATTTACGAGAATCTCTTCTTCTTGAAAGTGAACGTTGATATTCCTGCCCGTTACCTCTGCTCTTGCCTGCTCATATATGGAAACCCCCTTGGCTTCGAGATCTTGGGCAAGGCCAGTTAGTAATTGATAGGGATTTACAGAAGCACAATTTGGATTGAATGCACCCCCTAGGGCGCCGCTCATATTGATTTTTTCTGAGATTTCAATTTTATCTAGAAAAATACTTTCTCTCGCAATTTTATTTTTGATTCTGGCAAGCTGGCCTAAATTTCTAGCAACGTTGTATGTTCCTGATTTGGAGTAGCCGCATTCAATATTGGCGGCTCTGGCAAATGATCCAATCTCTACTACGCTTGCCTCTAGATTTTTAAAGAGTAAATCAATGGCGCCTTCACTATCTCTCTTTCTCAGTTTTTCCTTGTCAACAGGGAAGAGCGCAGAAATCCAACCACCATTTCTTCCGCTGGCCCCGGATCCCACAAAATTGGCCTCAAAAATTGCAATGGAGAGTTCAGGGTTATTTACCTTTAAATGATGAGCTGTCCAGAGGCCGCTAAATCCGCCACCGATAATAGCAACATCCCAGTATTTGGAAATTGGCCCCGGTGTAAAAATGGGCCGCTCGACACTTCTCCACCAAAGCGAGCTTTCAGAGATACCCGTGCTCGCGGAAGCTTTTTCGCTAGACATGCCTCATCCTATGGCCTTAAGAATTTTGGCATCAAGTGGTACACATTCTCAAGAAGTCGGCGTAATCTTTGCGCCATGGAAAAGATACTTAATTTTATTGATGGTAAATCAGTGCCCGCAAAATCTGGCGCAACTAGTGAAATTATTAATCCAGCTCTAGGAACGGCCTATGCGACTGCGCCGGTTTCTACTGCTGAAGATGTAGATCTAGCCCTAAGCGCGGCGAGCAGAGCTTTTGTTGATTGGCGAGATTCGACGCCTTCAGAGAGACAGCGCGCGCTATTAAAAATTGCAGATGCGCTTGAAGCTAGAAGTGAAGAGTTGATTGCGATTGAAGTTGAGAATACTGGTAAACCAATTTCTCTCACCACCTCTGAAGAGGTTCCACCAATGTTGGATCAAATTCGATTCTTCGCTGGGGCCGCCCGAAACCTGGAAGGTAAATCTGCCGGGGAGTACATGCGGGGAATGACCTCCTTTATTCGAAGAGAGCCAATCGGCGTTTGTGCACAAGTGACACCTTGGAATTATCCAATGATGATGGCAGTTTGGAAGTGGGCACCAGCAATTGCAGCTGGAAACACAGTTGTGCTTAAACCAAGTGACACGACTCCAGCTTCAACAGTCTTCATGGCCAAAGTGATGTCAGAGTTTCTGCCAACCGGGGTCTTCAATGTAATCTGCGGTGACCGTGAAACTGGTCGCGCTCTGGTTGAACATAAGACTCCGGCGATGGTCTCGATAACTGGATCAGTTCGAGCAGGCATCGAAGTGGCAAAATCAGCTGCATCCGAATTGAAGCGAGTTCACCTTGAGTTAGGCGGAAAAGCGCCAGTGGTTGTCTTTGACGATGCAGATTTAGAAAATGCCGCTGAGAATATTGCTATCACTGGATATTTCAATGCTGGCCAAGATTGCACAGCAGCCACTCGAGTAATGGTTCAGGAGGGCGTATACGACAAATTTGTCGAACTACTGGCAGCTCAGGCCAAGACAAACATTGCCACGGGTGGGCCATCAGAGGATGTCCTATATGGCGCCCTTAATAACGCTGACCAATTGGCAAGAGTTTCTGGTTTCGTCGAGCGCACCCCTAGCCATGCCAAGATCATGGCGGGAGGCTCAAAGGTGGATCGCCCAGGTTATTTCTTCGCACCCACGGTAATCGCAGGTTTACGCCAAGATGACGAGATGATTCAAAATGAAATTTTTGGACCAGTAATCACTGTCCAGAAATTCAAGGATGAGGCTCAAGCAGTCTCAATGGCCAATGGCGTGGCTTACGGATTGGCCTCTAGCGTCTGGACTTCAAATCACGGCCGAGCCATGAGAATGGCCAAAGCCTTTGATTTTGGGTGCGTGTGGATTAATACTCATATTCCAATCGTTGCCGAGATGCCCCATGGCGGATTTAAGCGGTCAGGATATGGCAAGGATCTCTCAAGCTATGGTTTTGAGGATTACACCCGAATTAAGCATGTTATGACAAATTTGGGAGTATAGGCAGGAAAATTGGCAATTTCAGCCAAAATTAGGCAATAATAAAGTCGCTTACGAGCAGATCTGAGATAACTGTCTTAAAACTAAATAGAAAATTCAAGGTTTTTACTTTTGCAAATCAAACCCATGAGGAGTCCAAAGCATGAAAGATAAAAGTTCACTATCGCTAGCAGCAAAATCAATTATTAATGCCCAGGTAAGTAGACGAAAGCTTTTTGCTGGCGTCGGCGGACTTTCGGCTGCAGCTTTCTTGGCCTCTTGTGGTGCAAAATCGAGCTCTGAAGTTGCAACAACAATACCTTCAGATGTCGGCGGAACAGTTCGTTGGGCAAACTGGGCGGCCTACCTGGATGCCAAGAGAGTTAATGGCTCAAGGACTTATCCCACCCTTGAAGGTTTTATTTCTTCAACTGGAATAAATGTAGATTATTTAGTAGATGTGAATGATAACGATGAATTTTACGGAAAAGTTCAAGGACAACTTAAGCTCGGCAAAGATATTGGTTATGACATTGTCACACTGACAGACTGGATGGCCGATCGCTGGATTCGCTTGGGGTATACCCAAACTTTAGATGCTGGGAATATGCCAAATAAGGGAAATATTCTTCCAAGTTTGAGCAACGTTGGTTTTGACCCGGGTCGTAAGCAGTCCATGACCTGGCAATCTGGTTTTGCTGGTTTTGGCTGGAATAAGCAACTTGTACCCGGCGGAATTAACTCCCTAGATCAACTCTTTGATAAGAAATATAAGGGCAGAATTGAAGTACTAAGCGAGATGCGCGACACCATGGGAATCATTTTGCAGTACCAAGGGGTAGATATTACTAAGCCATTCACCGAAGATGAATTTATGAACGGTATTGATTTCTTTGAGAAGCAGGTTAGCGATGGAATTATTCGCCAAGTTAAAGGAAATGACTATCTTGAAGATATGGCGATTGGTGATGCCGTTGCTGTCATTGGTTGGAGCGGGGATATCTTCTCACTTAATGCGGAAGAGGGTGACAAATATCAATTTGGTATCCCAGAGTCCGGCGGAACTCTCTGGAGCGATAACATGATGATTGCATCTACCTCAACCAATAAATCAAATGCCGAGAAGCTAATGGATTATTACTACGATCCAAAGGTTGCAGCTGAAGTTGCTGCCTGGGTTAACTACATCTGTCCTGTTGTTGGTGCGCAGGCAGAAATGGAAAAAATCGATCCAACACTTGCTAGCAACAATATGATTTTCCCTGACGAAGCAACTCTGTCAAAAGTTTCAGTATTTCGTTCATTAAGCCCTGAAGAAGAAGTTAAATTCTCTGAGGCTTTCCAGATAGCCAGCGGAAACTAAGTATGGCTGATGAAGTCTCTAAATTTGTTCAGGGAGATCTGAAGTTAGTAAATTTAACAAAGCAATTTGGAGACTTTACAGCTGTTGACGATTTAACTCTTACTATCCCAAGAGGTTCATTCTTTGCCCTCTTGGGTCCTTCGGGGTGTGGCAAAACCACCACCCTACGAATGATTGCAGGTCTGGAAGAACCAACAAGTGGCTCGATAAGTATCGGAGATAAAAATATTACCGATCTTAAATCTTATAGTCGCCCCGTCAATACGGTTTTTCAGAACTATGCACTCTTTCCTCACCTATCAATTTTTGAAAATGTGGCATTTGGTTTACGCCGCCGCGGCATCAAAGATGTCAATGAAACAGTGATGAAGGCTCTTGAACTTGTCGAACTTGGACATCTAAAGGATCGCAAGCCAGCTCAGCTTTCAGGTGGACAGCAACAACGGATTGCCGTTGCTCGCGCTATTGTCAATCGTCCAGCCGTTCTTCTCTTAGATGAACCGCTAGGTGCGCTAGATTTAAAGCTTCGGCGTCAAATGCAGATAGAACTAAAGTGGATTCAGACCGAAGTAGGAATCACTTTTATTCACGTGACTCATGACCAGGAAGAGGCCATGACTATGGCTGACACCATTGCAGTTATGAATAACGGAAAAATTGAGCAGCTCGGTTCGCCAAGCGAGCTCTACGAAAATCCAAAAACAATATTTGTCGCTAACTTTTTGGGTCAATCCAACTTCCTTCAAGGAACAGTGGAGTCTGAAGCGAATGGCGAGACTACGATTGTGGCGCATGGCATTAAATTTACTATGCCTACAGCCCGCAATAATGCCTCTACATCGTCGGTAAAAATCGGCGTAAGACCTGAGAAATTCAGAATTCATGATGTTGGCTCTGAGTTACCGGGCAATCTTCTTGCGGGAGGAGTTGTCACAGATATTTCATTCGTTGGCGTAAGTACCCAATACATGGTTGAAATGCCTTGGAAGCAAGAGATTATGGTTTTCGAGCAGAATGATGGCGGCGCCCCTAATATAAAGAAAGGCGATCCGGTTTCATTAACTTGGGAACCACGTTTCACCTTTGCTCTCGATGGAGAGTAATTTGAAAACTTTGCAAAAAGAGCAGACACCAAGTCTGCTGAAAAATATCAAATTGGATTTCACCCCGTATCTTCTCTTAATACCTGGACTTCTCTGGCTTTTTACTTTCTTTATTTTGCCCATACTTAATTTAGCGACAACCTCAACGAAGACTCGCTCGGCTTCATATGAAACTGGATCTTTTGATCAAACATGGCGATTCCTAAATTATGTTGACGCATTTGTTGAGAACCAGGATCAGTTCTATCGCTCTTTTATCTATGCTTTGATTGCAACTCTTCTGGCTCTAGCAATTTCCTACCCGCTTGCTTATGCAATCGCATTTCGAAGTGGAGCAATGAAGAATATTTTGTTGATAATGGTTATTGCGCCATTCTTTACTTCATTCTTGTTGCGGACTTTAGCTTGGAAACAAATTCTTGGGTCGCAAGGTCCTGTGGTCACGGTTTTACAGAACCTCCACATAATGAAGGTTGGAGACACCATTACGGCGACTAGCTTTTCGGTAATTATGGGGCTTACTTACAACTTCTTACCATTTATGACGCTTCCTATATATGCCAGCTTGGAACGTATTGATCCCAAGTTGATAGAAGCGTCGGGGGATTTATTTGCTAATGGATTGAATACTTTCAGAAAAGTAACTCTTCCGCTCTCCATGCCTGGGGTGGTAGCAGGAACTTTATTAACATTCATCCCTGCATCAGGCGACTATATAAATGCCTCGATTTTAGGAAATCCGAATACTAAAATGATCGGAAATGTCATTGATTCTCGCTTCTTTAGGGTCGTCGATTACCCAACGGCAGCTGCACTTTCATTTATATTGATGGCAATTATTTTGATTATAGTTTCGGTTTATATTAGAAAAACTGGAACGGATGAACTCGTATGAGAAAATGGCTTTCTAAAAATATGATCCGGATCTATGCCGGTTTTGCGTTGCTTTATATATTTATTCCAGTGGCTTACACGATAGTCTTCTCTTTCAACATAACCAAGAAACGTAATATAAATTGGCAAGGCTTCACCTTTGATAATTGGCTTAACCCCTGTGATGCTGACGGAATTTGTGCGGCCTTGGGAAATTCACTACGAATCGGATTCATATCCACTTCGATTTCTACCATTCTCGGAACAATGATTGCATTTGCAATAGGCAGACACGCATTTAAGGGCAGAAGCAGCGTAAACCTTTTAATCTTTCTACCAATGGCGACCCCGGAGATTGTTTTGGGCGCATCTTTGCTGGCCATGTTCCTAAACTTTGGAATTAATCCTGGATTTTGGCCGACTGTTATCGCGCATGTGATGTTTTGTATCTCTTTTGTAGTTGTTACAGTAAAGGCGCGCATCGCTGGGCTTGATCCGAAACTAGAAGAGGCGGCGAGAGATCTTTACGCCAATGAATTCGAGACTTTCAGGAGAATAACTTTCCCATTGGTGCTACCAGGAATCGCTGCCGCCGCCCTTTTATCCTTCGCGCTTTCGTTTGATGATTTCATTATTACAAATTTCAATTCAGGCACTGTGAGTACTTTCCCGAAATTTGTCTGGGTATCAGCTACGAGGGGCGTACCGCCTCAAGCAAATGTAGTTGGCTCAGTGATGTTCTTAGGCGCGCTGCTAATCGTAATTGCAGGACAACTGGTAAATCGCAAGAGGGTGCGTTAAACTTTAACTGTATCCATGATGAACAACAGACTTGCAAGAAGTTCTGCGTTATGGGGTAGGACTCCGGAGGACCCGGGCCAACTTAAGTTGTGATTGAAGGGGTGATTCCGGGTTTGCCCGGATTACACGATGGCGGACATCGATCCTTTTTACCTGAAACATCTTTCGCATATGCAGCCGCAGTTGTATTGGTTAGATTCTGATCCACTTGAACCAGATACTCACCCAACTTTAATTGGTGAAGTTACGGCCGATTTATGCATAGTTGGTGCCGGATATACGGGCTTGTGGACTGCGCTGTTAGCGAAAGAGAAAAATCCTGAGCGCAACGTGATAATTATTGAGCAGTTAGAGACTGGCTCAGGAGCATCTGGGCGTAATGGAGGATTTTGTAGCTACTCACTAACTCATGGATTTATGAATGGGTATCTGAGATTCAAGGACGAAATGGCGGTAATTGAGCGCCTCGGCCGTGAAAATTTGGTTGGAATTGAGGAAACAATAAAGAAGTATGGCATCGATTGCCAATTCGAACTGACTGGTGAAATTCGTGTTGCAAACGAAGAGTGGCAGATGGAAGACATAATTGAAGAAGCGAATTTGCGAAATTCATTTGGCGATAACGTCGAGATTTTAACGCAAGAAGAAATTCAGTCTCGAGTGAATTCTCCGCTTTCGGTGGGCGGGTTATGGGATCCTGATGGAACTGCACTGGTGGATCCAGCTCGATTAGTTTGGGGATTAGAGCAAGCCTGTATTACCAACGGCGTGAAAATTTATGAAAATACCAGCGCCCAATGGTTAGAGCGAACTAGTAAAGGAATAATTGTTCATACGCCATATGGAACTGTGCATGCCCAGAAAGTTGCCCTAGCCACAAATGTTTTCAAGTCTTTGGTTAAACGTGCTAATAAGTACGTAGTTCCTGTTTACGATTTTCAATTAGTAACCGAGCCTTTAACGCCTGCCCAAATGAAATCTATTGGTTGGAAAGATAGAGAAGGACTTTCCGAGGCGGGTAATCAATTCCATTATTATAGATTAACGAAAGATAATGAAATTTTGTGGGGTGGTTATGACGCAATTTATAATTTCCGTGGCAAAGTCCGACACGAATACGAATCAAGCGCCGAGACTTATGCTCACTTGGCTCAAGCTTTTCTGGAAACTTTCCCACAGCTAAAAGGAATTAAATTTACGCATGGTTGGGGCGGTGCAATTGATACCTGCTCTCGCTTCTCGCAATTTTGGGGAAAGGCCTACCGGGGGCGTGTGGCTTATGTAATGGGCTTTACCGGGCTCGGTGTTGGTGCTTCGCGTTTTGGCGCCCAGGTTATGTTGGATTTATTGGACGGTGAAGAAAATGAAAGAACTCAGTTGCGTATGGTTCGAAAGAAACCACTGCCATTTCCTCCCGAGCCCTTCAAATTTATTTTTATTAGATTAACTCAGTGGTCAATAAATAAATCTGATGAAAACCAAGGCAAGCGCAATATTTGGCTTAAATTACTAGATCGCCTCGGACTTGGATTTGATTCTTAAAGCGTAGCGAATGCCTCATCAATAATTTCCAAAGCTTCCTTAAGTAAGTGCACAGGAATTACGAGGGGCGGCAGTAATCTAATTACGTTGCTATATGTACCAGCACTCAAAATTAATACGCCTTTTTGTTGGCAGTATTTAATTACTTCGCTCATGGCTTCGCTATTTGGCTCAATGGTTCCGGGTTTTATTAACTCAATAGCTTGCATGGCGCCAGCTCCACGAATTTCACCAATCACTGAATATTTCTTAGCCATATCTGCTAGGGCAGTTACCATAATTTCACCAATTACATTTGCTTGGTTGACCAAATCCTCTTCTTCAATTGTCGCAATTGCACCAAGTGCAGCGGCACAGGCAACTGGATTTCCGCCAAATGTTCCACCAAGGCCGCTGGCATGAACCGAATCCAGCATTTCTGCACGTCCGGTTACCGCCGCTAGAGGAAAACCACCAGCAATTCCTTTTGCAGTTGTAATCAAATCAGCATCTACGTTTTCATGTTCTATCGCAAACATTTTTCCTGTTCGGCCAAAACCAGTTTGGACTTCATCGGCGACAAAGACGATTCCATTATCCTTTGCAAATTTCGCAAGACCGGGAAGGAACCCTTTAGGCGGAACGATGAATCCACCTTCACCTTGAATTGGTTCAATCACAATTGCCGCAACATTTCTCGCGCCAATTTCCTTCTCGATTTTATGAGTTACAGTCTCTAGCGTTTCAACCGCGCATTTCTGGGCATCACCAGTGAATCTAAATGGATAGGCCATAGGCATGCGATAAATTTCACTCGCAAAGGGGCCGAATCCCTCTTTGTATGGCATATTTTTTGCCGTCATTGCCATTGTTAAGTTAGTTCGGCCGTGATATCCATGTTCAAAAACAACAACTGCCGGGCGCTTGGTATATGCACGGGCTATTTTGATGGCATTTTCAACGGCTTCGGCGCCAGAGTTCAATAAAACTGATTTTTTCTTATGAGTTCCTGGAGTCAATCGATTTAGTGCTTCACAAACTTCAATATATCCAAGATAGGGGGCAACCATGAAACATGTATGCGTGAAGGCTTGAACTTGCTTGATCACATTTTCAACTACGCGATCGGCGCTATTGCCGACATTGACAACTGCGATTCCGGCGCCCATATCAATAATAGAATTCCCATCAATATCAACTATTACTCCACCGCCAGCTTTCTCAACCACAATAGGAATTGCCATTCCGAGTGAGGCAGAGACTGCTTCACTTCTACGTTTGATGATTTCCTGAGATTTTGGACCAGGAATAGCTGTGAGAATGCGTCGTTCCTGGGGGATATTAGGGCCGATATTCATGGAAGAAAGTGTATCTGAGGTAATAGTTTTTGACATTCATCCTTAGAATAGGACAATGGGCGAACTCATTGATTTGGTGATTTTGGGTTCAACAGGATCTATTGGGATTCAAGCGCTAGAGATAGTCGAGGAAAATCCGGATAGATTTCGAGTCGTTGGTTTGGCTTCCGGTTCAAAGAACATTCAACTTTTGGCAGAACAAGCAAGAAAATTTTCTGTACCGGTGGTCGGAACTACGGGTAGGCGTGATGAACTGATTTCCCTCTTGGGTAATACTCATGTGATCGATGGACCCTTGGCAGCCTCAGAAATTGCATCGATAACGTGCGGCGTTGTTTTGAATGGCATCACAGGTTCTGTTGGTCTTGGCCCAACTCTTGCCGCGTTGGCGGTTGGAAATAAAGTCGCTCTTGCTAATAAAGAATCACTAGTTGCAGGTGGTGATTTGGTTATGGCATATGGTTCAGAGCGGATTATTCCTGTTGATTCCGAGCATTCAGCGCTATATCAATGTTTCTTGAGCGGAAAATCTTCTGAAGTGAACAAAGTAATTTTGACTGCTAGTGGCGGACCGTTTAGGGAACGAAAAGATTTTTCAGATATAACAGTGGCCGATGCGCTTAATCATCCAACTTGGGCGATGGGCCCAGTTGTTACTGTAAATTCCGCAACACTTATGAATAAGGGGCTTGAAATAATTGAAGCCCACTACCTTTTCAATCTACCGTATTCCAAAATCAGCGCTGTTATCCACCCGCAATCTGTTGTTCACTCAATGGTCGAATTTAGGGATGGGTCAACGATCGCTCAAGCCAGTCCACCGAATATGAAAGGTCCAATCGCATACGCAATTTCGGGTGCAAATCGAATTCCTAAGGCAACGCTTCCAGTTGATTGGAGCAAAGCTCACTCCTGGGATTTTTCACCAATAGACAGTGCCATGTTCCCGGCCATTGAACTAGCCCGCAGATGTGGTGAGTTGGGTGGAGGTTTACCGGCGATCCTTAACGCAGCCAATGAGGTAGCGGTAGATGCTTTTCTGGCAGGAAAGATTTCATTCATGCAAATTATTGAGATTGTTGAAGCCAGTGTGCAAAAGTTAGGCGGAAATTCGCCGGTAACAATTCGTGAATTATCTGATGTCAGTGCCATCGAGAATGATTCGAGAATTATCGCCAACCAATTAGTACAGGAGCATAAGTGAATTTTCCAGGTTTAAGTTTCATCGGAGTCCTAGCTTTTATAGTTGCACTTCTCTTCTCTGTGATGGTTCATGAAGCTGGTCATTACTTGACTGCAAAGAAATTTCACATGAAAGTTACTGAATTTTTCCTAGGATTTGGAAAACGAATCTGGTCATTCCAACGGGGTGAAACTGAATTTGGCATTAAAGCCATTCCGGCCGGAGGTTACTGTCGAATATCGGGGATGTCAGTTAATGAAGAAATGACTGATCAAGATAAGGGACGGGCATTTTATTTAGCCTCAGTTCCCAAGCGTTTAATCGTGCTTGGTGCCGGCTCTTTTCTTCACTTTGTTCTTGGTTTTTTAATTTTAGTGCTATTACTTTCCGGTGTCGGTGTCACAACCGTTACTAATAAAATTGGCGAAGTGGTTCCTTGTCTTTTAAGTAGTTCAAGCGGAATTTCGGATTCAGAGTGCACGGCAAATTCAGAGCCCTCACCTGCGAAAATCGCTGGGTTATTTGCTGGGGATGAGATAGTCGCCATCGATGGCAAGGAGCATGTGAATTGGACCGATGCAGTTGCGAAAATCAGGGCTTCTGGGAATCGAGAGATTATTTTTTCGGTCCTACGAAACGGTGAGAAATTAGAACTTGCGATTACTCCGGCACTAAGAATTTTGGACGGTAAGGAAATTGGTTATATCGGGGTTATCAATAAACTTGGCACGCATAAAGATGCCCCAATTAAAGCTATCGTCAACAGCGCGAGAATAACTAAGGATTTGCTGGTAAATAGCGTAACTTCTCTGATTTCACTTCCGGCGAGGATCCCGGCTCTTGTTCGTCAGACATTTGGAAATGAGAAGCGAGATGCGCAGGGATTAGTTGGCGTAGTTGGTGTCGCCAGAGTCAGCGCTCAAACGGCTAGTGATCCAAATCTGGCTTCACGAGAAAAAATTGCTACTTTTCTGATTATTATTGCCAGCCTGAATATTTTTGTTGGCGTATTTAATTTGCTTCCGCTATTACCTTTAGATGGCGGGCACATGGCTATTGCCATTGTCGATGGTTTTCGGCGACTTAGTGCGAGACGTCGAAAAGTGAGCGCTCCTAGCCCTATAGATTTGGAAAAAATGTTGCCTTTGACGCTGGCAGTTTTTGCAGTGCTGGCTGTCCTCTCCCTCCTTTTGCTGGCTGCCGATATTTTTAATCCAATAAATCTCAACTAATAATCTAGGATGCAACCATGGTAAATCTCGGAATGCCTGGCACCCCAATCCAGACGCTAGCGCCTAGGCGCAAGAGTCGACAATTGAAAGTTGGGAAAGTCCTGGTGGGCGGAGATGCGCCGGTAAGCGTGCAATCAATGTGTACGACCCTTACCTCGGATGTAAATAGCACTTTGCAGCAAATTGCTGAACTAACTGCATCAGGATGTCAGATTGTTCGGGTAGCGGTTCCAACCCAGGATGATGCTGATGCCTTGGCACAGATCGCAAAGAAATCTCAAATTCCAGTAATTGCCGATATTCATTTTCAGCCAAAATATATATTTGCGGCGATTGATGCGGGCTGTGCAGCTGTTCGAGTTAATCCAGGAAATATTAAGCAGTTTGATGACAAAGTTAAAGAAGTCGCCAAGGCCGCAGGAGATGCCGGAATTCCTATTCGAATTGGGGTTAATGCGGGTTCACTTGATCCTCGGTTACTTGCAAAATATGGAAAAGCTACACCTGAAGCACTTGCCGAATCAGCACTTTGGGAAGCCTCGCTCTTTGAGGAGCACGGTTTTAGTGATATTAAAATTTCAGTGAAACATCATGACCCAGTGACAATGGTTCAGGCATATCGGCTACTGGCAAGCAAATGCGATTACCCACTTCACCTTGGCGTAACTGAAGCAGGGCCAATTTTTCAAGGCACGATTAAGTCAGCGACCGCCTTTGGAATTCTCTTGGCGGAAGGGATTGGTGACACAATTCGAGTTTCACTTTCGGCGCCACCGGTCGAGGAAGTCAAAGTTGGAATTTCAATTCTAGAATCTCTAAACCTTCGCCAGCGAAAACTTGAAATAGTCTCTTGCCCATCGTGTGGTCGCGCCCAAGTTGATGTCTATTCTTTGGCGGAAAAGGTGCAAGCAGGTTTACAAGGAATGACTGTCCCGCTTCGGGTTGCCGTTATGGGCTGTGTTGTTAATGGTCCAGGAGAAGCAAGGGAAGCGGATCTTGGTGTTGCTTCAGGCAATGGAAAAGGTCAGATATTTGTAAAAGGTGAAGTGATTAAGACCGTTCCTGAAAGCCAGATAGTGGAGACTCTTATCGAAGAGGCAATGAGATTGGCCGAAGAAATGCAGGCAGCAGGAGTTGCCAGTGGAACACCGAGCGTTACTGCTAATTAATATATAGCGCATTAGATAGGGTAAGCCCATGCTAAAAATGTCTACTTTGTTACTGCGCACCCTTCGTGATGATCCAGCAGATGCTGAGGTAGCTAGTCACCGGTTACTAGTTCGAGCCGGATATGTGAGGCGAATTGCGGCAGGAGTTTATTCTTGGCTTCCTCTCGGTTACATCACCTATCGAAATATTGAGCGAATCATTCGAGAAGAGATGGACGAGGCAGGCTTTCAAGAAGTTCATTTTCCAGCCCTCTTACCTCGTGAACCATATGAGAAAACCAAGCGTTGGGAAGAGTACGGTTCAGATTTATTCAGACTTCAGGATCGTAAGGGAAATGACTACTTATTAGGCCCAACTCATGAGGAAATGTTTACTTTGATGGTTAAAGGCGAATATTCCTCATATAAAGATCTGCCACTTTCAATTTATCAAATTCAAACAAAATTTCGCGATGAGACCAGGCCTCGGAGCGGAATAATTCGAGGGCGAGAATTTGTAATGAAGGATTCTTACTCTTTTGATATTGATGATGAGGGATTAGTTAAATCTTACAATCAGCATCGTGATGCATACATTAAAACTTTTGATCGACTGGGCCTTAAGTACAATATTGTGTCTGCAATATCTGGAGCTATGGGCGGTTCTGGGTCGGAGGAATTCTTAGCCCCATGTTCAACAGGCGAAGATACTTATGTGCTTTGCGAGAAATGTGGTTATGCCGCAAATGTTGAAGCGATGGTAACAAAAGTTGAGCCGACTTCCACAGCTCTACCCGCAAATATGGAGGCATTTGATTCACCTAATACTCCAACGATAGATTCGCTAGTAGAGCTTTTGAATTCTAAGTTTGGTTCTGGGCATCAAGCTTCCGATACGCTTAAAAATGTTCTACTCATTGCAGATGATAAGGCGATCTCTGTTTTGGTTCCGGGAGACCGGGAAGTAGATTTAAAGAGATTGCAGGCGAATCTACCTGGCGTACAAGAGCTCAGGCTCTTTGAGGATTCCGATTTTGCGAAGTTTCCTGGTCTTGTTAAAGGCTATGTTGGACCTCAGGATGCTAAAAAACTGGGCGTTCAACTCTTGGCCGACCCAAGAGTCCTTCCAGGGTCTCATTGGATAACTGGTGCAAATAAGAGAGACACCCATGCTCGATTTGTAACGAATGGGCGGGATTTCGAAGTTGAAAAATATGTCGAGGCAGCAGAAGTTCGCGCCGGAGATTTATGTCCTAAGTGTGAGAGCCCAGTTGTGATTGATCGGGCAATAGAAATTGGTCATATTTTCCAACTAGGCCGAAAATATGCTCAAGCCCTTGATTTAACTGTTCTCGACAAGAATGGCAAGTCTCAAGTAGTAACAATGGGCTCGTACGGAATTGGAGTTTCTCGGGCTGTCGCTGCGATTGCCGAACAAACACATGATGAAATAGGTTTATCTTGGCCCCGCGAAATCGCTCCTGCTGATGTACACATTGTTGCGACCGGAAAAGAAGATGAAGTCTTTAGAGCGGCCCTTACTTTGGCTGAAGATTTAGAGGAGAAGGGTCTTCGAATATTGTTCGATGATCGCCGTGAACCAAGTGCGGGCGTGAAATTCAAAGATGCAGAATTAATCGGAATTCCTTTTATTGTCATAGTAGGCAAGGCGCTTGCCGAAGGCAAAGTTGAATTTAGAGTTCGAAGCACTGGCGAGAAAACGGAAATTGAATTACTGAAGGCAGTAACTGAAATTAGTACTAAGGTTTTAAATTCTTAATTAAATGGGAATAGAAACTGCAGTTTTCCTAGCAATAGCTGCAGGATTTGCTGGTTTTGTGGATGCTGTTGCTGGCGGTGGTGGCTTAGTCCAACTTCCCGCGCTATTAATTGGGCTACCTGAGAAGTCGATCCCGCTAATTCTTGGAACAAACAAGGTCATCTCAATCTTCGGTACTTCATCTGCGGCAGCAAATTACTTTAGAAAAGTTAAGCCAGATTTAAGAGTTACTTGCTATATGGCGCTCCCGGCCTTCTTTGGTTCAGTACTAGGTGCCAGACTTGCAAGCTTGTTCCCAACTGCTATTTTCCAGCCTTTGATTATTTTCTTACTCATCAGCGTTGCTCTTTATACCTGGTTTAAGCCCGAACTTGGGATAAAGGAGAATCTAAAATTTAGTCAACGCCGGCGCCATCAAATCGTTCTGGCTTCGGGCCTGACCATTGGTTTCTATGATGGAATTTTTGGACCCGGAACTGGAACTTTTCTAGTTTTTCTTCTGGTCGGCTTAGTTGGTTACGCATTCCTTAGGGCTTCTGCGACTGCCAAGTTGGTAAATATCGCCACAAATTTTGGAGCGCTCATCTCTTTCCAGATTACCGGACATATCTGGTGGAAATTGGGCTTATTGCTCGCAGTATGCAATGTGTGCGGGGCCATAATCGGGTCAAGGCTTGCAATCAGGGGCGGCTCGCCTCTGGTTCGAAAGGTATTTCTAGCTGTGACGATAATTCTGATCGCAAAAGTGGGTTACGATTGGCTGGCAAATTAAAACTTAATATCGGAAAGGTTATAAGAGATGTCATTAAACGAGGAAATTAGCGCTGTTATTGAGCCAATTATTAGTACAACGGGCAATTATCTAGAAGAGTTAACAATAACAACTGCTGGCAAGGTGAAAATTATTACCGTTATCGTAGATAGCGATGAGCATTTAAATTTAGATCAAGTCACCGCAGTAACTAAGCAGATATCTGAAGTTATCGAAACTCTTGCCTCAGTTGGTGAGGGCGCATTCACCTTAGAAGTTACCTCGCCAGGGCTAGACCGGCCACTTACTAAGCCTCGACACTGGCGCAAAAATATTGAACGTCTGATAAATGTGACTTTGTTTAGCGGTCAGGAAATTGGCGGGCGCATTGGAGAGAGCACTGAAACTGAGGTGCTAATTGGAAGGCAATCAATATCATTCCAAGATATCAAACGAGCAATGATCGAGATCGAATTCAAGCCGCTCAAGAATGAGGAAAGCGAATGAGCGTCGATGTTGATGCGTTGATTGCGCTCACTATTGAAAAAGAGATTCCTCTAGAAAAAATGATTAGCGCTATTGAAAATGCTGTTACAGAAGCATATGTAGCTTTACTTGATGCTATGCCACAAGGACGAGCAGTTTTAAATCGCGTTGATGGTGAAATTTTGATTCACGTTCCAAAATTTAACGATGAAGGTATTTATACTGAGACCATCACGCACATGCCTGAGGGTTTTCAAGATGTAATTCAGTCAATCACACGCAAAGAAATTAAACAGCGAATGCGTGCAGCCAAAGATGCAGATGTGGTTGAAGAATTTTCCGCAAGTGTTGGTGATGTAATTTCTGGAGTAATCCAGCAGGGCCGAGATGAAACCTTGGTTTATGTTGACTTAGGTCGCGCCGAAGGAAAAATTCCGCCAAACGAGCAAGTTCCTACTGAAACTTATCGCCATGGTGATCGGATTAAATGCTTTGTTGTTGATGTTAAGCAAGGCTTAAAGGGGCCAGAAATTACGCTCTCTAGAACGCATCCATTACTGGTTAAAACACTTTTCTCTCTCGAAGTTCCCGAGCTCAAAGATGGGATTGTAGAAATTGTTGGCGTATCCCGTGAACCGGGTTTCCGTAGCAAGGTTTCGGTACGTTCGCATCGTTCTGGTGTTAGCCCTAAAGGTGCTCTTATTGGCCCACTAGGTGCTCGAGCTAAAGCGGTAATGGATGAGCTAAATGGGGAAAAAATTGACATCGTTGATTATTCCGAGAATCCGGCGGTCTATGTGGCAAATGCTTTAGCTCCGGCAAAAGTCTCTAGTTGTGAAGTCGTTGACCTAGAAACAAAGTCAGCGAAGGTTGTCGTTCCTGATTACCAACTCTCACTTGCTATTGGCAAGGATGGTCAGAATGCAAGGCTTGCTGCCCGACTGACTGGATGGCGTATTGATATTCATCCTGACAACCCGGTGGAGCGAATTGAAAAACCCCCGAAAATTGAGGTGGAATCCCCATCGGACTCGCCCGACTCACAACCATTACTTGAAGGCGGGGGAATTGCTCTTTCGACTGAGGATTCTCCCGCCTAAGGACTGGGAAGCCGACCAGAGAATTGGATGCCAGGCAATTTCACGAGTAAGGTTGGCCCCTGATAGTTTGAAATTGTGAGGGATAAGAAATGCCGATTCCGATTCGGAGCTGCATTGCTTGTCGTAAGCGAGAGAACTTCAGCGAACTACTTCGAGTAGTTCAGGTTGGAAATCAGGTTTTGCCTGATGAAGATCGCCGTAAATTTGGTCGTGGTGCTTGGCTCCATCGGAAGTGTTTCGATGTTGCAAAGGAACGTCGGTCATTTCAACGGGCCTTTCGAATTGATGAAAATCTTTCGACGGACTTGCTGGAAAAGTTTTTAAATAATTAGTATTTAAAAACGTTCAAAATTTTAAAAATAGGAGCGAAAGCTATGTCAAACCCAAACTGGGATAAGAAGTAACCATGAGCACCGCGCATTCATGATTAAGGCATTAATTTAGGCTCCAATTAAGACGTGGGGCCAAGACAGGAAGGCAACTGTGGCAAAGGTCCGCGTTTACGAATTAGCAAAAGAATTAGGTTTAGAGAGCAAAGCTCTCCTCGCTAAACTACAAGAAGTCGGCGAGTTTGTCAGTTCTGCTTCATCAACCGTCGAGGCACCGGTAGTGCGCAAGTTGATGGATAAATTTCCGGATCTAAAAGAAGCTGCGCCAGCGGCAAAACCTGTCAAAAAGGCAGCGGCTAAGAAAACAGCTGCCAAAAAGGCGGCAACTCCAACTGCGGAAGAAATCGAAGCTGCCCTAGCATCCTTACCAGAAGCAACACGTGCGCAACTTTCTAAAGCACAAAGTGAAATCATGGCTGCGCCAGAAAAATCAACGCCGGTACAAGTGACACCAATTCCAAATGATTCTAAAGAAAAGTCTGAACTGCGACCCGTTCCCCCAACTCCTCAGATGCCGCGCCCTGGAAACAATGCGTTTAGTAGCCCAACACCTGGTGCACCAGCAATGCCAAGGCCACCACGTGCAGGTAATAATCCATTTTCATCAACTAATGCAATGCCGCGTCCCCCTGCACAACGTCCACTTCGTCCTGGTGAGCGACCACCTATGTCAGGTGCACGCCCAGGTTCAGTTCGCCCAGGTTTTGCTGCCCGTCCGCAGCAAGGACGTCCTGCAGGAACCGGTGCTCCGGGGAGTGCACGTCCAAGCGGAACTGGTGGCGCACCAAATACAAATTCGCCATATCGCACACCGAGTACAACTGCGGGTGGCGCACCAACAACATTCGGTGGAGCCGGAAAAGGTGGCGGTCGCCATCAACGCGGTGGAACTGCAGGCGCATTTGGAAAGCAAGGCGGAAAATCTCGTAAGGGACGCAAGAGTAAGAAAGCGCTACGTGAAGAATTCGACAATATGGCGGCACCCTCACTCGGCGGCGCAGTTATTCCGCATGGTGATGGCAAAACTGCAATACGACTTCGTCGTGGTGCAACTCTTATGGATTTTGCCGAAAAAATTGGTGGCGATCCAGCAGCGCTAGTTTCTGCGCTATTCCACTTAGGTGAAATGGTTACCGCGACTCAATCTGTAAATGAAGATACTTTCATGCTCTTAGGTGCTGAGCTCGGTTACAGCATCCAAATTGTTAGCCCAGAGGATGAAGACCGTGAACTACTAGAGCAATTTGATATTGACTTGGATCAAGAGTTGGAAGATATTGATGAGGCCGATCTTGTTGTGCGCTCGCCAATTGTCACCGTCATGGGTCACGTTGATCACGGTAAAACAAGTTTGCTCGATGCCGTTCGAAAGACTGAGGTAGGTCGCGGCGAAGCTGGCGGAATTACTCAGCACATAGGCGCTTATCAAATTCATCATGACCACGAGGGTCAAAATCGTGCGATTACCTTTATCGATACACCTGGCCACGAAGCGTTTACCGCTATGCGTGCCCGTGGTGCAAAGGTAACTGATATTGCAGTTCTTGTTGTTGCTGCCGATGATGGTGTAATGCCACAAACGATTGAAGCACTGAATCACGCCCAAGCCGCCGATGTTCCAATCGTCGTAGCTGTGAATAAGGTTGATAAAGAAGGCGCAAACCCAGACAAGATTCGTCAACAATTAACCGAATATAACTTGATTGCAGAGGAGTACGGCGGAACGACAATGTTCATTGATGTTTCTGCAAAATCAGGTGCCGGAATTGATGATCTGATTAATGCGATTCTTCTAACAGCAGATGCTGCAATAGATCTCCGTGCGATAGCAGATGATGTTGCTCGAGGCGTTGCTATTGAAGCTAATCTAGATAAGGGTCGCGGTCCAGTTGCGACAGTTCTAGTTCAACGTGGAACGCTACATATTGGTGATGCAATTGTCGCCGGTGGGGCTTTTGGCCGAGTGCGTGCAATGTTGGATGAGAATGGCGATCCCGTTACTGAAGCAGGTCCATCGCGTCCAGTCCAGGTCCTAGGCTTCACCTCGGTGCCTGGCGCGGGCGATTCCTTTATTGTTGCTGAAGACGATCGAACTGCTCGTCAAATTGCTGAAAAGCGTCAGCTTGCAATGCGAAATGCGCTACTTGCTAAGACTCGCAAGAAAGTCTCACTTGAAGACTTTATGGAGCAATCCAAGATCAGCACTCTTAACCTTATTCTCAAGGGAGACGTTTCTGGTTCTGTCGAAGCACTGGAAGATGCACTTCTACAACTTGATGTTGGTAGTGAAGTAGATCTTCGCGTAATTCACCGCGGCGTCGGTGCAATTACAAAGGGTGATGTAACTCTTGCATCAGCTTCAACCGCTGTAATAATCGGGTTCAACGTAAAACCAGAACCTCAGACGGCAATCTTTGCTGAAGTTGAAGGAGTGGAAATTCGTTTCTACACCGTTATTTACAACGCAATCGAAGAAATCGAAGCATCGCTAAAGGGCATGCTCAAGCCAGAATACGAAGAAGTCATTCTTGGAAATGCCGAAGTTCGAGACATCTTCAAGTCAAGCAAGTTCGGAAATATTTCCGGTTGCCTTGTCCAGGATGGAACGATTAAACGAAATGCCAAGGCCAGGACGCTGCGAAATAGCGTAATAGTTGGCGAAGGTCTGATTGTTGATTCGCTACGTCGCTTCAAAGATGATGCAACTGAGGTTAAAGATGGTTATGAGTGCGGTATCGGACTTGGATCATTCAAGGACATTCAAGTCGGCGACATCATTCAAACCTACGAGTTGCGCGAGAAGAAGCGTGCATAAAACATGGCATCTAACCGCGCACTAAAGGTCGCTGATCGAATTAAGGAAATTGTTGCCCAAGCCCTTGAAATGCGGGTTAAAGATCCGCGTTTGGGTTTCATAACACTTACTGATGTTCGAGTTACAGGTGACCTGCAACAAGCATCAATCTTTTATACCGTTCTTGGAGATGAAGCCGAGCAGAGTGCTACAGCTGCTGCGCTAAATTCAGCACGAGGAATGCTTAGAACTGAAGTTGGGCGAACTCTTGGCTTACGGATAACCCCCAGTCTTGAATTTTTTCAAGATGGCTTGCAGGAAAGTGCCTCGGCGATGAATGATTTACTTTCAGAAGTCGCAAAAAAAGATGCCGAGTTGGCCAGAGCACGTGAAGGTGCCAAGCCAGCAGGAGATGCAGATCCTTATAAGCACGTAGATGAGTAATTAGCAGAATATGAATGGCTTCGCGCTAATTGATAAATCGGCCGGCATAACAAGTCATGATGTAGTGGCCAGGGCACGGAAGAAATTTGGCACGAGACGAATTGGACATGCAGGGACTCTGGATCCAATGGCCACCGGAGTTCTAGTTCTTGGTATTGGAACTGCCACCAGACTATTGCAGTATGTAACTGATGGTGGAAAAAAATATGAAGCGACTATTCGACTTGGACAGAGCACTCATACAGATGACCGCGAAGGTGAAGTAATACAAAGCTCAGATGCTTCAGGTATATCTACCGAAGAGATAGAGCAGGCATTGAAAAATTTTGTTGGAAACATTTTACAGCGACCGAGTTCAGTTTCGGCGATAAAAATATCGGGCAAGCCAGCGCACCAACGAGTCCGAGATGGAGAAGTAGTTTACATTCCTGCTCGCGAGGTGAATATCAACGGAATTGAGATCATGGCTGTTACAAAGGTCGAGGAATTTGTTGATATCAGCGTGATTGTCGAGTGCAGTGCCGGAACTTATATTAGATCCATCGCTAGAGATCTTGGTGAACTATTAAATGTTGGAGGCCACCTCACGGAGTTGCGCAGAACCTTGGTCTCTCCCTTTGATATTTCAGAGTGCCGTGAACTGGCAGATGCAGAATTAATAACAGTAGCTTCTGGTATATCTAGAATCTTGCCAACTAGGACGCTAGATTTCGCAGAAAATAGTGAGATTTCTTTTGGCAGACCAGTAGATGCAAATAAGGAATTAGGTGCCACTGCCGCTCTTGACCAGAGCGGAGAATTCGTAGCTCTATTATTGAACAAGCAAATCGCAGGCAAAGCAGTTGCAACACCAATCCTTGTGGCTGTGAAAGAATAACCAAGTGAACAATTGTGTTCTTATAGGAATTTTTGACGGCGTCCACGCTGGCCATCAAGAGTTGCTCCTCAGAGCAAAGTCCCATGGCAAAGTGAGCGCCCTGACTTTTTATCCACATCCAACTCAGATTTTTGCACCAGAACGAACTGCGATGCAATTACTTCCGCTAGAAGATCGAGTCCGGCAATTAAAATTACACGGTGCGGATGAGGTTGTAGTTATGGATTTCACTGAAGAGTTTGCCGCCTTAAGCCCAGATGAATTTATCGATGAAGTTTTGGTGAAGAAATTGGCAGCAACACACGTTGTTGTTGGCGAGAATTTTACTTTTGGACATAAGGCTGAGGGAACGGCTCATTACTTGCAAGGCGTAAAAAAAGGCTTCAAAACTACCATCGTCAAACTCTCTGAAAATCGAGGAAATCCAATTTCTTCAACAAGAATCCGAGGATTGATTTTTGATGGTGAAGTCGAACGGGCCGGGGAGCTTTTGACACGAAATCATTATTTAGTTGGCCCTGTAGTTCATGGTGAGAAGCGGGGCAGGGCTATTGGTTATCCAACTGCAAATATTGGCCTCGATGCTCTAGCCTGCATACCAGCCGATGGTGTTTATGCCGGCTGGCTAACCGTTGCTAAAAATCGCTGGCCTGCTGCAATATCGATTGGGACTAACCCGACCTTTCCCGGAGTTCGAGGTCGACAAGTCGAGGCATATGCACTCGATCAAACAGATTTAGATTTATATGAAGAAAGCGCGATTATTGAATTCGGTTGGCGCCTTCGAGATACCTTAAAATTTGAATCTATCGATTCCTTATTAATTCAGATAAAGGAGGATTGCGACAAGGCTGCCGAATTAACGGGATTTACCCGTGTAAATTGAAGCGTAATTAGCTGGATTTCTCAGGATGGATGGCCGCTGGTAACCTTTGCCAACAACAAGCGAGCAATCGAGCCTTCGTGATTCACACCGAGGCCCTCGTGAAAGTAAGAGGAGTTCCAAATGGCTCTACAGCCAGCAGAGAAAAAAGAAATCATTGCAAAATATGGCGCTTCCGCTACTGACACGGGAAGTCCTGAAGCACAGGTCGCATTGCTATCAAAGCGAATTGAAGAACTCACCGAGCACCTAAAGGTGAATAAGCATGATCACCACAATCGTCGTGGTCTGATTCTTATGGTCGGTAAGCGTCGTCGCCTTTTGCAATATCTTGCAAAGAGCGATGTAACACGTTACAGAGCGATTATCGAAAAACTCGGTATTCGTCGCTAATTTAGCAAAAACTCACTCATCAGTAAATCGGTCCTCGGTTGTGGCTTTGGGGCCATCTATATTAATAAATAGATATCCCGTGGGCTTCCATCGAAGATCCGTTGCTGATGTGTGTTAATTAGAATGGAGTCGACCTATGGAAGGTCAAGATGTTAAGACCGCCGTTGCAGTAATTGATAACGGCAAATTTGGAAAGCGCGAGATCCGGTTTGAAACCGGCCGCCTAGCTCGTCAAGCTGCAGGAGCTGCACTTGTTTATTTAGATGATGATTCAATGTTGCTATCAGCAACAACTGCTTCGAAGAAGCCAAAGGATCAATTCGATTTCTTCCCACTTACCGTGGATGTTGAAGAACGCATGTACGCAGCAGGAAAGATTCCAGGATCTTTCTTCCGTCGAGAAGGACGTCCGTCAGAAGATGCAATTCTTACCTGCCGTTTGATTGACAGACCACTTCGCCCATCATTCGTAAAGGGCCTTCGTAACGAAATTCAAGTTGTCGTAACGATTATGGCGCTTAACCCTGATCACATGTATGACGTAATCGCAATCAATGCAGCATCAATGTCAACACAACTTGCTGGCTTGCCATTCTCTGGTCCAATCGGTGGCGTTCGCGTCGCTTTAATTGAGGGCCAATGGGTTGCATTCCCAAATCATTCCGACTTGGAAAAAGCGGTATTCGACATGGTGGTTGCCGGTTCAATAATTGATGGTGACATTGCAATAATCATGGTTGAAGCAGAAGCAACAACTCAAACAATTGATCTGATTAAGGGTGGCGCAAAAGCTCCAACCGAAGAGATCGTTGGTGAGGGACTTGAGGCCGCTAAGCCTTTTATTCGCATACTTTGCGAAGCACAGTTGGAACTTGCAAAAGTTGCCGCAAAGCCAACCGGAGAATTTCCGGTCTACTTGGATTACCAAGACGATGTATATGCTGCAGTAGCTGCGGAAGCAGAAGCTGAACTTGCAAAGGCGCTTACGATTGCTGGAAAGCAAGATCGTGAGACAAAACTTGATGAGATCAACGCTGCTGTAAACGGAAAATTGGCTGTAACTTTTGAAGGCCGCGAGAAAGAAATTTCTGCAGCTCTTCGTTCAGTTACGAAAAAGTTAGTACGCCAACGCGTACTTCGCGACAAGATTCGTATTGATGGGCGCGGGATTCGCGATATTCGCGCGATTACCGCCGAGGTAGAAGTTGTTCCTCGCGTTCACGGTTCAGCAATCTTCGAACGTGGTGAAACTCAAATTCTTGGTGTCACAACATTGAACATGTTGAAGATGGAACAGCAACTAGATACTTTGAGTCCAGAGAATCACAAGCGTTACATGCATAACTACAACTTCCCACCATATTCAGTGGGTGAGACGGGCCGTGTTGGTTCGCCAAAGCGCCGCGAAATTGGTCACGGAGCTCTTGCTGAACGTGCTCTCGTACCTGTTCTTCCAAGCCGCGAAGAATTCCCATATGCGATTCGCCAAGTATCAGAGGCTCTTGGATCAAACGGTTCAACATCAATGGGATCTGTTTGTGCATCGACAATGTCGCTGCTCAATGCAGGTGTTCCACTTAAGGCCGCTGTTGCAGGTATTGCGATGGGACTTATTTCGGATGTTATTGATGGCAAGACCGAATACGTTGCAATCACAGATATTCTGGGCGCAGAAGATGCCTTCGGAGATATGGACTTTAAGGTTGCAGGAACGAAAGATTTCGTTACTGCCCTTCAGTTAGATACCAAACTTGATGGTATTCCTGCTTCAATATTGGCTTCAGCCCTGCTGCAAGCAAAAGAGGCACGCCTAACCATTCTTGACATCATGAACCAAGCAATTGATGCACCAGATGAGATGAGCCTTCTTGCTCCTCGCATCATTTCAGTTAAGGTTCCAGTCGATCTAATCGGCGCAATCATCGGGCCTAAGGGCAAAATGATTAATCAAATTCAGGATGAAACAGGAGCAGATATCACCATTGAAGATGATGGAACTGTCTATATCGGCGCTCTTGAAGGTTCACAGGCAGAAGCTGCTAAAGCAATGATTGACGCAATCGCGAACCCAGTTATTCCAAAAGTGGGCGAGCGCTTCAACGGAAGCATTGTAAAACTAGCAACATTTGGAGCCTTTATTTCACTCGTTCCAGGCAAAGATGGATTGCTTCACATCTCGCAGATTCGTAAAATGCATGGTGGAAAGCGCATTGAAAACCTTGAGGAAGTTATGAAAGTTGGCGACAAGGTAGAAGTTGAAATCGCAGAGATTGATCCAAAGGGTAAATTCTCATTGGTTCCAGTTCTTGCAGATGGCACTATTCCTGGCAAGGAAGCCGGAGAATAATTGAGTAAAACAATCTTGCCCAGCGGGCTGCGAATTGTTACTGAAGAAGTCAGTACATCTCGCTCCGCTGCGGTAGGAATTTGGGCAAATGTTGGCTCCCGCGACGAATCTAAATCCGTTGCGGGGGCTTCTCATTTTCTAGAGCACCTGCTTTTTAAAGGAACAGAGCGCCGCAATGCTCTTGAAATTTCATCCGCAATCGAAGCTGTCGGTGGAGAGATGAATGCTTTCACTGGCCAGGAATACACCTGCTTTTATGCTCGAGTTATCGATACAGATTTACCTTTAGCTGTCGATGTAGTGACAGATTTAATCACTTCATCAACGTTCACCGCCGAAGATGTTGATTCAGAGCGCAAGGTAGTTTTAAGCGAAATTTCAGTCCGCGATGATGATCCCTCGGATTATATTCATGAGCTTTACCTAGAAACTTATTACGGAAATTCACCAATTGGGCGCTCGGTTCTTGGCACTGTGGAATCCATAAATAGAGCGCCGCGCAACTCTATTTTTAACTATTACAAGAAGCACTATCAACCAGAGAATCTAGTAGTTTCTGTAGCCGGAAATATCAAGCACAAAAAAGTTGTTGCTATGATCGAGGAGGCGCTTTCAAGAGATGGTTTTCTAGATGTCCCAGCGAACAAGCACACGACGAGAGTTTCCAACTCAATTAAGACCCCCGGACTTGGCAAAGTTGGATTGATAGATCGAAAGACCGAACAGGCACATATTCTTTATGGATTCCCAGGGTTAGATCGAAATGATGAGCGAAGATTTGCTCTAAGTATTTTAGCTTCTGCAGTAGGTGGCGGAATGTCCTCGCGCCTCTTCCAGGAAATTAGAGAGAAACGCGGTCTTGCCTACACAACATATGCCTATCCGCAGCAATTCGCAGGCACTGGAACTCTGGCATTTTATGCAGGCTGTAAAACAGATAAGACCGCTGAAGTTTTAAGGTTGATGCGTGATATCAGCGAGTCAGTAATGGAGTATGGCTTAACTCTCGAAGAGATCTCGCGCGCCAAAGGCGCAGTTACTGGTGGTCTTATCTTGGGTCAAGAAGATACTGGCTCACGTATGAGCCGTATCGGCAAAAGTGAACTGGTTTACGGCAAGATAACGAGTTTTGATGAAATTTTGAATAAAGTTAAGGCAGTTACCCCAGAGCAAGTTCAGGAATTAGCTCGCGAATTGTTCAGCGCTCCCGCTACTCTTGCCCTTGTTGGACCATTTAGAAGTACCGCCAAATTTGAAAAGGTGATCGCATGAGCATAAAGGTTGCAGTATTAGGAGCAAAGGGACGTATGGGTTCCGAAACTATTAAGGCGATAACTGGAACGCAAGATTTGGAAGTTGTAGCCGCGATCGATATTGACGACACATTGGATCAATTAGTTTCTAGCGGAGCTCAGGTTGTAGTTGATTTTACTCATCCAGATTCAGTGATGGGTAATTTAGAATTTTCGATCAAACATGGAATAAGCGTTGTGGTCGGAACCACTGGCTTTAATGAGAAAAAATTTCAACTTGTCAATTCATGGCTCGCTTTAAATCCAAAAGTTGGAGCTCTAGTCGCCCCAAACTTTGGCCTCGGCGCCGTCTTAATGATGCAATTCGCTGCGAAAGCTTCAAAATATTTCGAATCGGTTGAAATTGTCGAATTGCACCACCCAGCAAAAGTAGATGCCCCATCTGGAACTGCTTTTAGAACTGCAGAATTAATTAATGAAGCACGCAAAGGTGCAAATAAATCAGCCATGCCTGACGCAACCGTTTCACAAATGCCAGGTGCACGTGGTGCTAAGATAGGCGACGTACAAATTCACTCAGTTCGGCTTCGTGGCGCGGTTGCTCATCAAGAAGTAATCCTTGGGGATGTTGGCGAAACACTTTCTATCCGCCACGATTCAATTGATCGAACCGGATTTATGCCAGGAGTTTTGTTGGGTATAAGAAATGTATCCCTGCACCCTGGACTGACTGTCGGTCTTGAGAACTATATGGATCTATCTTAAAAAGAATTTTCAGAGTAAAAGGAGTAAAGGAAGGCCTAATGGCAAACATATTGATGTACGGAGCGCAATGGTGCGGAGACTGCCGAAGATCCAAGCGGTTTCTAGCCTCAACTGGCGTTGAATTCGATTACATAGATGTTGAACTCGACAAAAGTGCGGCTGAGAAAGTTACCGAGATTAATGGCGGCGCTCAGTCAATTCCAGTAATTGTGTTTCAAGATGGCTCTCATTTAACAGAGCCTTCAGATAATGAGTTAAAAGCTAAATTATCAGAATTAGGGCTTCTTTAAAATTTCCTAAATGAAACGATAAGCAAGTGCTGAAGTTAGCCCAGCGCCAATCACAACAATCGGAAATGGTGCCTTTGCTATCAAGAGAGTAATAGCTGCTGCCATGCCAAGTGCTCGGCTATCTAGTACTAATTTCGTTTTATCAGCGAAAGTATTAACAGCGACAAGAGCAGTTAGTAAAGCAACAGGAATAAGGTTATTAATTCGCAAAATCCGAGGATGGTTCAAGAGGCTTTGAGGCACTGAAGCGCCGAGAAATTTCGTCATGAAGGCCAAGGTGCTCGACCCAAGAACTGCTATCCAGAAAGTGCTCATCGGCGCCAACCAATTATTATGGCTAGAAGAGCCGAGGAAATAATTGGAACTCCCGCAGGAACGAACGGGGTGAAGCTAAGTGCTAAAACGATTGCTAAACCTGCGAGTACCCAAGATTTAGGATCAGTAAGTCTTGGCCAGAGTAATCCGATAAATGCAGCGGGAACAGCCGCGTCCAACCCCCACGCCGAAGGATTTCCGATTGCTTGGGCGCCTAGTGCACCAGCCAAGGTAAATAGATTCCAAAAGAAGAAAACACCAAAGCCGGTATACCAAAAACCTTTCTTCATATCCTCTTCATTGTTCTGCGCAAGCGCTACACCTGTTGATTCGTCGATTGTTATTTGCGCTGCGATAACTCTTCGCCAGCCATGGAGTTTCAAAAGGGGGGCCAACCGCAGGCCATAGAGTCCATTTCGCGTTCCCAATAAAGTTGAGGTTGCAATTGCACTTAAGGCAGTGCCGCCTGCTGCGATCACTCCAACAACTGCGAATTGGGAGGCGCCAGAAAATAGAAGGAGCGAAAGTAAGCAAGTCTGGAGAACTGTGAAGTCTGCAGAGACAGCTGCAGCCCCAAATGCACTGCCATATGCGCCTACCGTAATCGCAACGCTGAAGGAGTCTCTCTTAACTGACACGCCCGAAGTATGCCCTAATCCAAGGTGAGAGGCTCGGATTTATGTAAGGTCGGGCCATGGCTCTCAATAATTTAGATGGTGCAAAAGAGGAAATAGTTTTTCGTGATGATATGACTGTGGAGCTTGTTAAATCGAGCGCAAGTGATGCCGATGTAATTTGGGCGGCGCGAGTGTCTACTGCAGGAGAAACAACCCTAGAGACCGTAGGCGAATCAAGCGAGAGAGATGCGGGTCTAATTAATTATTTGGCTCGAGAGCGCCATGGAAGTCCTTTTGAACATACATCGATGACTTTTTTTGTCTCGGCTCCGATATTTGTCTTTCGCGAATTTATGAGACATCGTATTGCTTCATATAACGAAGAGAGTGGTCGCTACCGTGAACTTCGGCCAGTATTTTATATTCCGAGCAAGGAGCGCAAGTTAGTCCAGGTTGGCAAGACTGGCGCCTACACATTCGTTGATGGATCGCAGGAGCAATTCGATATAACAGTTAGGGCAATCAAGGAAACGTGCACATTGGCTTATGAGAATTACCAAATAATATTGGCTTCCGGTGTTGCCCGTGAGGTAGCTCGGGCTGTATTGCCTGTGACCCTCTATTCATCAATGTATGTGACAATGAATGCTCGAGCGCTAATGAATTTCTTATCACTGCGTACATCAAGTGAGGGCTCTCATTTTCCGTCGTATCCACAGCGCGAGATCGAGATGGTTGCTGAGAAGATGGAGAAGAATTTTGCCGAATTAATGCCTATGACCTATGCGGCATTCGAAAAATCTGGACGAATAGCACCTTAAAGCCCCTTATTTTACCTGTAGCCTATGGGTATGATTATTAATCCACCATTTGGTCGTCTAATCACCGCGATGGTGACGCCATTTAATAAAGATGGTGAAATTGATTGGGCGGGCGTAGAGAAGTTGGCCGCGCATTTAGTCTCGGTTGGACACGATGGAATTGTTGTCAACGGGACAACCGGTGAAGCACCGACGACAAGTGATGATGAGAAGGATCAAATCGTAAGTGTCGTAAAGAAAACAGTTGGCACAAAAATTTATGTTGTGGCAGGCGCTGGTAACAATGAAACTTCACATTCGATTGTTCAAGCAAAGCGCGCTGCTAAAGCGGGTGCGGACGGCTTGCTTGTAGTTACTCCCTATTACAACAAGCCACCACAATCAGGTATTGCTGCCCATTTTCGTGCCATGGCTGATGCAACCGAACTTCCTGTCATGATGTACGACATTCCTGGACGTACTGGAATCCAAATTGAAACAGACACTATTGTTGAGTTGGCCAAACACCCAAATATTGTGGCGCTAAAAGATGCCAAAGGAAATATTGCTGAAACTTCATGGGTGATTCAACGCTCTGGTATCCCTGTCTATTCGGGTGACGATATTCTTAATTTGCCGCTACTAGCAGTTGGTGCCGTTGGATTTGTTTCAGTCTGCGGTCACACAATCGGTAGGGATTTGCGCGAGATGCTCGATGCCTGGTTTGCGGGAAGAAGTGAGCGCGCGTTAGAAATCCACCAAAAATTATTACCGGTATTCACCGGAACCTTCCGTACCCAAGGTGCGATATTGACAAAGGCCGCACTCAATTTAATGGGGCTACCTGGTGGATTTACAAGATTGCCACTTGTCGATGCTACGGCTGCGCAGATAGCGCAACTGCAGGAGGACCTACGACAAGGTGGAGTAACACTTAACTAATGAATCATCCGCATCCAGATTTACCTTATCCAGCCAAGCTTGCACCAAAAACTCTACGCATAGTCGCGCTGGGCGGAATTGGCGAAATCGGTCGTAACATGACTGTCTTTGAATTCGAAGGACGGCTACTAGTTGTTGATTGCGGAGTTCTCTTTCCTGAAGAGAATCAGCCCGGAATTGATCTAATTCTGCCGGACTTTGATTACATCCGCGAACGGTTGGGCGATATAGAGGCAATATTTTTGACGCACGGACACGAAGATCATATTGGAGCAGTCCCATATTTATTACGTGAGCGAAGTGACATTCCAATTGTGGGCTCGAAATTAACGTTGGCTTTTATCGGAGCAAAGTTAAAAGAGCGTCGCATCACAGCGCCAATGGTTGAAGTTAAAGCTGGGATGATTCAAAAATTTGGACCATTCGAATTGGAATTTGTGGCAGTAAACCACTCAATCCCAGATGGACTTGCTGTAGCAATCAGAACCCCAGCAGGCCTTGCGCTTGCAACTGGTGATTTTAAGATGGATCAAATTCCGCTAGATGGTCGCATAACTGATCTTGCGGCATTCGCCCGCCTGGGCGCTGAAGGTGTTGATTTATTCTTAGTTGATTCAACAAATGCCGACGTCCCGGGATTCACAACATCAGAACGAGATATCAGTCCAGTCCTGGATCGGGTAATTCGCCAAACCGAGCGAAGAGTTATTGTGGCATCATTTGCTTCTCACGTACATCGAATTCAACAGATCTTAGATATTGCCCAAAGTCATGGCCGTAAGGTCGCATATGTTGGGCGAAGCATGGTTCGAAATATGAAATTGGCAGAAGATCTTGGATATCTGCATGTACCTCCTAATCTGATTGTTGATTCAAAAAATCTGAAAGATTATGGCGATAAAGTCGTTCTAGTTTGTACCGGATCTCAAGGTGAGCCTCTAGCAGCTCTTTCGCGAATGGCAAATGGTGACCACGAAATTCAAGTTGGGAAAGGCGATACGGTAATTCTTGCTTCGTCACTTATCCCGGGCAACGAGAATCCAGTTTATCGAGTCATCAATGAGCTAACTCGTTTCGGTGCAAATGTGGTCCACAAGGGAAATGCAATGGTCCACGTATCTGGTCATGCTTCTGCTGGTGAACTCCTCTATTGCTACAACATTGTTAAGCCAAAAAATGTCATGCCTATTCATGGCGAATGGCGCCACCTCCGAGCTAATGCTGAGCTAGCAATAAGGACAGGCGTTGCCAGAACAAATACTCTGGTAATTGAAAATGGGATCGTCGTTGACATGTCTGATGGTTATGTTGATATTGCTGGTGCTATTCCAGTGGGATTCGTTTATGTAGATGGTCAGAGTATCGGCGAAATAACTGAAAGCTCATTAAAGGACCGGAGAATTTTGGGCGAAGAAGGATTTATTTCAGTAGTTGTGGTCATTGAATCTCAAACCGGAAAAATTGTTGCCGGTCCTGACATTCATGCCCGAGGATTTACTGAAGATAATGCACTCTTTAATGAAGTAAAGGGCATAATCGAGAAGGCACTCGCTACTGCGGTTGGAAACGGTATAAACGGAACTCATCAGCTACAACAAGTTGTTAGAAAAACTGTGGGCAGTTGGGTTGGCGACAAGCATCGCCGCAAACCAATGATTGTTCCTGTGGTGATAGAGGTATAACGGCGCGCCTTAGATACCACTCTCAGCAAACGCTTTAGGGTTAGCCATTATGGCGGCTAGAAAAACAAGCAACACTAGAAGAAAATCGTCTGGCAAGAGCGGCGCGACAAGCGCACTGGCTCGTGGCATCGGGGCGGTTTGGCGATTCATCGCGAAGACTCTTGGTTCGTCCGTGCGATTTATATTTCGGGGTGCTCAGGATTTGGACCCAGCTCACCAGCGAGATGGCATTGCCTTTCTTATATTCATTTTCGGCCTTATCTCGGCCGCGGGGGTCTGGTTCAACCTAGATAACGTCGTGGGACGAGCAATTCAAGCAGGAGTTTTCGATCTGGTTGGCCGGTTAGGTATTTTTGCACCTTTGATCTTCATTTATTTTGCCTTTAGATTATTCAAAACTCCTGACGATGTAAGAGCCACTGGGCGAATAATTGTCGGAACTTTCGTATTGCTTATAACAATCACCGGGGTTCTTCATATTCTTAATGGATCGACCGGAACAGGTGAAACAGCACTCAGAAATGGCGGCGGATGGATTGGCTATGCAATTTCTACGCCCTTAGTTGCTCTTGTAACCACCATTTTGGCGATTCCGATTCTTTTAATATTGATGTTCTTTGGCCTTCTGGTAATAACTGCAACGCCAGTCTCTAAAGTTATGTCTCGACTTTCGACTCTTTTTCACTGGGGCAGCGGCAAAGTATCCGCTGCAAGGGCAGCTCGAGGTGAAGTCGAATTTGAAATTTCAGACACTCCGCCATTCGAGAGTCCCTTAGTTCAGGGTTTTGTGCACGAGGAGGAAGAAGAATTGGACGAGGAGAGTTTTGACGAGGAATTTACCGTTGAAATTCGAAGAGACCCAACACCGGTGAGTCCACCTGTCTCAACGCCGCCTAAACATGCGAAACAAATGTTATTAACCGGCGATAGCAAGTACGAGTTGCCTTCTTTGGATTTATTGAAAACTGGACCCACCTCAAAGGCTAAGTCTAAAGCTAATGATGTTGTCGTTGCGGCACTGACTGAGGTCTTTGAACAATTTGGAATCGACTGTCGGGTAACCGGCTTTATGCGCGGTCCTACAGTTACAAGATATGAAGTTGAGTTAGGAAATGGCGTTAAAGTAGAAGCAATCACCGCTCTTTCAAAGAATATTTCCTATGCAGTTGCCAGCGGCGATGTTCGGATACTTTCTCCAATCCCAGGTAAATCTGCCGTAGGTATTGAAATTCCCAATACAGACCGGGAAATCGTTGCACTTGGCGATGTTTTGCGCTCTTCTGTAGCCAAAAATGACACCCATCCAATGGTTATTGCCCTTGGTAAGGATGTAGAAGGAAATTATATTTGTGCGAACCTGGCCAAGATGCCGCACCTATTAGTTGCAGGAGCAACCGGCGCAGGTAAGTCATCGATGATTAATTCACTTGTAGTTTCAATCTTGATGAGATCGACTCCTGATGACGTTCGCTTGGTAATGATTGACCCCAAGCGTGTGGAACTTACAAGCTATGAAGGTATCCCACATTTAATAGCGCCAATAATCACCAATCCTAAGAAAGCTGCTGATGTGCTTGCTTGGGTTGTTCGGGAAATGGATATGCGCTACGACGATCTTTCTGCCTTTGGGTTTAGGCATATTGATGATTTCAATAAGGCAGTTCGTTCCGGAAAATTAGTAGTTCCAGAAGGCAGTGAACGCATCCTTGAGCCTTATCCATATTTACTAATTATTATCGACGAATTGGCAGATTTGATGATGGTGGCTGCGCGCGAAGTTGAAGAATCGATAGTTCGAATCACTCAACTTGCAAGGGCTGCTGGTATTCACTTAGTTATCGCAACGCAACGACCAAGTGTTGACATCGTTACGGGTCTCATCAAAGCCAACGTTCCATCAAGACTCTCATTTGCTACCTCAAGCTTGGCTGATTCTCGGGTTATTTTAGATACGCCTGGGGCAGAAAAATTGGTAGGTCAAGGTGATGGATTATTTTTGCCAATGGGAGCAAGCAAGGCAATGCGAATTCAGGGTGCCTATGTTTCAGAACGTGAAACCGAGGCAATCGTTAACCATGTGAAATCTCAACTTCAGCCGGTCTATCGACTTGATTTAACGGCCCCCGTCAAAGCTCATGTTATTGAAGATGACATTGGTGATGACATGGATTTGTTGTTGCAAGCTGTTCAATTAGTCGTGTCAACACAATTCGGATCGACATCGATGTTGCAGCGAAAACTTAGAATTGGTTTTGCTAAAGCTGGTCGCTTAATGGATTTGATGGAGAGCCGTGGAATTGTGGGCCCAACCGAAGGCTCAAAAGCAAGAACAGTTTTGATCGGGGCCGAACAAATGCCTGATGTTCTCGAGCAAATTCAGGGAAATCTCTGACTTAAAAAAGTTGTAATTCAGCGTGAGATTATCCAAGACTGGCCCATTCCAGGGGCAATTTTGACTGGATCGAGATCGCACTTGCTCTTTGACTGAGAAAGGTTTTATTCTTTACCTCTTGGACATCCCCTCCAAGTTGTATTTGAGGAAATTAATGACCCCAGAAAAGGTAACTCTCGGCACTGAAATTCGGTGCGCGCGCGAACGCGCGGGTTACACAACTGCGAACATTGCTTCAACTAGTCGTATTCGCGAAGCAGTAATTATTGATATTGAATCTGATAATTTTTCGACTTGCGGTGGTAATGCTTACGCGCGGGGCCATATTCGTACTATTGCAAAAATTATTGGGATTGATCCAGATAATCTCGTCGAAAAATTTGCCGAAGCGACTGGAGATTTTGACAGGCCGTTGGTAGATATGCTCGAGGAAAATAGTGCAATTAAACATCGCGGAGTTAGGCAAGCAGTTTCATATAAAGCTCTTTCTTCGGTGGCAGCCGGAGTCGTAGCACTTATTATTGCAGTCCCAGCGATAATTTCACTCTTCCCTAATGAGAAACCAGCATCCTTGACTCCGTCAAGCCAAGGTGTGGCCCCTTCAACAACCAACCAAAACTCTGCGGTAGTCGCAACAAGGACTTCTCGAGTTGAGCTGGTTGTTACAGGTATTTCTGGAAAATCTTGGATTGGCATCCAAGATGCAAATGGAGCACAAGTCTTCAGTGGCTCTATCAATATAGGAGAGAGTAAATCCTTTAGCGATAGCCAGCTTCTTCAGGTAATTATTGGAAATGCAGCAGCTGTTTCCCTTAATGTAAATGGCGAAGAGATTGGTAGTCCTGGCGGAGTCGGGGAAGTAGTCCACCTATCATTCCAACCTGGCAGCTCTAACAACGGCTAATAACGACTTAAAAGTTAACCCACTGTAAGATGGCGCAGATGAGCGCCGAAGATCTACTGACGAAACCCTCCAGAACTGTGGCACTAGTGACTCTTGGTTGCGCACGAAATGAAGTTGATTCCGAAGAGATGGCTGGCCGACTTTCTGCCGATGGCTGGACCCTGGTTAGTGATCCCGCGCATGCCGAGATTGCAATTATAAATACCTGCGGATTTATCGAAAGTGCAAAGAAAGACTCGGTCGATGCACTCCTTGAGGCTCACTCTTTAAAGGGTAATGGCACAACTAAAGCGGTGGTTGCTGTGGGTTGTATGGCCGAAAGATATGGCAAAGAGTTAGCGCAGGCGCTTCCAGAGGCTGATGCAATCTTGGGCTTCGATGATTATGAGGAGATCTCACTTCGCTTACAAACGATAATTGGTGGTGGGTCCATAGCAGCTCATACACCGAAAGATCGCCGCACCTTATTGCCGATTGCTCCCGCCGATAGACAGAGCAATATTGCCAAAGCCCCCCCACTCTTGAGAAAGCGATTAGAAAATGGGCCAGTTGCCCCCCTCAAGATTGCTTCTGGTTGTGATCGCAGATGTTCATTCTGCGCGATTCCAATGTTTCGTGGCTCATTCGTGTCACGGCGACCAAATGAAATTATTGACGAGGCAAAGTGGCTTGCCGATCAGGGAGTCTCGGAACTCTTTTTAGTTAGCGAAAACACTACTTCTTACGGTAAAGATTTTCGCGACATGCAGGTTTTAGAGAACATGTTGCCAGAAATTGCAAAAATCCAAGGCGTCGAACGAATTCGACTTTCCTATCTGCAACCAGCTGAAATGCGCCCGTCGCTAATTCAAGCAATCACATCAGTGCCAAAAGTCGTGCCCTATTTTGATCTTTCGTTTCAACATGCCAGCCCTACGGTTCTGCGCAGAATGCGCCGCTTCGGAGATACTGAATCATTCCTGCATCTCATTTCACAGATTAGAGCCCTCTCTCCTGAAGCAGGAATTCGCTCAAATGTAATTGTTGGGTTTCCTGGTGAAACTCAGGCCGAATTTGATGAACTTGTCGATTTCCTATCTCGTGCAAGACTCGACGCAATTGGTGTATTTGGTTATTCCGATGAAGATAAAACTGAAGCTTTAACCTTGGAAAATAAGATAGACCAAGATGTAATTAACTCCCGAGTTGAACTGCTCTCGAAATTAGTTGATGAATTTTTGATGCAACGGGCGGAAGAGAGAATTGGTGAGCGCGTCCGGGTTCTTATCGAGGACGCTGAAACTCAAGAGGGGCGGGCTGAGCATCAAGGTCCGGAAGTTGATGGCTCTACTTTCATATCAGGTCGAACAAACTACAAAGTCGGCGAATATGTAGAGGCGATAGTTACAGAAGTATCGGGCGTCGATTTAATCGCGATCCCATTATGAAGTATTTAAATCTTCCAAACTCACTGACTATATCCAGACTCATTGCGGTGCCATTTTGTTGCTATGCACTTTTTAAAAATGGCGGGGACGATTCATCCTGGCGAGTTATCGCTTGGTTCGGATTTTTCGCAGTCGGACTGACGGATTATTTCGATGGCAAGCTGGCAAGATCGCGCGAGCAGGTAACTAGTTTTGGAACCTTTTTAGATCCAGTGGCAGATAAGGTTGCAATAGGTGCTGCGATGATCGGCCTCTCTATGCAAGGAAAATTCTGGTGGTGGGTAACGATTCTGATTTTATTTCGGGAAATTTCGGTCACAGTACTTCGGCTCACAGTAATTCGTGATGGCGTAATCCCGGCGAGTAGAGGTGGAAAATTAAAGGCCGCCTTCCAGAGCTTTGGGGTCGGCTTCTATATTTTGCCGCTCCCTACATGGCTGCATATTCCTAGGGATGCGATAATGGCTCTTGCCATTTATCTGACAATAACCTCAGGTTATGCCTATTTCAAAAAGGTACTAGCCAAATGAAGAAATCTAATAACCTTGCAACGACAGTCGTTAAGCAATTAACTAAATCTGGTAAAACACTTTCTGTTGCAGAATCTCTTACTGGCGGCGGACTAGGCGCAGCCGTGACAGCGGTCGCTGGGGCTTCTAAGGTGTTTCTTGGCGGGGTAACTAGCTATAGCGACTTAAGCAAAATTAAATTATTGGAAGTTCCAAGAAGATTGATTACAAGACACAGTTCAGTCTCAGAAGAAGTTGCAGTTGCTATGGCCGAGGGTGCACGATCATTATTCAAGTCAGATTTTGCAATTTCCACCACAGGAGTCGCCGGACCAGGAAAGGCATACGGTCAAAAGGCCGGAACAGTCTGGCTCGCCATAGCCAGTAAAAATGAGACTTTTGTCATTGCCCTCTCGCTCGCAGGCGATCGCGCCACAGTAAGAAAAGCCACAATTGAGAGCGCTTTAGCCACTTTTTCGCGTATCCTTTCCTCGTGACACTCTTACGTACCCACATCGGCAACTCCTTGCGCCAGGAGCGCATTTCACAGGGGCGCACTCTGCGAGATGTTGCAAAGGCAGCTCGAGTTTCTCTGGGGTACCTATCTGAAGTAGAGCGTGGTCAGAAAGAAGCCTCTTCAGAACTCCTCAATTCAATTTGCCAGGCCTTGGGCCTTTCGCTATTAACTGTCATCTCCGATGTATCCATTGCACTACGTGCAAACCAAGTTCCATCACTCAGCGTCGTAGAAGCCGCCGCTTAGCTTCCTAGCTAGCGTCGATATCTACTGATATTGGACAAACCAATGACAATCGCACCAGCTCAACGTTCTCGGACCGCAATCCTTGCTGGTACAAAATTAGTTATTGCAGAAGTTGGATCATACGAATCTAATATGGTTGATATTGCAGCTCGTGCTCAAGTCTCAAGGGCTACGGTTTATAACCACTTTGCCGATAAAGAAGAGATGATGTTTAGCCTCCTTGAATCTGAAATTTTAAGACTTGCGGCACTAGCCAAGAAGGCGCCTTCACCCAGCAAAGCTCTTCTGGTTCTCTCTCGTGAAATTTCCGAGGATCCGGCCTTAAGGCGAATGACTGAGACCGACCCAAAAGATATTGCCAGCTTTGTGACAAAGGGTGAACATCCACTTTGGGCTACAGTTCAAGAATCTTTAACAAAAATATTTGGTTTAAATAATTCAAGTCTGGTTTTGCACTGGCTCATTGGCCAGATTGCATCACCGCTCTCGCCTTCGGAATCGGCGTACCAAGCCGATCAGATAGCCCGAGCGCTCTCCTAAGAAGATGCGGATAACTGAACTTCGCGCTCGCATTGCTGAATATTTTCCAGACCCCGAAACCTATTCAAAAGATACGGTTCACGCAGAGCTAGGTGGCACAACCGTTGAACAGGCCTTGGCCATGGGACAGGAGCCAGGGGATATTTGGAAGGGCGTCATTGCCCACAACCCTGAAATGCCGGCAAAATTTAGATAAAAGCTTTTTTGCGGCGTGTTGTTTCAATTCGAACAGATGTTCGGCTACCCTTAACCTATTCGTGCTACTTGGCGCGGATATGCCCAGCCTGAGCGGTTCCACATCTCCGCAGGAGTACAACTTCTGCCGTCGGTGGCCTTCCGTACCTTCAGGACCGATAACGATGATCGATGAAAGGTCTACATAATGGCAAAAGAACCGTCAGAGAAACAAACTGAGAAGCAAATAACAGACCGCGCCAAAGCCCTAGATAGCGCACTTGCCCAAATCGAGCGTCAATTCGGTAAGGGTTCAGTAATGAAGATGGGCGATCGTGGCCCACAAGTTGTTGAAGTTATTTCAACTGGTTCTGTTGCGCTAGATATAGCGCTCGGAATTGGTGGGCTACCTCGAGGACGTGTCGTAGAAATTTACGGACCAGAATCTTCGGGTAAAACAACGGTTGCACTTCATGCAATCGCTAATGCGCAAAAAGCTGGAGGTATCGCAGCATTTATTGATGCCGAGCATGCGCTAGATCCAGAGTATGCGCGCAAATTGGGCGTTGATATTGATGCACTTTTGGTTTCACAGCCAGATACCGGAGAACAAGCACTTGAGATTATGGATATGTTGATTCGATCCGGCGCAATTGATGTAATCGTTGTTGACTCAGTTGCAGCGCTGACCCCTCGAGCAGAAATCGAAGGCGAAATGGGAGATTCCCACATGGGCTTGCAGGCGCGTCTTATGTCGCAAGCGCTTCGTAAAATAACTGGTGCGCTACACCAATCAAATACCACGGCGATTTTCATTAACCAGTTGCGAGATAAAATTGGTGTTTTCTTTGGAACTCCAGAAACCACAACGGGTGGTAAAGCCCTTAAGTTCTACGCTTCAATTCGTCTAGATATTCGACGCATAGAAACGTTGAAAGATGGCACTGATGCGGTTGGAAACCGTACTCGAGTTAAGGTAGTAAAAAATAAAATGGCACCACCATTTAAACAAGCAGAATTCGACATCATCTACGGTGTGGGTATTTCTCGTGAAGGTTCACTTATCGACCTTGGTGTTGAAATCGGCATCGTAAAGAAGGCCGGAGCCTGGTACACCTATGAAACAGATCAACTAGGACAGGGTAAAGAAAATGCTCGTGCCTTCTTGATCGACAACCCAGATCTAGCCAACGACATCGAAAGCAAAATTCGCCAGCACTATGTTCCAGTTGTTGTTGATGCGGAACTAGTAGCCGCAATCGATGAGGCTGCGTCAGAGGTAGATTTCTAGCCAATTGAGCAAAAACCAAGAAGTAGAAGCAGATCCCTACTCTTTCGCACTGACCACTGCGCATTATGCACTGGCACCGCGAGCCAAGAGTAGGGCCGAGCTCCACGCGCATTTGAAGAAACGTGGCGTTGAGGATGAGATCGCGATTGCAGTACTAGATGAGCTAGAACTTCAAGGTTTGTTGAATGACCTGGAATTCGCCCGAATTTGGAGTGAATCTAGACAACGACAGAAGAAGTTATCAAAGCGTTCAATTGGGCAAGAGCTGAAATTCAAAGGGATCTCCCAAGATTTGATTGAGGAGGTCCTTGAAGATATTGACGATGAAGAAGAATATAAAATGGCCTTTACTCTGGCAGAGCGCAAGTTTAGATCTTGCTCTCATCTTGGAGATGATGTGATTTACCGGAGAGTGCATGGCCTTCTCTCTCGAAAAGGCTTTAGCCATTCAATAACTGGGCGTATTATTCGGGAATTGCTGGGGACTTCTTAACTCTTTGCTTCTACTAAGATTGGCTCATGAGCACCATTGAGCAAGAAATATCGCCTAGGTCATTTGTAGTTGAGACCTATGGGTGCCAGATGAATGCTCACGACACCGAAAGAATTTCCGGGTTATTGCTTGAAGCTGGCTATGTTCAAGCCCTTGTAGGGAGTGAGCCTGATTTAGTTGTATTTAACACTTGTGCAGTAAGAGAAAATGCCGATAACAAACTTTACGGAAATCTTTCGTTTTTGGCGCCTCGCAAGAAGAGCGACCGTAATTTTCAGATCGCTGTTGGTGGGTGCATGGCGCAAAAGGATCAGGATTCAATTATTAAGCGCGCTCCTTATGTAGATGTAGTTTTTGGAACACATAACATCGGCTCACTCGTCACCCTGCTCGAGCGGGCCCGAATTGAAGAGGAATCTCAAGTTGAGATAAAGGAATCCCTCGAACATTTCCCTTCGACCTTGCCTGCCCGGCGCCACTCGGCTTTCAGTGCGTGGGTATCAGTTTCGGTTGGCTGTAATAATACTTGCACGTTTTGCATCGTTCCCTCACTTCGTGGAATTGAAAAGGACCGAACGGAAATCGATATCCTAAATGAAATAAGGACTGTCGTTGATGCAGGTGCTATCGAAATCACGTTGCTAGGTCAGAACGTAAATGCCTATGGTGTTGGATTTGGTGATCGCGGAGCTTTCGCCAAACTCCTTCGAAAGTGCGGGGAGATAAGCGGTTTGGAGCGAGTGCGTTTCATGTCTCCTCACCCACGAGATTTTACAGACGATGTAATTGCCGCAATGGCCGAAACTCATAATGTAATGCCCCATCTACACATGCCACTTCAATCTGGTTCGGATCAGATTCTCCAAGCAATGCGTCGTTCTTATCGACGAGATCGCTATCTTGGAATTATTGAAAAAGTTAGAACTGCGATTCCAACATCAACCATCACGACCGACATCATTGTCGGATTCCCTGGAGAGAGCGATGAAGATTTCCAAGCAACTTTGGATTTAGTTGAGGAAGCAAAGTTTTTGGCTGCCTATACTTTTCAGTATTCAAAGCGCCCAGGCACTCCGGCCGCAACAATGGCGGGTCAAATAAGTGATTCCGTGATGAAGGAGCGTTACGACGCCCTGCATATTCTGCAGCAAGAGATGTCTCACGAAGTAAATAATCAAGTCCTCGGGACGGAGCAAGAAATTTTGGTAGCAGATCACGAGGGCCGTCGCGATGATGGCAAGGCAAGAATGACTGGACGAACAAAAGATTTTAGACTTGCTCACTTCACTATCGATGCGACAGATGTTCTAAGACCTGGCGACGCAGTCATTTCAAAAATTACTAAAGCTTCACCCAATTTTATTTTGGCCGAAGAAAGGCCAATATCGATTCGAAGGACTCGAGGCGGAGATGCTACAGAAATTCGAAGCCAGGAGCGAAGCGCAGAAAATGGTTCGACTGCAATTATGGTTGGGATGCCGACTCTTTCGCAGTTAAAGGCTCGATCCTAATTTATGGGCGAGTTAATTATTATTTGCGGTGCTACCGCAACTGGCAAGAGCGAATTGGCAGTGGAAATTGCTGGTGAGATTGGCGCCGATATCGTAAGCGCAGATTCAATGCAATTGTATAAGGGAATGGATATTGGAACGGCAAAGTTAACGATTCCAGAACGCAAAGGGATAGTGCACCATCTATTAGACCTGGTCGATGTAAATATGGATGTATCAGTCTCCTGGTATCAAGAAATTGCCAGAGCAAAGATTGATGAATTACTTGCTGCCAAGGGAAACGTTGTCGTGGTCGGTGGAACTGGTCTTTATATAAAAGCAATTCTGGATGACTTGAATTTCCCAGAGACCGATCCACAGGTACGTGAAAGATTGACTCTGGAAGCTGGCGAAAAGGGTGGCGATGCGATGCACCAACGACTTGCAGAACTTGATCCGGCAGCGAGCTTGGCGATTCCAAAGGAAAATATAAGACGAGTTGTTAGAGCCCTAGAAGTAATTGAAATTACTGGTAAGCCCTTCACTGCAAGCTTGCCTAGGGAAGGATCCAGCAAATATCCCAAGGCGATGCAGTTTGGACTAGCGATGAATCGAGAGACTTTGGATTCGCGGATCGATGCTCGAGTTGAACATATGTGGGAATCAGGCTTACCTGAAGAGGTAGAGCAGTTGATAAATAGCGGGCTACTTGAAGGCAAAACAGCACAAGCTGCTATTGGATATGCCCAGATTATTCGCTCTAAGCACGGGTTAATAAGTAATTCCGAGGCTATCGCGGACACTGCCCGAGCTACAAGGCAATATGCCCGTCGTCAAGAGACCTGGTTTAGTAAAGACTTACGAATTAATTGGTTGAGTGCAAAGTCTGATCTTTTGGCACGCAAGCAGACCCTTCTACAGGCTATTCTCGATTCATGACGGGAACATACGGACACGGTACCGAAAATGATTTCGTACTTATATTTGATCCGGAAAACGAGCTTGAAATTAGTGCGGCCCAAGTTGTGAGAATTTGTAATCGAGAAACTGGAATAGGTTCCGATGGTTTGATACGCATAGGCAAGCAAGATGATAAATGGTTTATGGATTATCGAAATAGCGATGGTTCAATCGCCGAAATGTGCGGCAATGGAATCAGAGTAATGGCAAGATATTTAGTTGAGAAATCTCACCAGGGAGCTGGAATATTTCCGATTAATACGCGTAATGGAATGAAGTACTTGGCAGTTCCTGAAAAAGGTGACATAACGGTAAATATGGGGCAGATCAGCGAAGTATTCGGCGAGATATCGGCAACAACAAATGGCCACACTTGGGTTGGTTACAACATTGATATGGGCAATCCACATGCTGTTGTTTTTGTTGAGAACCTTGACGAAGTGGGCGATCTCAGAGTTCCGCCAACCGTTGAACCTTTAGAAGAGTATCCAGATGGCGTAAATGTAGAATTTGTTGAATTTCTGTCAAATGGAGAATTGAAGATACGAGTGCACGAACGAGGTGTTGGTGAAACAAAATCTTGCGGCACTGGTACATGTGCTGTTGCATTAGCTGCCTCACTTCTTAAAGGCAAACAACTTCCCGCAAAATGGATTATCAATCCACCAGGCGGAAAATTGAGCGTCGAAATAGATGCTCATAGCAATGCCATTCTGACTGGGCCTGCTGTGCTAATAAGCGAGCATGATCTGAGTAAATATTTGTGAGCTCTGACAAATTAGATATTGAGGCCCTCCTCGCCGAATCAGCTCGAGTAGCTGCCGAGTTTGATGCGGCAGAAAATGGCCAAGAAGAGTGGGAGAGCAACCAAGCTGATTTACAGGATCGTCAGGCACTTCGTAGAATTTCGGGACTTTCAACTGAGCTCGAAGATATTTCCGACGCAGAGTATCGCCAACTTAGATTAGAAAAAGTTGTTCTAGTCGGAGTTTGGACTGAAGGCACGGCGCAAGACGCTGAGAACTCATTAAAAGAATTGGCCGAACTTGCCCGAACCGCAGGATCACAGGTTATGGATGGCTTAATTCAAAGGCGAGAGAAAGCCGACCCAGCAACTTTTATTGGTTCGGGAAAAGTTTTAGAGCTTCGTGAAGCGGTAATCAACACCGGCGCAGATACTGTTGTTTGTGATGGTGAGCTCTCTCCTGCCCAGCTTCGAAATCTTGAGGGCAAGGCAAAAGTTAAAGTGATTGATCGGACCGCTTTGATTTTAGATATTTTTGCCCAGCATGCGAAAAGTCGGGAAGGTAAGGCACAGGTTGAATTGGCTCAAATGACTTACTTACTTCCAAGGCTTCGCGGTTGGGGTGATTCACTTTCCAGACAGGCTGGTGGAATTGGTGGGCGCGGCCCGGGTGAAACAAAACTAGAAACTGATCGCCGCCGGATAAATGGCAAAATGGCAAAATTGCGTCGCGAAATTAAGGAGATGAAGACTTCACGTGACACTAAGAGGCAAGAGCGTCGTCGAAACAACATACCTTCGGTAGCAATTGCTGGGTATACAAATGCTGGTAAATCCTCCTTGATGAACCGATTAACGGGCGCTGGAGTTCTGGTCGAAAATGCACTGTTCGCAACTTTAGATCCAACTGTTCGGAAATCGACTAGTTCGGAGGGGCGTATTTTTACCCTAACCGATACGGTTGGTTTTGTTCGCCATTTACCGCACCAATTGATCGAGGCATTTAAATCAACTCTAGAAGAGGTTTCAGGCTCTGATCTGATAGTCCATGTTGTTGACGGCTCGCATTCCGACCCACAGGGCCAAATTCGCGCAGTTCGAGAGGTAATAAATGAAATTGGCGGCGGTGATATTCAGGAAATAATAGCCGTTAATAAGGCTGATATTGCGGCTCCCGAAAAGATTATGCAGTTACTGCGAGAGGAGCCCAATAGTTTTGCTTTCTCGGCCAGGACTGGATTCGGGATAGATAACTTGGTTGCAGCAATTGAGTCCTTACTTCCCCGGCCACTAGTTGAGATAAATAAAGTTATTCCGTTTAGTCGAGGCGACTTAGTATCTGCGATTCATGAGCGTGGGGAAATTTTCTCCGAGGATTATTTACCAGAAGGTACAGCCATGCATGCTTTGGTTGATGCAACTCTGGCAAAAGTTATTGAAGGTCTTTAATGATTGAAAAAATTCTTTCCACGATTAAGAGAGGTGAGGTTGTAATTCTGCCTCTTGAACATAGTTATGTTTATGCTTGTGATGCCTTTAATTTCTCAGCAGTAAATCGCCTACATCAATTACGAAGCGATCCACCTGGTGTGGCCGCTCAGGTATTGATTGGCAAAGTACAAACCCTTGAGGGGCTCGCTCAGGGGGTTACACCAGAGATTAAGGAGCTGGTTGCTGCTTTTTGGCCAGGTGAGTTGACGTTAAATATCCTGCGCAATCAATCCCTGACTTGGAATTTAGGAGATGCTGGAGTCTTAAAAGAATTTGCCGTTCGGATGCCGAATCAGGATCAGACACTTGAGGTGCTCCGCGCAAGTGGCCCTCTGGCTGTCGCTTCGGCCACCATCGCCGGAGGTAGGCCCGTAAGAACTCCTCCGCTCTCCGCCAACCTAACGACATTGGATATTGGCGAGCTGGCCGAGGGCTCGCTCTCCACAGTGATCTCGGCTCGTGGCTCAGAATTAGAGGTAATTCGAGTGGGCGCCTTAACTTTGGAAGCACTTAAGAAAGTCGTTTCGGCAATTGAACTTGCTAGCGAATAAGGTTCATCCATGACGAGTGAAATATTTTATGGTCCAGACTTCAATGCACTTCAAGCCCAAGATCCCGATATCGCGGCTGTGCTCTTAAGTGAATTACATCGGCAACAAAAGACCCTACAATTAATTGCTAGCGAGAATTTCACTTCGCCAGCAGTCCTTGCGACAATGGGTTCGACGCTTTCGAATAAATATGCTGAAGGCTATCCCGGTAAGCGTTACTACGGCGGCTGCGAAGAAGTAGATAAAGTTGAATTTATCGGAATTGAGCGGGCAAAATCTCTCTTTGGCGCCGAGCATGCCAACCTCCAACCACACTCAGGAGCAAGTGCGAATATCGCCGTATATCAAGCATTCACCAAGCCAGGAGATAGCGTTCTGGCGATGTCACTTCCGCATGGCGGTCACCTGACTCATGGGTCGAAAGTAAATTTTTCTGGAAAATGGTTCAACATCGTTTCCTATGGAGTACGCAAAGAAGATGAATTAATCGATTACGATGAATTACGCGATCTCGCAATAGCGAATAAGCCAAAAATGATTTGTACGGGCGCTACGGCATATCCAAGTCTTATTGATTTCGCAAAAGTGCGTCAGATTTGCGATGAAGTTGGTGCAATTATGTGGGTCGATGCCGCACACTTCATAGGTCTGGTCGCTGGCAAAGCAATACCTTCTCCAGTTCCATATGCTGATGTAGTTTCATTTACAACGCATAAAGTTTTGCGCGGCCCCCGAGGCGGAATGATTCTTTCAAAAGCTGAGCATGCCGCAGCAATTGATAAAGCAGTTTTCCCGGGCATACAAGGTGGTCCAATCATGAGCGCAGTTGCCGGCAAAGCAGTTGCTCTTAAAGAATGCGCGACTCCTGGTTATCAGGATTATGCAAAGAAGGTAATAACTAATGCTCAGGCCCTTGCAGCAGCCTTAGAGAATGAGGGAATGCGCGCCGTGTCTGGCGGAACTCAAACTCACTTGGCGCTAATCGACATTCGATCTTCAGGAATAAATGGCAAGATTGCTGATGAACGTTGTGGGCTTTCTGGAATCGTGTTAAATAAGAATGCCATTCCATATGATCCAGAGACTCCCGCAGTCACAAGTGGAATTCGTGTTGGCTCGGCAGCTACAACCACGCAGGGAATGGGCACTCCAGAGATGGTTCAGATAGCTTCACTGATTGCCCGAGCAATCAAAGATGGCGGAGATGAAAATAAAGCAGCAACAATCCGCAGCGAAGTGAGCGCTTTAACGGCAAAATTCCCCATTTACGCGCGATAGTTAACCAGTGCGCGAATTTTTATTGACGATCGCTCTGGCGGCTACGCTCTGTTTTTTGGTGACTCCTTTTATTAAGGATTTAGCAATGAAAGCCGGGGCTTTTGTGCAATTGCGCTCTAGAGATACTCACACGGTTCTTACTCCAAGATGGGGCGGAATTGGAATGTGGATTTCAATGTCAATCACCTTCTTGATTGTCAGTCATCTTCCATTGGTTTCAAAATCATTTGGTCGGGAAGCAACTGGCATCTTTCTTGCTGGAACTTTTATTATGATTCTTGGTGCGCTGGATGATATGTATGATTTGGACTCGATCACTAAATTTGCTGGGCAGGCAGTTGCTGGCGGCATCTTGTTATTGCATGGCGTGCAAATTCTCTGGTTGCCGATTAATGGTATTTACACTTTGCCACCAAATATCGGCCAAGTTCTAACGATTATTTTTGTCATGGTTGTAATTAATGCAATCAATTTTGTTGATGGACTTGATGGTTTGGCGACCGGGATTGTTGCTATTTGTGCAACGGCATTTTTTGGTTTCTCATATTTACTTGCCGTTATCAATGGTCTTAATAGAGCAGGAGCACCCTCATTAATCACCGCAATTATTGTGGGAATTTGTATTGGTTTTCTGCCGCATAATTATCATCCGGCGCGAATATTTATGGGGGACTCGGGGGCAATGTTCCTAGGACTTCTCCTCTCATCAGCAGCCATTACATTAACTGGTCAGATAGATGCCAATGCAATTACTACACAGGGAACGAACACGACCCTATTGCCATTGCTATTGCCATTCACGATATTGGCCATTCCGTTAATAGATTTGGGAATGGCGATAGTAAGAAGAGTTCGGGCGGGCCGCTCACCATTTGCGGCAGACAAAGAACATCTTCATCACAAACTTTTATCAATGGGAAACTCCCATCGTAGAACTTCGGCAATTCTTTATTCTTGGACTGCAATGTTCGCTTTTCCAACCGTGGCAGCGGCATTTGCTCCACTCTGGGTTTCACTTGGTATTGGAGTTTTAATCTTCATATTCTCTATTGCGCTAATCAGGAAGAGTTTGGTGAATCGAAATGTCGGAGCAAATGTCAGATCAAAATGAAGTAAGCATGTGGCGGGGAGCTGTTATCCCGGCTCTTTCCGTGGCAATCCTGAGCATTGTTTTAGGAGTTGCGCTCAAAGGTGCGCCTGGATTATGGGGAGCCCTTCTCGCTAGTTTTACAGTTCTGCTTTATTTCTCGGTCCACCTATTTATTTCAAAAATTTCTACTAATCTTGATCCAATGGCCACGATGGCCCTTGCTATGTTCTCTTATTTTGCTAAGGTAATTCTGATGGGAGCTCTTCTCCTAGTTGTGACGAAGACAACTTCGCCAGACTCAGTGAACCGGCCAGTCTTCGCCATTGCAGCGCTATCCATAACCGCAGCTTGGTTGGCAGGTGAAATTCGAGCCTTTGTGAAGTTGCGCTTTCAGCTCCCTTTGCCTCAAACTAGCCCTCGGCAAGACTCCGCACCAGACCCCCAATAAGAGCTCGGGAGAATTAATATGGCTAAAGGAAACGAAGAAGGCGCAATGTGGTCGATCTTTGGCTATCTACTCTCTGGGCTGGTTATCTGGGGCGGAATTGGCTGGGCCTTGGACAATTGGCTGGACAAGAATTTCTTCCTTCTGGGCGGACTTCTCCTCGGTGCTGGCTCCTCCCTCTACCTAACATGGCTGCGATTTGGGCGTAACTAGCGCTATCTGGTTTTGGGTTTTGGCCAGACTCCTAATAGTGTTGCGCTGTCTTCCCGCATTATCGCAAGGTAATGCAAGTTAGAAATGGGCTTCAGATTCCTTAAGTCTTCGGACTTACCGAGTAGTTTCAGGAGAGTTTGTGCGTAGGTTTACCTTCGAAGAGGCTGGTGATGGTTTCATCCCACCGAGTACAGCCGACTTCGATCTTCCTCCAGTATTTGGCAACAGTGAATTCACGACTAAGCCAATCCTTTTAGTTTTTCTGTCGGTAATTCTTATCTCGGTCTTCTTCGTGCTCGCCTCTCGGAAAGCACTTGTTGTCCCAAATAAACTTCAATTTGCTGGCGAATCTATTTATGCGTTTGTAAGAAACGGTATCGGCCAAGAAATTATCGGCCAAGAATTTATGCGCTTCGTGCCTTATCTCTTCACGCTATTTACATTTATTTTGACCAATAACATTTTTGGAATTGTGCCGATACTGCAGTTTCCAACAATGTCGCACGTTGGTTTTGCTTATGTACTTGCGGTATTTACATTTATCGTTTTTCACTGGGTCGGAATTAAGAAACAAGGATTAGGTAAGTATCTAAAGGCAATCGCATTTATGCCTGGCGTGCCAAAGCCAGTTTATCTTCTCTTAACACCGATTGAAATTGCCACCTTTTTCTTGGTCCGGCCACTAACGCTTTCACTTCGTTTATTTGCAAATATGTTTGCAGGCCACTTGTTGCTCCTTGTTTTCATAATGGGTGGCGATCACATGCTTCAAGGTGTAATCGGCTTAAAACTTATTGCGCCATTTGCATTCGCTTTTGGAATTGGAATGACTTTTTTCGAATTCTTGGTGCAATGTCTTCAGGCTTACATCTTTACCTTACTTACCGCTTTGTACATCGCCGGAGCTTTGGCGGATGAACACTAAAAATTAATACCCACTTATTGACTTCCGTTAATAAGTAACACGAACAGAAAGGCAACAAAATGGAAGGCACACTCAACCTGGTCGGTTATGGCCTATCAGCAATCGGACCTGCAATCGCTACCGGAATGATCTTCGCCGCTTACATCAGTGGTGTAGCTCGTCAACCAGAGGCTCGCAGCGTTCTTCAACCAATCGCATTCCTTGGCTTCGCTCTTGCTGAAGCTTTGGCACTGTTTGGTCTCGTTCTAGCATTCGTTCTCTAACCATGAGCTTTCGCACAAGCGCTTCGGAAGCAGCGGCTAATCCGCTAATTCCGCATACCGCAGAACTCATTGTTGGCTTCATTGCCTTCACTTTGCTCTTTCTTGTGCTGCGCTCCAAAGTTGTGCCAATGTTTGAAAAAGCATTCACCGCTCGCACTGAAGCAATTCAGGGCGGTATGGATAAGGCAGAGAAGGCGCAACGTGCAGCTGAAATTGCACTAGAGAAGTACACGGCGCAACTAAGTGAAGCTCGCGGTGAGGCTCAAGAGATCCGCGAAGAGGCACGAGTACAAGGCGCTGCAATCATCAATGATTTGCGAACAAAAGCTCAAGATGAGGCAGAGAGAATTACTGCCGCTGCTACAGCTTCAATTGAAGCTGAGCGTCAGAAGGCAATCACATCTCTTCGCAATGAAGTTGGTTCACTAGCAACCGACCTTGCTTCAAAGATTGTTGGAGAAGCGTTAGATGACCAGGTTCGACAATCTCGAATTGTCGACCGCTTCTTAGATGATTTGGAGAAGAGCAACTAATGATCGTTCTTGGTGGAAGCAGTCGTCAGTCACTAGCCGCACTTCGTGCTGGGCTAGATAGTGCGCTTAAAGGCGTGTCTGCTGGCGAGGCTTCTGCTATCTCAAACGATCTATTTATAGCTCTAAATGCCATGGATTCTTCGACAGGTTTACGTCGAGCACTAACTGATCCATCGCGCGACTCGGCTTCCAAGTCAGAATTGGTATCCGATCTCTTCAAGAAATTGCTTGGCGCCCCTGCGCTCTCTTTGCTTGGTATTGCCGTGTCACTTCGTTGGTCGACGCCATCTGGCATTGCTGACGCAGTTGAGCAAATTGCAGTCGAAGCAGAGGCAACTGCCGCAAATCTAAGTGATTCCTTAGACCGTGTACAGAGTGAGCTATTTCTATTTTCCAAATTGCTTATCGAAAACCCAGAACTTCGTACTGCGCTCAGCGAGCGAACGGAATCACCAACTGCAAAGCGTGAGCTTCTCAAAGGTATATTTGGTTCAAAGTTTGCCGCAAGCACAAGCAGCTTGCTTTTCCATACAGTTGATCCAAGGCGCTCTCGTAATATTGAGAAAACGGTTGGTGCATACACCCACGCTGTCACTTCACGCAGGAACCGCGTAAATGCTCACATTAAATCTTCTATCGCTCTCAGCGATGGGCAGGCTAAGAAATTAGTAGATTCTTTGACAAAACAAATCGGTCAACCTGTTCACTTAAACATTGAAATCGATCCATCAGTCCTTGGTGGAATTTTAATTCGTTTTGGTGATGAAGTTATCGACGGAACTATTGCAAATAGATTGGCAGAGGCAAGCCGAGCGCTTGTTTCTTAAACAAAAATAGGTTTCAGAATTCACACTATGTGAATCTGAATTAATTGAAGGAGAGAAAGATGGCGGAACTCACGATCCGACCCGAAGAGATTCGCGATGCGCTGGAAAAGCATGTTGCTTCTTACAAACCGGGAGCTGCGGCACGCGATGAGATCGGTACCGTAACTGAAGCTGGCGATGGCATCGCCCGTGTTGAAGGCCTGCCTTCGACAATGACCAACGAACTTCTTAAGTTCGAAAATGGAACGCTTGGTTTGGCACTGAACCTCGATGTGCGCGAAATCGGTGTAGTTATCCTGGGTGAGTTCACTGGAATTGAAGAAGGAACAAGCGTTAGTCGTACAGGAGAAATTCTCTCTGTACCTGTCGGCGATGGCTTCCTTGGTCGCGTAGTTGATCCGCTTGGTCGTCCTATCGATGGCAAAGGCGAGATCAAGGCTGAAGCACAACGTGCGCTAGAAGTGCAGGCGCCCTCAGTAGTTCAACGTCAACCAGTTAAAGAGCCAATGCAAACAGGTATCAAGGCAATTGATGCAATGACAGCAATTGGTCGCGGGCAGCGCCAGCTAATTATTGGTGACCGTCAGACTGGTAAAACTGCAATTGCGATTGACACGATCATTAATCAGAAAGAGAACTGGAAGTCGGGCGATCCAAAGAAACAAGTTAAATGTATTTATGTAGCGATTGGCCAGAAGGGTTCCACCATTGCATCCGTTAAAGGCGCATTGGAAGAAGCTGGCGCGATGGAATACACCACAATCGTTGCCTCACCTGCATCAGATCCAGCTGGCTTTAAATACTTGGCTCCGTATACCGGTTCGGCAATTGGTCAGCACTGGATGTACAAAGGCGAGCATGTACTAATTGTTTTTGATGACCTCTCAAAGCAAGCCGAGGCCTATCGTTCAGTTTCACTATTGCTTCGACGCCCACCAGGTCGCGAAGCCTATCCAGGAGATGTTTTCTACTTACACTCACGCCTTCTAGAACGTTGCGCCAAGCTCTCAGATGAACTTGGTGGCGGTTCTATGACAGGTCTTCCAATTATTGAGACAAAAGGTAATGACGTTTCTGCATTCATTCCGACAAACGTAATTTCTATTACTGACGGACAGTGCTTCTTGGAAACAGATCTATTTAACGCAGGTGTCCGCCCCGCAATTAACGTAGGTATCTCGGTATCGCGCGTTGGTGGTTCAGCACAGACAAAGGCAATCAAAAAAATTGCTGGTCGTTTGCGTCTTGACTTGGCTCAGTATCGCGAACTTGAAGCATTCGCTGCTTTTGGTTCAGATCTTGATGCGGCGTCAAAAGCACAACTAGAGCGCGGTGCGCGAATGGTTGAACTCTTGAAGCAAGGTCAATATTCACCTTATTCAGTTGAACGCATGGCAGCGTCCATTTGGGCTGGAACTACTGGAAATATGGATTCGATTCCGGTCGTGGATATTCGCCGCTTTGAATTGGAATTCCTAGATTTCATTGGTCGAGAACGCTCAAAGATTTTCGATGTAATCGCTGCTACCAAGGAACTTACCGATGACACAGTTGCATCATTGCAGGAAGCAATTGATACTTTCAAGAAGCAATTTACTTCATCTGTATCAGCTCCGGTGAATGAAGCAAAAGCGGAGGCGCTAGCCGGTGAAGATAATGAACAAATCACTCGTCAAGTTCCAAGGGTGAGCAAGTAACCAAATGGGTGCCCAACTACGCATATATCGCCGCCGAATGCGTTCGGTTAAGGCGACTAAGAAGATCACGAAGGCTATGGAGTTAATCTCTGCTTCGCGAATCCTCAAGGCGCAACAACGCGTGGCTGCTTCATCTCCATATGCAAATGAGTTAACCCGCGCAGTTACCGCGGTTGCCTCGTTTTCGAGCACGAATCATCCACTTACAACACCTTCAGAATCACCACGTCGTGCTGCAGTTTTAATTATCACTGCAGACCGAGGAATGGCTGGTGCGTATTCCAATGCAGCAATTAAAGAGGGCGATCAGCTGGTGACAGCAATTCGCGAACGAGGACTTTCTACGGAGGCATATTTAGTTGGCCGAAAGGCAGTTAACTATTACCGTTTTCGCAGCAGGAAAATATCAGGTTCATGGACTGGCTTTTCCGATAATCCAACATACGCTCACGCCAAGGAAATTTCTGAGGCGCTGATTGCGGCATTCATCTCTGATTCGATTACATCCGATACTGGTGTAGATGAATTGCATATTGTTTATACACAATTTAAATCGATGATTAGCCAGGAACCAGAGGCGCGCCGAATGCTCCCGCTAGAAGTTGTGGAGTCAGAAGCACCAGCTGGTCTTTTGCCAATGTATGAATTCGAACCAAATCCTGGAGAGGTGCTAAATTCACTTTTACCTCGCTATGTGGAGGCTCGAGTCTTTAATGCAATGTTGCAATCTGCAGCTTCCGAGCATGCAGCACGCCGTCGGGCAATGAAGTCAGCAACTGACAATGCTGATGAGTTAATTAAGTCCTTAACCCGTCTTGCTAACGCAGCTCGTCAGGCTGAAATTACGCAAGAAATTAGTGAAATCGTCGGCGGCGCAGATGCGCTTGCCTCAGCCAGCGCAGGGAGCGAATGATGTCAACAGGAACTAAAACAGGAACAGGTCGCGTTGCACGCGTTATTGGCCCGGTCGTGGATATTGAATTTCCAGCCGATTCAATGCCAGCAATCTTCAATGCGTTGCATGTTGATGTGACACTCGGTGGTGCGAAGCGCATGCTTACACTCGAGGTAGCGCAACATATCGGCGACAATCTTGTTCGTGCCATTTCGATGCAACCTACCGACGGCATGGTCCGTGGTGCTCTTGTGTCCGATACTGGCTCCGCTATTTCTGTTCCCGTTGGTGACGTAACCAAGGGACATGTGTTCAACACACTTGGCGAGTCTTTAGATGTTCCAACATCATCACTAGATATTAAGGAGCGTTGGCCAATTCACCGCACAGCTCCTGCATTCGATCAACTAGAATCAAAGACTGAAATGTTCGAAACTGGTATCAAAGTTATCGACCTTCTAACACCTTATGTTCGCGGTGGAAAGATTGGGTTATTCGGTGGTGCTGGCGTTGGCAAGACTGTTCTAATTCAGGAAATGATTTATCGCGTTGCTGAAAACTTCGGCGGAGTGTCTGTATTCGCTGGTGTTGGTGAGCGTACCCGTGAAGGAAATGACTTGTTCTTGGAAATGACCGAGACCGGCGTTATCAATAAGACCGCTTTGGTCTTCGGTCAGATGGATGAACCACCTGGAACGCGTCTTCGCGTTGCGCTTTCAGCGTTAACTATGGCCGAATATTTCCGTGATGTTCAGAAGCAAGATGTACTTCTCTTTATCGATAACATCTTCCGTTTCACGCAAGCCGGTTCTGAAGTTTCAACACTTCTTGGGCGTATGCCATCTGCAGTGGGTTATCAGCCAACACTTGCTGATGAAATGGGTCAGTTGCAGGAACGTATTACCTCGACTCGCGGTCACTCGATTACATCTATGCAGGCAATTTACGTTCCTGCAGATGACATCACCGACCCGGCTCCTCACACCACTTTTGCTCACTTGGATGCAACGACTGTATTGTCTCGTCCGATTTCAGAGCTTGGTATCTACCCTGCGGTAGACCCACTTGACTCAACGTCACGTATTTTGGATCCACGTTACATCGGAGAGCACCACTTCAACGTTGCGAACCGGGTAAAGCAAATTCTTCAACGATACAAGGATCTGCAAGACATCATTGCAATTCTTGGTATCGATGAGCTCTCCGAGGAAGATCGTATTCTTGTGGGCCGTGCTCGTCGAATCCAGCGCTTCCTGTCACAAAATACTTTCGTCGCGAAGGTGTTTACTGGTCTCGAAGGGTCATTCGTGCCACTTACAGAAACAATCTCAGCATTCGAAGCTCTTGCAGATGGAAAATATGACCATGTTCCAGAACAGGCATTCTTCATGTGTGGCGGCTTAGATGATGTTGAAAAACGTGCTGCAGAATTAGCGAAGGCTTAATTCTCAAATGTCTACAAACTTAACTGTTGAAGTTGTATCTCCTGAGAAGCGGGTATGGTCTGGCGAGGCGAAAATGATTTCGGCTCGCACACTGGAAGGTGATATCGGTGTATTGCCGGGTCACGCACCGCTTCTTGGAGTTCTAGTAGATGGCCAAGTTACGATTCAAGTCGCGGATGGCACTTCTCAAGAATTCAAAATCCATGGTGGTTTTATCTCTGTTTCAAATAACAGAGTCTCAATTCTTGGCGAGTCGACTGATTAAGAATTAATCTAAGTGGCGTGTAACTTTTGCGCCCAGAGATTGCAGCGCCTCAACAAAGCCTGGATAGCCTCGATCAATGTGGAATGCATCTTCTACCGTGGTAATTCCTTCACTTACAAGCCCAGCTAAAACCAATCCTGCTCCAGCGCGAATATCTGTTGCTGCAACTGGTGCACCAGATAGCTGCTTTTTGCCCGAAATCGAAGCGTGATGGCCATCTACTTGAATATTTGCACCCAACCGCTGTAGTTCACTTACAAACATAAATCGGCCTTCAAATACATTTTCTGTAACTATTGAATTACCTTCAGAAATCGCATTCATTGTTATGACAAAGGGTTGAAGATCGGTGGGAAAACCAGGGTAGGGAAGTGTTGCCACATCGATTGCCGATGGCCGCTTATCCATTCGAACCCGAAATCCATCTGCCGTGGTTGTTATAACAGCACCAGCTGCCACTAATTTATCTAAGGGAACTTGCAAATGTTCTGCGCAACCACCATGAATCGCAATATCACCCTGAGTCATAACTGCTGCGAATGCCCAAGTACCAGCAACTATACGATCACTAAGTGTTGCATGTCTTGTTGGTTGTAGCTCCTGCACACCGGTAATTGTTATAACCGAAGAACCAAGTCCCTCAATTTTTGCACCCATTGAAATAAGAAATTCACCAAGATCAACAACATCTGGCTCGCGCGCAGCATTGTCAATTACCGTAATTCCCTTAGCTAGAACTGCGGCCGTCATAATATTTTCAGTGGCCCCGACACTTGGGAAATCAAGTGAAATTTCGGCGCCTGTAAGACCATTGGGAGCAGTAGCAATTACGTAACCGTGTTCTGAGTGCGCTTCTGCGCCTAACTCGATCAGACCCTTAATATGAAAATCAATGCCTCTTGATCCAATGGCATCGCCACCTGGAAGTGCAACTTCAACTTCACCCACTCGTGTCACAAGCGGCCCTAAAACATTAATCGAGGCGCGCATTTTTCGGACTAGGTCGTAGTCCGCTCTATGTCCGGGGACTTTTGGAACTAAAATTTTCATCTCTAGAGTGGCCGGATCATAGGAACATTTACATCCAAGTCTGGTCAAGAGCTCTTCCATAATATGTACATCAAGAATATCGGGAACATTTTCTATCGTGCTCTCACCAACCGCTAAAAGAGTTGCTGCCATTAACTTCAGGGCTGAGTTTTTGGCGCCATAAACTTGGACTTCACCGACTAGTCGAGCTCCGCCTGCTATCTGGAAAAATTCATTTTCACTTTGAATGATGGTCGCCTCCTATCGGCAGTTTCGAGTGGTCTAATGGTAGTCAGTGAATTAGGCTTGCCCTATGGTAAATCTAACTCGTATCTATACAAAAACTGGCGACGATGGCACTACTTCGCTGGGAGATATGAGTCGGACATCAAAGAATGACCCTCGATTAGAAGCTTATGCGACTGTCGATGAGGCCAATTCTGCAATTGGTGCTGCGCTAGCGCTTGGTCAAATTAGTGACCCTGAGATAACAAAACTATTGATTCGTGTTCAAAATGATTTGTTTGATGTAGGCGCAGATCTTTGTACTCCCGTAATTGATGACCCAAAGACCGAGCCGCTTCGAGTCTTGGAATCACAAGTTAATTTTATTGAAGAACAAATTGATTTCTATAACCAGTCATTGGAGCCACTTCGTAGTTTCGTCCTGCCATCCGGAACTCCTGCAGCAGCACTCTTGCATGTTGCCCGTACCGTAACTCGCCGCGCTGAACGCAATACTTGGCATGCAATCCATCAATTTGGCAGTGGCGTAAATTCAATAACAGCAAAGTATCTGAATCGACTCTCTGATTTGCTATTCGTTCTTGCCCGTCAGGAGAATAAATCTGAGGGCGATGTTCTGTGGGTACCAGGAGCTAATCGCTAATCGACAGCGCTTATCGGGTAAAAGTCTGGGTGTAGATATTGCTCGGAACTTTTTGAGTCGGTCTTCCAATTTTACAATTTGCAGTATAGGCACCGATTCCAAGCCCATCTGCTATCGGTTCATCACTAACTAGAAGAATTGTCGTGACTTTTCTTGGCGCAGAACCAGGAGCAAGTGTTATCAGCGAACCATATATAACGCGTTCTAGCGGGTTGGCTGAATTGACACCTAAAACATTTGAAGTTATCTCCCACCAATCGCATCCTGTTTCGGACCCAACAAAGATTCCCAGGCAAGCAGTTTGATGGCATTGGGCGATTAGAGTTTTTTGAAGTTTCTTATTCTCCGTCCCAGCGATTAAGAGCTCTTTAGGAGTGGCCGTTTTGGCATACAAGTCATCCTTTTTATCAAAACCAGGTGGAGGCCATTTCATCGGACTCTTGGGCTCTAATTTAACGGGCTTCTTCTTAACTACCTTCTTAGGTTTAGTAACGGCGGGCTTCTTCTTAACTACCTTCTTAGGTTTAGTAACGGCGGGCTTCTTCTTAAC
>CALEGP010000008.1 GCA_937876245.1 uncultured Actinomycetes bacterium | reverse complement strand
GCTCCAGCCAAAAAAGCTCCAGCCAAAAAGGCTCCAGCCAAAAAGGTAACGCCTACAAAACGTTCGCCCAACATCGTTAAACCCTCCGTTGCTAAGAGTGGAAAAAAGGTCGTTGGAAGGCCATTCCCAGCCAAGCTTCAGAGCACTACTAAAGGTGATTCAACGACAATTACAGTCACTCCAAATGAAGTTGCCGTGACCGAAGTAGTCGTAGAAGAGCGCCGTTTAACAATGCTGCCACCACCTCGGCCAAATAGCACTGTGCGCAAGGGCAGCGGACTCAAACCCATCAAGGGAGCGCCAGCGCCTCTTGTGATCTCAGAAGGTATTGAAAACTGGACTGCTACAGAGATGAAGGCAATGCGCAAGGAACTTTCTAAAGATTTAGATCGTCTTCGCGAAGAGCTTCTCGAAGTTGAAAGCGGGATGGAAGATTTAATTAATGCTGAAGGCATGGGAGCCGGAGATGACCAGGCAGATGCTGGTACGAAAACATTTGAACGGGAACATGAAATGTCTCTTGTATACAACGCTCGCGACATGGTTGTACAGACCGAGCGGGCTTTGGAGCGAATTGAAAACAAGAGCTATGGCAAGTGCGAAGAGTGTGAAAATTCAATAGGCAAAGCTCGGCTTCAAGTTTTCCCTCGCGCGACTCTTTGTATGGCGTGCAAGCAAAAAGAGGAACGACGCTGAATGTAGTTGTCAGACGAAAGTTGGCAGTGACGGCTTTCCTAATTTTCGTTACAGATTACTTGACGAAAGTTGCCGCGGTGAGTTTTCTGGGTGATGGCCCAGTGAAAGTGTTCGGAAATTTCTTAAAATTGGAGTTGCTGTATAACACGGGGGCGGCCTTTAGCCTGGCAACGAGCAGAACGATTCTTCTTTCGTCCTTCGGAATAATTACCGGTGCGGGAATTCTCTATTTTGGTTCCAAAATTGATTCAGTCAGATGGGCTATTTCCCTCGGTTCTGTACTTGGTGGGATATTCGGGAATCTTAGTGATCGTATTTTTAGAAGCCCCGGTGGCTTGCAAGGACCAGTTGTCGATTGGATTTCTATTGCACATTGGCCAACCTTTAACATCGCCGACAGCGCAGTTGTCATCGGTATTTTCTCCATCGTTTCACTTATTTGGTCGCAAACGCCGCCAAGATCGGTTATAAAATGAAGCTAGATGATTCAGATAATGTTGAACGCGAAGTTCGATTTGTATCAATTCCGGAGGGGCTTCATCAGGAACGTGTTGATGCGGCGCTCTCAAGGCTTCTTGGGCTCTCTCGCTCGACGATTGTCACTCTCATTGAAAATGGTGAAGTTACTAGAAAGCGCAAGCCACTAGGAAAATCTGACCGCGTAAGCACCGATGATTATTTAGAAATTACTATGCCCGCGGCTCCAGTAGCACCGCGTTTGGTAGCCACGCCGATTGATAATTTAAGAGTTGTTTATGATGACTCGGATGTGATTGTCATAGATAAGCCGGCAGGAGTAGCTGCACATCCAAGTCCAGGATGGACCGGCCCAACAGTAATTGGCGGAGTTATCGCAGCTGGATACCAAGTCTCAACAAGTGGAGCCGCCGAACGACAAGGAGTTGTTCATCGCCTTGACGTTGGCACAACCGGACTTATGGTTATCGCGAAGAATGAGAACTCATATAGCAATCTAAAACAACAATTCCGAGATCGAACAGTCACCAAGGTCTACCACGCATTGGCTCAAGGACATATGGACCCGACCGAGGGAACAATTGATGCCCCAATCGATAGACATCCTCGTGAGGATTACCGATTCGCAGTAGTAGCAGATGGCAAGCCAAGCATCACTCATTACAAGGCCCTTGAATTTTTCCCTGCCGTATCACTTCTAGAGATTGAACTAGAAACCGGACGGACCCATCAAATTAGAGTTCATTTCTCTGCATTACGACATCCTCTCGTAGGGGATATGACGTACGGGGCCGACCACACAATTGCCGAGCGACTGGAAATCTCCCGGCCCTGGCTTCACGCCCGCGAATTGAAATTCATTCACCCAGGTTCAGGCTCTGAGGTGGCTTTCTTCTCCGAGTACCCGCAAGACCTGACACGCTCCCTCGAAATATTGGCCAAGGGCCAACAGCTCGATTCACAGTAGTAATCTGCTCTAAATGTCTGCAGAACAAGGATTCGTCCACCTACACGTACACACCGAGTATTCGATGCTCGATGGTGCTGCACGTGTCGACGAATTGGTCGCTGAGGTTGCGCATCAAGGCATGCCCGCGATTGCAATGACAGACCACGGGAATGTTTTCGGTGCATATGAATTTCATAGAAAAGCTATCAAAGCTGGGGTCAAGCCAATAATCGGCATTGAAGCCTACGTCGCTCCAGAATCTCGATTTGAGAAGAAACGCGTTAAATGGGCTGACGGTGGCGAAGATGATGTATCTGGCGGTGGGGCTTATACGCATATGACCCTATTGGCTGAGAACAACATCGGCCTCTCTAATCTATTCAGGCTCTCTTCGCTGGCATCTCTTGAAGGTTTTTACTACAAGCCGAGAATGGACCGCGATCTACTAGCTAAGTACGCGACTGGAATCATTGCGACGACTGGTTGTCCTGGTGGCGAGATTCAAACTCGCTTACGTATGGGCGCCTACAAAGAGGCGGTAAAAGCTGCGAGTGAACTACGAGATATCTTCGGAAAAGAAAATTTCTATCTGGAAATTATGGACCACGGAATTGATATTGAGAACCGAGTGAAAAGTGATCTGTTAAAACTCGGCAAAGAGTTAGCTTTGCCACCTCTTGCAACTAACGATTTGCATTACACACACCATGAGGATGCGGCATCACACGAAGCGCTTCTATGTGTGCAGTCAGGTTCAACGCTAGCTGATCCGAAGCGATTCAAATTTGAAAATAATGAATTCTACCTAAAGAGCGCTCGCCAGATGCGTGAACTTTTCGCTGAGATTCCAGATGCTTGCGATAATACGCTGCTAATAGCAGAGCGTTGCAACGTGACAATGAGAGAGAATGAAGATTTATTGCCGCAGTATTCGGTGCCAAAAGGAGAGACAGAAGATTCATGGCTTCGCAGTGAATCTAACCGGGGCTTAGTTAGTCGGCTTGGGAGAGATTTAGATACAAAATACCAAGAGCGGTTAGATTACGAACTAGATGTCATGATCAAGATGGGATTTCCGGGTTATTTCCTAGTTGTTTCTGACCTCTGCTCTCATGCAAGAAGCGTTGGTATTCGCGTGGGCCCGGGTCGTGGTTCAGCCGCGGGATCACTGGTTTCTTATGCGCTAGGAATTACGGCTCTTGATCCAATAAAACATGGACTTTTATTTGAACGTTTTCTAAATCCAGAGCGAATTTCGATGCCGGATATTGATTTAGATTTTGACGAACGGCGGCGCTCAGAAATGATTGCTTATGCCACGCAAAAGTATGGCGAAGACCGAGTCGCACAAATCATTACCTACGGAACCATCAAATCTAAGCAAGCTTTGAAAGATTCGACCAGAGTTCTTGGTTATCCATATGCGATTGGAGATAAGTTAACTAAAGCTTTGCCACCTTCAGTTATGGGCAAAGATATTTCTCTTGCCGGCGTATTCGATCCCAAAAATGACCGGCATGGTGAAGCCGGTGAATTTAGATCACTCTATGAATCCGATCCTGATTCAAAAAGAATCGTTGACACTGCCCTTGGTCTTGAGGGGCTGAAGCGGCAATGGGGCGTACATGCTGCCGGCGTAATCCTCAGTAAAGAACCACTTTTAGATGTAATTCCGATTCATCGCCGGGAGGCTGATGGTGCAATCATTACTCAGTTCGACATGGGTGCGTGCGAGTCAATCGGGTTGCTGAAAATGGATTTCCTTGGGCTGCGAAATCTTTCAGTTCTAGATGATTGCTTATTAAATATGAAATCGAATCTCGGCGTTGAAGTTGACTTGGCTACGCTGACTTTGGATGACCTAAAGACTTATGAATTATTGAGTAGAGGCGACACTCTAGGAGTGTTCCAGTTGGACGGTGGTCCGATGCGGGCGCTATTGCGCCAAATGAACCCAGACTCCTTTGAAGATATTTCTGCGGTAATTGCGCTCTACCGTCCTGGCCCGATGGGAGTAAACGCCCACAATGATTATGCCGACCGCAAAAATAAGCGACAGGAAGTTGTTCCAATTCATCCAGAGCTAACTGAAGCGCTTTCGGAAATACTGGGGGATACCTACGGATTGATTGTTTATCAAGAGCAAGTAATGGCTATTGCCCAGAAAGTAGCTGGATTTAGTCTTGGCCGCGCAGATCTTTTGCGTAAAGCAATGGGTAAGAAAAATAAAGAGATTTTGGATAAAGAGTATGTAAATTTTGAAAAGGGCATGACAGAGAACGGTTTTTCAAAATCTGCGATAGATAAATTATGGGAAACTCTAATTCCATTCTCGGATTACGCCTTCAACCGGGCGCACAGCGCTGGTTATGGAATGGTCTCCTATTGGACTGGGTACCTAAAAGCGAATTACCCAACCGAATATATGGCTGCACTTTTGACTAGCGTTCGAGATGATAAAGATAAGAGCGCGCTCTATTTGAATGAATGCCGCCGCATGGGAATTAAAGTTTTGCCACCTGATGTAAATGAGTCACAATCTGACTACACGCCAATAGGAAAAGATATTCGTTTTGGACTCACTGCGATACGAAATGTTGGGGAAAATGTAGTTGCCTCGATCGTTGCCAAGCGAGGCGAGGTTGGGCGGTATGAATCTTTCGGTGACTTCCTGGCAAAAGTAGATGCAAATGTTTGCAATAAGAAGACGATTGAGTCTTTAATTAAGGGTGGCGCTTTTGACTCTTTGAACCACCCGCGCAAAGGTTTGGCACTGGTATTTCTCGAAGCAATAGATTCAGTGTTGGAAGCTAAACGCGCTGAGGCTATTGGGCAATTTGATTTATTCGGAAGTGGATCGGGTCCAACAGAGGGAGCTCTCACGGGAGTCGAGGTAGACATTCCAAATCTCGAATGGGACAAGGCGCTATTACTGAGTTATGAGAGGGAGATGCTGGGACTCTATGTTTCAGATCACCCACTTCTGGGCGTCGAACATTTGCTTCGGACTGCGACAGATATGCCTATCAGCCAAGTTAATGATGATGGTGTTGGCCACGAACAGATAGTCACGATTGGCGGATTGATTACGCAGATTCAACGCAAAATATCTAGAGCGGGCGCTTCATGGGCGATTGTCACTATTGAAGACTTGGAAGGTGCCATCGATGTTATGTTCTTCGCTAACTCCTATACGCAACATTCAATGAATTTAGTCGAAGATCGCATCGTGATTATTCGCGGGCGAATCGATAAACGGGAAGATCAGGCCAAGATCATGGCTCTTGACCTTTCAATGCTTGATGTTTCACTGGTTCCTTCTGGTCCGCTCGTTATAGCCATGGATACGGTGCGATGCACCCCGCCGGTGATCGATCGGATTAAGGAAATTCTTCGTTCACATCCAGGGAAACGCGAAGTTCACTTGAAACTCGATGATGGGCGCAAGAGTTTGGTAATGAAAATTGGTGATGATCTGCGAGTCACTTCCTCACCAAGTTTGAGCGCTGACCTTAAAGCAATTCTCGGCCCCGACTGTTTGGTTTAGATTACTATCAGATAGTGAAAGCGACAGATATCAGGACCGTAGATTTTCGCGGTCGAGAGCTCTCGAAATCTGAGTACAAATCTGAACTCCCTCGAGCCAAGTTGGATATTGAACAGGCTCTGATAACTATTCAGCCAATTCTTGAAAAAGTAGCGAGCGGTACTCAATTAGATTTACTTGATCTCTGTGAAAAGTTCGATGGCGTTAGACCTAAACAAATTCGTGTTGCAAAATCAGATATTACTCAGGCGCTATCCTCGTTGGATCTGAAAGTAAGACAAGCGCTAGAAGAATCAATATTTAGAATCACGAAAACACACCTTGATCAGGTTCGAGATGAAATATCTACTGATGTTGTAAAAGGCGGAAGAGTCACTCACAGGCAAATACCGGTGGATCGAGTGGGTCTATATGTTCCGGGTGGTCGAGCGGTTTATCCCAGTTCGGTAATTATGAATGTCGTTCCGGCACAAATAGCTAAAGTAGGAAATATCGCAGTTGCCTCCCCACCGCAGATCGACAATAACGGATTGCCGAACAATGTTATTTTGGCGGCCTGCGCCCTCCTTGGGATAGATGAGGTCTACGCAATTGGCGGGGCACAAGCAATTGCAATGTTTGCCTACGGTGTTTCCGAAGTTTGCGAAAGCGTCGATGTTGTAACTGGGCCGGGAAATATTTATGTAGCAGCGGCCAAACGGGCGTTACGTGGAAAAATTGGAATCGATTCGGAGGCGGGACCCACAGAAGTTGCCATACTTGCAGATTCGAGCGCAATTGCTGGCGAAGTGGCTGCTGATCTAATCAGTCAGGCTGAGCATGATGAGATTGCAGCGGCAATTCTAGTTACTGATTCCAAAGAACTTGCCGATGCGGTAAAGAGTGAACTCGCCATACGAGTTTCCAAGACGAAACACGAGGTTCGAATTCGCACAGCCCTCTCTGGAATTCAGTCGGCAATAGTTTTAGTCGACTCAATTTCCCAAGGCATCGATGTAGTCAATGCGTATGCTGCAGAGCACTTAGAAATTCAAACCCTCACCGCCAACTCCGACGCCAGTAAGATTCGAAATGCGGGGGCTGTTTTTATCGGCAGATTTACTCCAGTTTCTTTAGGAGATTATTCTGCGGGTTCTAATCACGTCTTACCAACTGGGGGATGTGCCTGTCATTCAAGTGGGCTATCGGTGCAAACATTTCTAAAGGGAGTTAGTTTCATCGAATATAGCAGCGCAGCATTTGGCCAGATAGCTGAAAATGTGATCACACTTGCAAACTCCGAAGATTTGCCAGCCCACGGCGAGGCTATGAGCGCTCGATTTGAGAGCGATTAATTATGAAAGAGGAGAGAGAATCTAAATGGCCCAGTTGGCTCCCAATTCGAAGCGAACTTTCAGATTTGATTCCCTACGGGGCGCCGCAGATTTCCGGAGTCATTGCGCTAAACACTAATGAGAATCCATTTCCACTGCCATCCGCCGTTGTCGAGCAAGTGCTAAATGTTTTGCCCAAAGTTCTAGAAAATCTAAACCGTTATCCTGATCGTGATGCTAATGAATTGCGTGGTGAGTTAGCAAAGTATGTAACCAAGATTTCTAAGGTTGCTATTAGCGATAAAAACATTTGGGCAGCCAATGGCAGCAACGAAATTTTGCAGACTCTTTTTCTGGCGTGTGGTGGTCGGGGCGCCCTTGGGTTTTTGCCCTCGTACTCCGTTCACCCTTTGATCGCCAAGACAACTGGAGTCAGGTGGATTGGCGCCGAGCGCGAAGGGAATTTTGAACTGAATTTAGGAGAGGCAATTACGCAAATTGCCAGCGAGAGACCGGGCCTAACATTTCTAACTACACCAAATAACCCAACCGGAAATATTACTGGAATCGATGACCTAGAAAAGCTAGCAATTGCAACTAGAGCTGTCGATGGACTTTTGGTAGTTGATGAAGCCTATGCCGAATTTTCGTCAGAGCCATCAGCAGTAACTCTCATCGCTAGCTATCCAAATGTTGTGGTTGTGCGCACGATGAGTAAGGCATTTGCATTTGCTGGAGTTCGAGTTGGCTATGCCGTGTGTGATCCATCAGTTGTACTGGCAATGTTGGTTACTCGCTTGCCATATCACTTAAGTTCACCTACTCAAGCTTTGGCTTTGGTTGCTCTCGCTAATTCCGAGCTTCTACTTGCAGAAGTTTCAGCAATCGTTCTTGAACGAGAACGAGTACGTATGGAATTAACCGAGATGGGTTTTAAGGTTTCGCCGAGTAGCGCCAACTTTCTGCTCTTTGCGGGTTTCAAGAAGAGTGCAAAGATAACTTGGGAAGAGTTGGTCGCAAGCGGGATTCTTATAAGAGATGTTGGTCTCGAAGGATTCCTTCGGGTCACAATTGGTCTGCCAGTCGAGAATGAGAAATTCTTAACGGCAATTGACAGATATAGGCCATAATTAGCTGTTCGTTAAATAGGGAGAAAAATATGAGAGAAGCACATGTCGTCCGCGCCACTAAGGAATCTAGCGTTGATGTAAAAATCAATTTGGACGGTTCAGGAATAGTAGAAATTGATACGGGTGTGCCTTTTTTTGATCATATGCTCTCTCAGCTAGGGAAACATTCTGGTTTTGATTTAATAGTAAAGACCGAAGGTGATGTTGATGTTGATTCTCACCATACCGTCGAAGATACCTCTCTTGCCTTTGGGCAGGCGCTGCGCGAAGCCTTAGGGGAGAAAGTTGGTATCCGTCGATTCGGTGATGCGATGGTTCCTTTGGATGAAGTTTTAGTGCAGGCCGCAGTGGATCTCTCTGGTCGACCATATCTAGTTCATCGTCAACCAGAAATAGTCGAGTTAATCGGGACTTTTGACACGACTCTCGGTAGACATATTTGGGAATCAATAGTTGCCGAAGCAAGGATCGCTCTCCATGTTCGAGTTCTGGAAGGTCGTAATGCTCACCATGTTTTCGAAGCGCAATTTAAAGCTGTTGCCCGAGCCTTGCGTGATGCCTGCGCCATCGATGGCCGCATAACTGGAATTCCATCAACCAAGGGCGTTCTTTGATAGCAATCCTTGACTACGGTTCTGGCAATTTACGTTCTGCGCAACGAGCATTTGAGATTTCTAGTAGCGAGGTTGTCGTAACTAGCGATCCAAAAATCTGCATCGAAGCCGATGGGCTAGTTGTGCCAGGTGTCGGAGCTTTTGCCGCATGTATGGCCCAGTTAGCAAGCGTTGGAGGCAAAGAAATTATTTCTTCGAGGATCGAAAAAGAGCGAGCTGTTTTTGGGATTTGCGTCGGGATGCAAGTTCTATTTGAGGAGAGTGATGAGAAAAAGATGTGTTCGGGTCTAGGAATTCTTGCTGGCAATGTTTCTGAAGTCCGCGCGCCAATACTTCCGCATATGGGTTGGAACACAGTCAAGCCTTCGCCAGAGTCAAATCTATTTAGAGGGATAGAGGAAGAATCCTTTTATTTTGTGCACTCATATGCTGCTAAAAAATTTGTTTCCGGAGCGCTAAATACAACAACCTTTTACGGTGAGGAATTTCTTTCTGCCATCGAGCGCGGTTATGTTGTTGCAACACAATTCCATCCGGAGAAGAGTGGCGCGGCAGGTGCAAAGTTGATTGCTAACTGGGTTTCATCGCTATGACTCTTAAAAAATTGCAAATACTTCCTGCAATCGATCTTAGGGATGGCAGGGCTGTTCGATTGGTTCAAGGAGAGTTGGCCAAAGAGAGCTCTTATGGCTCTCCTCAAGAAGTAGCAAGGGATTTTGTTAAACAGGGAGCAGAGTGGATCCACCTAGTGGATCTAGATGCAGCATTTGGCATCGGAAGTAATTTCGAAATAGTTAGAGAAGTAATATCTAGCGTCGATATTGAAGTGGAATTATCGGGTGGAATTCGTGATGATGAAAGTTTGGCTAGAGCGCTAGCTACGGGATGTGCTCGGGTAAATCTAGGGACCGCAGCAATTGAGAATCCCGAGTGGACAGCAAAGACCATCTCCAGGTTTGGACCAAAAATTGCCGTCGGACTCGATGTTCGTGGTCACACTCTGGCAACTCGAGGGTGGACGCATGAAGGTGGAGATCTCTTCGAAATGATTAGAAAATTGGATTCGGCAGGATGTTCGCGTTACATCGTTACAGATGTTGCTAAAGATGGCACTTTAATGGGGCCAAATTTGGAATTACTCAGCGAAGTCTGTGCTGCGACAAATAATCCAATAGTCGCGAGTGGGGGAATTTCGGTTCTGCAGGATTTAGTTGATTTGCGTTCATTAACGCAGGTCGGAATTGAAGGTGCGATCGTCGGTAAAGCGCTATATGCAGGATCTTTCACATTGGCACAGGCTCTGGAAGTTGCCAGCAATTGACACTAGCTAAGAGAATTATTCCTTGTCTAGATGTCGCAAATGGCAGAGTAGTTAAGGGCACCAATTTTAAAGATTTGGTCGATTCTGGGGATCCAGTGGAGTTGGCTAAAAAATATGATTTTCAAGGTGCGGATGAGCTGACTTTTTTAGATATTTCGGCGAGCTCGGAGGAGCGCGAAACTACGATCGAGATCGTGAGAATGGCCGCTGAACAAATTTTTATTCCTCTCACAGTTGGCGGAGGCATCAGAAACATAGATAACGTCAACGAACTACTTCGCGCAGGGGCGGATAAAATATCGGTCAATACGGCAGCAATTCTGCGTCCAGAATTGCTCAACGAAATATCAGATCGCTTCGGAAATCAAGTTTTAGTTTTATCTGTAGATGCGAGACGTGCTCCAACAAAATCGGGTTTTGAGGTAACAACCCATGGTGGGCGTCAGAGCTCGGGCCTTGATGTGCTGACTTGGGTTACCGAAGCAATCTCCCGAGGAGTCGGTGAGATCCTTCTGAATTCTATGGATGCCGATGGCACTAAAGCAGGATTTGATCTCGAGATGATCAGAGCTGTTCGCGAGATTTCAAAGGTACCTGTTATTGCAAGTGGCGGGGCTGGAGCAATATCGGATTTTGCAGATGCGATTTCAGCTGGTGCTGATGCTGTTCTAGCAGCGAGTGTTTTCCATTTCGGGCAATTTAGTGTCCAAGATGTTAAGAAAGACCTGGCAAAACGAGGTTTTTCGATTCGCCTTTGAGGAAGAATAAGAGAGAATTAGGTCATGGCTGAGATTGCGTCCACTATTTCCCAACGTCTGGAGTCAGGCGAATTAATTGCTGCCATAGCCCAGGATTTTGAAACTAACGAGGTCTTGATGCTGGCTTGGATGAATCTTGAATCATTTTCTAAGAGCGTTGAATCCAAGCAGGCAACTTATTGGAGCCGAAGCAGAGATAGCCTCTGGCGGAAGGGCGAGAGTTCCGGGAATTTCCAGGAGATCCAAGCAATTTATTATGATTGCGATAGCGATGCCATATTATTGAAAGTGAAACAAATTGGTGTGGCTTGTCACACTGGCGAGAGAAGTTGTTTCCATAATTTAGTGGAGCTAACATGAGGGATATTTTTTTTCTAGTGGCCTTGTTTGTCATAATTGGTTACCTACTTTTTCGAATCAGCAGACGTGGAATCTCCAGCAAGTATGATCGAAAGCTGGAAACTCCCTGGAGCAAGTTGAATGATGGAGTTGATCCAACGCTATGAAGAAATTTCAACCCTGGTTAACCCTGGGATTTCGGATAATTCTAGGAGGGGTGCTGCTAGTCGCCGGTGGCCTAAAAGTAATGGATCCTTATGGCTCGGCAACATCGGTTCGTGCTTACCAAGTTCTACCGGTTGATTTAGCAAACCTGATTGGGTTTATTCTTCCATTTGTCGAAGTAGCTTTGGGAATTTTCTTGGTAGTTGGAATTTGGGTCCGGCTTGCCAGTATCCTAGGCGTTTTTTTAATGACGCTCTTTGTTATTGCAATTTCACAAGCATGGATAAGGGGAATTTCTCTGGATTGTGGCTGCTTTGGCAAGGGCGGTCTGATCGATAGCCAAGAGATTCCAGTCTGGAACTATTCGGTGGAGATCGCTCGTGACGTACTTCTCGCCATATTTGGCGGGTATTTGTATCGTTTCCCGCAGGGTAAATTAGGCTTCGATAAGTAGGGTTCGTGGCTAGGCAAAAGATTAAAAGGAGAGATTAATGGCTGGGAATACATCTGGAGATAAAGGTTTAAGAGCGATTGTAATTGGCATGATTATTTTCGTCCTTGCCGTAACTGGTATTTTTGTTTACCTTGACAAGAAACCAGCACAAAATGGCTTGACGCCAAAATCAATTTCAAAGTCAGATGGTTCTGGATTGGTTTTTAATCCTAAAGCCAAGCAACAGATAGATATCTGGGAAGATTTTCAATGCCCAGCTTGCCGAGATTTCGAAGCTATTAACAATGAATATGTGAAGCAAATTATTGCCGAAAAGAAGGCCAAAGTTGTTTACCATCCGATGACATTTATTGGCGAGAGATCAACTTCTGGGATTAACGAATCCATAATTGCAGCAAATGCAGCGGCATGCGCGATGGATCAAGGTAAGTTCCTTGAGATGCATGAGATTCTTTATCAAAATCAAGCAGCAACTGAGAACTCGGGCAAATGGACTAATGAATTTATGATTGCAATTGGAAACAAAATTGGTCTAACTTCAATGACATTCCAGGATTGTGTCACTGGCGGGAACTATGCCTTATGGACAGAATCTGCAATGTCTTATTCTGCGGTTAAAAATGTGAATTCAACGCCCACGGTTTTCATTAATGGTAAAGAGCTAGATCGCGAAGGTGGCGACTATGTAGATTTAACGAAATTCCAAGCTGCCCTGGCGGCCGGTGGCGTAAAATAGTCGTTTAGCGATTTCACAGATGAGGACTTTCATCCCAACTCCAAGCTCGTCAACTCTGGAGTTGGGTTTTTTTACGGTTCATTACTATGCGCTCTGTATATTGCTTGGTATTTTTGTTGCAATCTGGACGACAAGAAAAAGATATGAGCGCCTTGGCGGCGACTCCAACGAAATTTCGGATCTAGCGATCTATTTAATTCCGTTGGGTATTATTGGTGGCCGGATTTATCATGTGATTACTTCGCCACAGAAATACTTTGGAAGCGGCGGGTCGCCATTAGCCGCCCTAGCAATTTGGCAAGGTGGCCTGGGGATTTGGGGCGCAATTTCAGCTGGAGCGGCAGTTGCTTACTTCTACTACAGGAAGGGTAGGCGCTCACTTAGTTTTGCCCAATTTGCTGATGCGCTGGCTCCAGGCTTATTACTCGCCCAGGGCATTGGAAGATTTGGTAATTGGTTTAACGGCGAGCTCTTCGGTAAACCGACGCAAGGGATTTGGGGTTTACAGATTCCAGTAGCGAATCGGCCAATTGGTTTTGAAGAGTTTTCTACCTTTCAACCGACTTTCCTATTTGAAGCGCTTTGGTGCTTTCTGATAGCTCTAATTATCTATCGAGCAAAGTTCTTTAAAAGAATTATTGGAAGTGGTTCAATATTCCTATTCTATGTAGCGAGTTACTCCTTCGGTCGCCTTTTCATCGAGTCGATTCGAATAGATACGGCAAATTTGATTTTTGGGCTCCGGCTAAATATCTGGGTGGCGGGAATATTGGCCATAGGGGCTGGTGCTTTTTTTATTCACCACCTTCGAGGGAGGAAAGTTGGACCAAGGGGCGCTAATGGGGTTTTGGAGTGAATGAAAATATGAATTTATGATGGTTGGAAAGGATAAGATTGCGCCATGGCTTTGAAAGACGTATATGGCAGAAATGCTCATCACAGAATTCATAGGGCGGGCTGGCTTCGTGCAGCTGTGCTCGGAGCGAATGACGGATTGGTATCTACCGCAAGTTTGATGATAGGCGTATCTGCTGCTCAGGCTGGCAGTTTTCTGATAACAGCAGGAGCTGCGGGAATTACCGCGGGAGCAATGTCGATGGCTGTTGGTGAATATATTTCAGTTCGTTCTCAAAATGACATTGAGGAGTCCGACCGCTTATTGGAAATGCAACATTTAGCAATAGATCCAGAAGGCGAACTTGAGGAACTGACGGAGATTTATCTAAGCCGCGGACTTGACCGTGAGCTTGCAGAAAAAGTTGCGAAGGCAATGACAGAGAAAGATGCACTCGCAGCACATCTTCGAGATGAACTTGGGCAATTGCCTCATACCAAAGCTCGCCCAGTTCAAGCAGCTGTTGCCTCGGCAATTAGTTTCACGCTCGGAGGATTGATTCCACTTCTAGGTGCTCTGGCACCAACCATGGGGACTAAAGTTATGAGCATCATTGGCTTCACCTTGCTCGGCCTAGTTGGCACTGGAGTATTGAGCGCTCGGACCGCTGGTTCGCCATATGGCAAAACAACGATGAGAATTCTTCTTGGAGGCTCTCTTGGCATGGCCATTACCGCTGGAATTGGCTCATTAGTACACCTGACGGGTATTTAAATAGCAATTGGATTGCTATTCTTTAGCCCTGTAGTTTCCAGTTGGGCCACTGTCGTCCCGATGCACCTAATCTAAGTAAATCAGGAGCAATCGTGACTTTGTTTTCGACAGTACCTTTGGCGCAGGGTTTATACAACCCATCCCAAGAGCGCGATTCCTGTGGTGTCGCAATGGTTGCTACGTTAAATCGGAAAGCAACTCACGAAATAGTTTCACAGGGCTTAACTGCACTTCGCAACATGGAACATCGTGGCGCTACGGGAGCAGAGCCAGATAGCGGCGATGGCGCCGGAATTCTGATTTGCCTACCTGATGAGTTTTATCGAGAAGTCGTTAACTTTGAACTTCCCAACGCTGGAAAATATGCAACAGGAATAGTTTTTACCGATCGAACATTCTCTGATCGTGCGGCCGTCGAAGGCATTGCTAAGGAAGAGGGGCTAATACTTCTTGGCTGGCGCGAGCTTCCCGTAGATTCAAAATCAATTGGAAAGACAGCGCTCTCAGTTATGCCGAGATTTGAGCAGATTTTCCTAGCAGGCAAAGGCGCCGAGTCAGATCTCGAATTGGAGAGAATGGTATTCTGTTTTAGAAAACGGATCGAAAAAAAATTCGCAATATATCTTCCTTCGCTTTCAACTCGAACTATTGTCTATAAAGGAATGCTTACGACTGGGCAGCTTGAAGAATTTTTTCCAGATCTTTCTGATATCCGAGTTAAGTCGACCTTAGCCGTAGTGCACTCTAGATTTTCAACGAACACTTTTCCGTCGTGGCCACTGGCTCATCCATATCGCTATATAGCTCACAATGGTGAAATCAATACGGTGCGTGGAAATAGAAACTGGATGCGAGCTCGCGAATCGCTCTTAGCAAGCGAGGTAATTCCAGGCGATATCTCGCGCCTATTTCCTATTGTTGATGAATCGAGCAGTGACTCTGGCTCATTTGACGAGGTCCTGGAGCTGCTTTATTTAGGTGGACGATCACTTCCGCATTCAATTCTTATGATGATTCCCGAAGCTTGGGAAAATCACGCCACGATGTCACAGACACAGAAAGATTTTTATGCTTTTCATTCAACAATAATGGAACCCTGGGATGGACCAGCTTGCATAACTTTTACTGATGGGAAACTTGCAGGGGCAGTTCTTGATCGAAATGGATTGCGACCTTCCAGATATTGGATAACCAAAGATGGTTTAGTCGTACTTGCAAGTGAATTTGGAGTTTTAGATTTCCAACCCGATGAGATTGCTAGCAAAGGCCGATTACAGCCAGGACGCATGTTCCTAGTTGATATCGAGGCGGGCAGAATAATTACGGATGAAGAAATAAAGTCTGAACTTGCCAATGCTGCGCCTTATGGTGACTGGCTGCATGCCGGATTAGTTCGTTTGGAAGATCTGCCCTCGCGCGAACATATTGTTTACCCTCACTCATCTGTAGTTCGCAGACAACGAGCTTTCGGCTATACCGAGGAAGAATTGCGAATAATTCTTACCCCAATGGCGAAAAATGGTGGCGAAGCCCTTGGCTCTATGGGAACCGACAGTCCGATTGCGGCACTTTCGGCAAAACCGCGACTTCTTTTTGATTATTTTTCACAACTTTTCGCGCAGGTAACAAATCCGCCACTGGATGCGATTCGGGAGGAGCTTGTAACTAGCCTGGCTGGATCAGTGGGCCCTGAATTTAATTTGCTTGATCCAGGCCCAGCCTCATGTCGGCAGATAGGGCTAGATTTTCCAGTAATTGATAATGACGAACTGGCAAAATTAATTCACGTTAATGCAGATGGAGATCATCCAGGTTTTGCAGCCCATGTCGTTCGGGGATTATTTCCCGTATTGGGCGGCGGCGAAGCCCTTGCACATCGAATCACTGAAATCCGGAGAGAAGTTTCCCAGGCCATCGCCAATGGCGCACACATAATTGTTCTCTCCGATAGAGATGGTGACGCGGAAGATGCGCCAATTCCCTCGCTCCTTCTGACTGCGGCTGTGCACCACCACTTAATCCGGGAAAAAACTAGAACTCAAGTTGGGTTAATTGTAGAAACTGGGGAGGTACGTGAAGTACATCATGTTGCGCTCTTAGTTGGTTTCGGGGCAGCAGCAATTAACCCTTACCTTGCTATGGAGTCGGCTGAAGACTTAGTTCGACAAGGTGTCATAACTGGAATTACTCCAGAAAAAGCGGTAGCAAATTTGATTAAGTCCCTTGGCAAGGGTGTTCTTAAAGTTATGTCAAAGATGGGAATTTCAACGATATCTTCCTATACCGGCGCTCAAGTTTTCGAGGCTATCGGGCTTTCGCGCGACGTAGTAGATGAATATTTTGTCGGAGTGACTTCGAAGCTTGGTGGAGTATCACTGGACTTGATCGCTGAAGAGACAATTGCGCGACATCACATCGCATATCCACCAGGTGGTGAAGTTCCTGGAGCTAAGAGACTTCCAATTGGCGGGGAGTATCAATGGCGTCGTGAAGGCGAGCCCCATTTATTCGACCCTGAAACAGTTTTCGCCCTGCAGCATGCAACCAGATCCAAGCGTTATGACGTGTTCAAGCGTTATACAAATCGCGTGGATGATCAATCCAAACGGTTGATGACACTTCGAGGTCTCTTTGAATTTAGAACTGGACTGCGCCCGGCCATTTCTATAGACGAAGTAGAGAGCGCATCTGAAATTATTAAGAGATTTGCAACTGGTGCAATGTCCTACGGTTCGATATCCGCCGAAGCTCATGAAACGCTAGCAATTGCGATGAATCGGATTGGTGGCAAATCTAATACAGGAGAAGGCGGTGAAGATCCAGCACGGTATGAGCTAGATGATAATGGAGATTCGCGCCGTTCAGCGGTGAAACAAGTTGCCTCAGGTCGCTTCGGGGTAACAAGTGAGTATTTGGTTAATGCTGATGATATTCAAATAAAAATGGCACAGGGAGCAAAGCCTGGCGAAGGTGGCCAACTTCCTGGCGGCAAGGTTTATCCGTGGATCGCAAAAGTTCGTTACTCAACTCCTGGAGTTGGTCTGATTTCTCCGCCGCCACACCATGATATTTATTCCATTGAGGATCTTGCTCAATTAATCCATGATTTGAAAAATGCTAATCGTCAGGCTCGAGTACATGTAAAGCTCGTCGCTGAAGTGGGTGTTGGAACTGTAGCTGCCGGGGTAAGCAAGGCGCACGCTGATGTTGTTCTGATTTCCGGACATGATGGCGGTACTGGCGCCGCACCACTTACTTCGCTTAAACATGCCGGAGCTCCCTGGGAACTGGGCTTGGCCGAAACGCAACAAACTCTGATGCTTAATGGACTTCGAGATCGCATTGTTGTTCAAGTGGATGGTCAAATGAAAACAGGCCGAGATGTAGTTATAGCAGCCTTGCTCGGTGGCGAAGAATTCGGTTTCGCGACAGCTCCGCTAGTTGTCTCAGGATGTGTGATGATGCGAGTCTGTCATCTTGACACTTGTCCCGTTGGTATTGCTACTCAAAATCCCGAGCTGCGTAAACGGTTTGGTGGAAAACCAGAATTTGTTGAAACTTTTTTCGAGTACATTGCAGATGAAGTTCGCGAATACTTAGCAGCCCTTGGTTTTAGAACACTAGAAGAGGCAATCGGACAGGTTGAATTCTTAGATACTAAAAGAGCAATTCATCATTGGAAGGCCAGTGGGCTAGATTTGGCACCACTGCTTGAAGCTCCAGTATTTGGAACTGATGCACCTCGTCGAAATACCCAAACTCAAGATCACGGGTTGGAAAATGCGCTAGATAATAAGCTGATAGAACTTTCATCTGCCGCGCTAGAGAGCGAGGAAAATGTCCGAATTGTTCTGCCGGTTAGGAATGTCAATCGAACTGTTGGGACCATGCTTGGTTCAGAGATAACTCGTAAATTCGGCAGCGCAGGGCTGAAAGAAAATACAATCGATATAACTTTGCACGGAACAGCAGGAAACTCTTTTGGGGCATTCATTCCAAAGGGTCTTACGCTTCGACTTTATGGTGATGCAAATGATTATGTGGCTAAAGGGCTATCTGGAGGGCGAGTAATTGTCCGCCCTGATGAAAAAGCTACATTCACGTCTCAGGAAAACGTGATCGCAGGAAATGTAATTGCCTATGGCGCTACCTCTGGTGAAATAATGATTCGAGGAACTGTCGGTGAAAGATTCTGCGTAAGAAACTCAGGCGCAACCGCGGTCGTCGAAGGCGTTGGTGATCACGGCTGTGAATACATGACCGGGGGAGTGGCACTGATCCTTGGAGCAATTGGGCGAAATTTTGCAGCCGGCATGTCAGGTGGTCGGGCATTTGTCCTGGATCTCGATGCTGATCTCGTTAACACCGAGATGGTGGATGTTCTTTCTTTCCCAGCAGAGCAGAGCAATTTTGTTATGAAATTGCTGGCTAGATTCGAATCTGAAACTGGCTCAATCGTTGCGACGGATTTATTGGAGAATTGGACTGAGTCAAGAAAGCGTATTTCTATGGTTATGCCAAGGGATTACGCAAGAGTGTTACTTGCAATGGAGCGCGCGGATCGCGAAGGTTTACCGGTTGATAAAGTCGTAATGGAGGCGATAAATGGCTGATCCAAAGGGTTTTCTAACAACTGAAAGACAGGTACCAACTCGCCGGCCGGTTGACGTCCGAATCTTGGACTGGAAAGAAGTATATGAGCCACAGGATTTCACGGAATTGCAGAAGCAAGCGGGCCGTTGTATGGATTGTGGAATTCCCTTCTGTCACCAAGGTTGTCCACTAGGAAATTTGATTCCTGAATGGAATGACTTGATATGGCAAGGCGAGAAAAAAGAAGCAATAGACCGCCTTCATGCAACAAATAATTTTCCAGAATTTACTGGACGGTTATGTCCGGCGCCATGTGAAACTGCATGTGTAGTTGCAATAAATTCAGAAGCGGTAACAATCAAGCAAATCGAACTTCGAACTATTGAAGAGGCCTTTGCTAACGGCACGGTAATACCGCTTCCATCCGAGAGATTAACAGGTAAAACTATTGCAGTTGTCGGTTCTGGGCCAGCTGGGCTTGCTGCGGCGCAACAATTAACGCGCGCTGGTCACACGGTTGCAGTTTTCGAAAGAGGGGCAAAGCCTGGTGGCCTGCTTCGTTATGGCATCCCTGAATTTAAAATGGAGAAGTCAATTTTGGATCGCAGGATTGCCCAGATGCAATCTGAGGGAACGCGCTTTCGTAACGGTGTAAATATCGGCGTTGATATCACAGGCAGTGAACTTCGTAGAAAATACGATGCAGTTGTGATTGCCGTGGGCGCTACAGATTGGCGAGATCTTCAAGTTCCTGGTCGCGAGCTAAATGGGGTCTATCAGGCCATGGAGTATTTACCGTGGGGCAATAAACAAAGTCTTGGTGAGTTAGATGAACTAGATGAACTAGAGGAGCTTGAGGACGAGTCGGCAATTAACGCCGCCGGAAAACACGTTGTGATCCTTGGCGGAGGCGATACGGGGGCAGATTGTCTTGGTACAGCAATACGACAGGGAGCGGCGAGTGTTACCCAATTAGAAATCATGCCTAGACCTGAAAATGAACGTGTTGCAGAACAGCCTTGGCCAACTTATCCAATGATTTATCGAGTCAGTGGCGCGCATGAAGAATCAGGGGAGAGAATTTTTGCTGTTTCAACTGAGGAGTTCCTAGGTGACAAACAAGGAAATCTGCGCGCTCTGAAAATCGTTGAGACTCGTTTGGTTGAAGGAAAATTTGAACAAGTTGCAGGATCGGAACGAGAAATTGCGGCGGAACTCGTATTTCTAGCAATGGGCTTTGTCGGTCCAGAGAAATCAAAATTCCTTGAGCAATTAGGGGTTGATTTTGATGACCGCGGAAATATTGTCCGGAACGAGAAGTATGCGACCAGCGTTGATGGAGTTTTTGTTGCGGGCGATGCTGGTCGCGGACAGTCATTGATCGTTTGGGCTATTGCCGAGGGGCGCAGCGCAGCGGCAGCAGTAGATGAATTTCTGGAAGGACAGACCCAACTTCCCAGCCCGATTGAACCAACGGATCGACCGATGACGGTTTAATCCGTACAATTCGCTATATAAATAGAATAGGTTTAAAAATGCGCAGAGCAAAGATTGTATGCACGATGGGGCCAGCTGTTGAGTCGCCAGCAAAGATTGATGAACTTATTGCAGCCGGAATGAATATGGCTCGGTTGAATCTTTCCCACGGCGGATATCCAGAACATCAAGCGCGATTAGATGGCGTTAGAAGCGCCGCGGCAAAGGCTGGAGTTGCAATTGCAATTCTTGTTGATTTACAGGGGCCGAAAATACGATTGGCTCGCTTTGCCGATGGCCCACACGAGCTTGCCCGCGGAGATATTTTCACAATTACAACGGATGAAGTTTTGGGAAGTAAAGAGCGAGTTGGAACTACTTATAAAGGGTTGCCTGGGGACTGCAAGCCTGGGGATCAAATCCTAATTGATGATGGAAAAGTGGCAGTGGAAGTAATAGAGGTAAAGGGCAATGACGTCATTACCCGATGCATCGAACCGGGCGCCGTAAGCAATAACAAAGGTATAAATCTTCCGGGTGTTGCGGTTTCTGTCCCAGCACTTTCGGAAAAGGATAAGGATGATTTGCGTTGGGGTCTTCGAGCAGGAGCAGATTTCATAGCTCTATCTTTTGTTAGAAGCGCTAAAGATATTGTCGATGTACATCGCATTATGGATGAAGAAGGAATAAGACGACCTGTGATTGCAAAAATTGAAAAACCACAAGCGGTGGAAAATCTAGTTGCAATAGTTGCCGCTTTCGATGGAATTATGGTTGCTCGAGGTGACTTGGGAGTGGAAATACCAATCGAAGAAGTACCTCTCGTGCAGAAACAATGCGTAACTTTGGCTCGCGAAGCCGCAAAGCCGGTAATTGTCGCAACCCAAATGTTAGATTCAATGATTAGCAATTCTCGGCCGACTCGCGCAGAGGCAACTGACTGTGCAAATGCAGTTCTAGATGGCGCGGATGCACTAATGCTTTCGGGGGAGACAAGTATCGGCGAATTCGCAATCGAGGCAGTTACTACGATGGCCCGAATTATTGAGCGAACTGAAGAGGCCATGTTAGATCGAATCCCACCGTTGCGCTATGAACCAAAGACAAAGGGTGGCGCGATCACGAAGGCTGCTACCGAAGTCGGGGCAATTGTCGCAGCTAAGTATTTAGTAGCATTTACCCAAAGTGGTGACTCGGCTCGTCGTATGTCTCGTCTTCGTTCACCGATAAAAATAATGGCTTTTACGCCAGAAGTTGCGGTTTTCAATCAACTCGCCCTCTCTTGGGGAGTTGAATCTAGAATTAGTCAGATGGTTTCGCATACCGATGAAATGGTCGCTCAAGTCGACCGGATACTTATCGACTCAAAGTTAGTTCAAAAGGGTGACAACGTCATGATTGTTGCGGGCTCACCTCCAGGAATTCCTGGATCAACAAATGCGATGCGAGTCCACCGAGTAGGGGATGCTGTCGAAGGAATTGCCCAGGCATATCGTAAGTAGGTAAAGTATCGGAGTTGTTGCGCCTCGGTACTCCAACGGTAGAGAGGGCGGACTCAAAATCCGCACAGTGTCGGTTCAAATCCGACTCGAGGCACATGAGTGAGAGCAGAAAAGCACGCATCCTTGTCGCCGAAGATGAGGCGTTGATTCGCCTTGACCTAGTTGAGATGCTGACGGAGGCTGGGTATGAGGTCATCGCCCAAGCAAGTAATGGCATAGAGGCGATTGCTTTAGCTAAAGAATTCAAACCTGATTTGGCAATTCTTGATGTAAAGATGCCGGAGCTAGATGGCATTTCAGCGGCCCAAGAAATTATCGAAATCTCACCAGTATTAATGTTGACCGCCTTTAGTCAGAAAGAACTTATAGAGCGCGCCCGCGATGCTGGGGTTATGGCTTATGTTGTTAAGCCATTTAGTATCGGAGATTTAACGCCCGCAATTGAAATAGCCATGAGCCGACACCTGCAGATGAAATCGCTGCAGGAAGAGATTACAGATTTACACCAAAGGCTTGATACCAGAAAGATCATTGATCGGGCCAAGGGGATATTGATGGCAGCTATGAATTTGACCGAGCCGGAGGCATTTAGCTGGATTCAGCGAGAAGCCATGGACCGTCGGATAAGCATGAAAGCTGTGGCGCAGGCGGTAATTTCTCCTGAATCGGTGCCTGGGCGTTAGCGAAGTAAGAAATATTTAAAATATGAGTCCAAATCGGGAAATACGGGCGTATATAGGCTGATAACAATCAGATAAAGATGTGGAAAATATCGTAAATTCACTTGAGTTCAGCTTGAGTTCACATTAACCTACAAGCCTCCCTGTCCCGGGACGGAAAAATCAATCTGTAGAGATACAGGAAACAGGAAGGTCTATATGAATAAGAACTTAAAAAGAGTTCTTGCAGTAGCAATTGCCTCAGGTTTGGCACTTGGAACTGTTGGAACCACTCAAGCGAGTGCGAAGAAGAAGGTCAGAACAGTTACCCTTGCATTCCAGGGTCCACTTACTGGTCCAGATGCACAACTTGGTCAGGATCAACTTCCAGGAGCGCTCTTTGCTATTGCGGAGTACAACGCTAAGAATCCAAAGCGTCAAGTCCTCCTTGTAAAGGCTGACTCACAATGTGATGGAACTGTTGCAGCGAACCTCGCTCCGGGAGTTGCAAATGACAAGAAGATTGTGGGCGTAATCGGAACTTCTTGTTCCGGAGAAGCTCGTAACTCTTTCCCTGCATACATTGCTGCTGGTTTGCCAATGGTTTCACCATCAGCTACTGCTGTTGGCTTAACGGATCCAAAAGCAGCTGACCGTGGATTCCCAATTTTCCACCGAGTCCTTGCAAATGATAAGTTTCAAGCACCAGCTCTAGTAAAAGTTGGCGCTAAGGGTGTTACTTCACCTAAGTTCTATATTGTTGATGACCAGACAACTTACGGAGCCGGGCTTGCAGAATATGCAAAGCCACACGCTAAGAAAGCTGGCTCAATAGCTGGTACAGAGTCAGTACCTAAGGGAACTGCTGATTATTCATCTGTGACATCTAAAATAAAGGCTTCAGGAGCTAATATAGTTCTTTACGCTGGATACACTGCAGATGCTGCTAAATTCTTCAAATCGCTTAGAGATGGCGGCTACAAGGGTGTTATCGCGGCTGGCGATGGCGTAAATACCTCAGACTTCCCAAGTCTTGTTGGTAGCGCCGGCGAAGGAGTCCGTTTGGTTGCACCAGATGTCCCTTTCGACTTGCTAGTTAGCGCAGAGAAGTTAGCTGCATTTACTAAGACAACAGGAGTTAAGATTCCTGGTCTATATGTAACATCAACTTACGATGCAGCTAATGTATTCCTTTCTTGCTTCGACAAGAAGAAGTACAACCGTCCAGGAATTCAAAACTGCATCACCAACGGAACTTTCGACGGTGTTTCTGGAAGCAAGATCAAGTTCGATCGCTATGGAGACATCATTGGTGGAGCACCAGTTGGTGAATTTCTAGTTAAAGATGGCGTGATTGGCTACATAGGAATCGCATAATTTGCGCCTTCTACAATAAATCAATACAGAGTAGGTAAATCGATTAGCGTGGCAGGTCTGGTTTAAAACCAAGACTGCCACGCTATTCAATAGAATCCATCAAGAGAATTGGGTCAAATGAATTTTTCCGTAGTTACATCGCAATTCGCCTCACTCGTCCTCCAGGGAGTTGCGCTAGGGTTAATTTATTCCTTGATCGCCCTTGGTTACACGATGGTTTATGGCGTACTAAGACTCATTAACTTTGCAAACTCCGAAGTTTTCATGGTCGGAACTTTCACCGTTCTTTTCATACAGGTTACAGTCTTGGGCCATGCGGTTACTCGCGAGCCCATGCATGGTTGGCCTCTAATTCTTGCCTTAGCGCTCAGTTTGATAGCGGCGATGGGTGTGTGTGCATTACTTGCGATGCTGGTTGAAGTTGTGGCGTATCGCAGACTCAGAGCAAAGGGTGCAAATCGATTAGCAAGTTTAATCTCTGCTATCGGAGTGTCCATTTTTCTTTCAGAATCTTGGCGGATTTTTACCGACTCGCGCCCACACGCCGGCCCGCGCTTGCTGGAGAAATGGAGTTTTGGCGAATTTCATGGAGCTAATTTTCGGATAGATACGATGATGGCAATTTTTGCTAGTTTGATTATCTATATGGTGCTACTTAGATTTGTGAATGGCTCTCGCTTAGGTAAGGCGATACGAGCAGTTTCCATGTCTGAGGAAAACTCGCTTTTAATGGGCATCAATTTAAATAGAGTAGTTACTTTAACTTTTGCAATCGGTGGTTTGACTACCGGAGCTGCAGCATTTTTCTATATAACAATTTATGAGAATACGGTATTTAATGTCGGCTTTAACTTAGGAATTGCAGCATTTACTGCCGCGATTCTTGGGGGTATCGGAAATCTAAGGGGCGCCTTCTTTGGCGGCCTAGCACTTGGACTTACCGAGCAATTTGCCAGTGCGATTATCGGCTCTCAGTGGAAAGCAGTTACTGTCTTTATCGTTCTAGTATTTGTACTTCTCATAAAACCAAGTGGCATCTTCGGTGAAGCTGTCCAGCAAACGAGGACATGATGATAAATATTCGAGATAAAGGCGCGGAGATTTGGGAAAACTGGAATCGCCCTACCAGGGTTATTTTCGTTCTCTCTACTATCACGATTATTGCGTTGCTTCCCTTTGCTGCGGCCTGGGGGCCAACCAGCTTTCTAGATACGCCGATCACCTCATTTAAGAATGTGCTCGTTTATCCTGTCGGGATGTTTGTATTAATGGCCCTTGGCCTCAATATCGTTGTTGGTAAGTCAGGTTTACTTGATTTGGGTTATGTCGCATTCTTTGCAATTGGCGCCTATTCACAAGCAATTTTGTCTACTAGTTTTGGTTGGTCCACTTGGGAAGCCTTGCCTGTAGGAATTGGTTTGGCGATGGTCTCTGGAGTACTACTTGGTCTTCCAGCGCTACGACTGCGCGGCGACTATTTAGCGATTATCACTCTGGGATTTGGTGAAATTGTTCGAATAGTGATTTTGAATAGCAGAAAAGTCACGGGGGGGCCAGATGGAATCGCTGGAATTAAGAATCCGCCAGCAATCTTCGGATTAGAATTTGACCTTTTTCATCCAGAGCATTTCTTCTGGCTAGTTGGCGTAATGGTACTGCTTGTCATTTGGATGGTACGTAGGTTTACCGTACGCCGTCCAGGGCGCGCCTGGGAGGCGATTCGCCAAGACGAAGATGTGGCTTCCTTGATGGGTGTTAATACTTTGGTCTATAAACTGTGGTCATTTGTTATTGGAGCTGCCGTCGGTGGTGCCGGAGGTGTTTTGTATGCTTCGAAGGTAATGGTTATTTCGCCCGATATGTTCAAATTTGAAGTTTCTGTTTTAATTCTTGCATGCGTAGTTTTTGGAGGCATCGGAAATATTTGGGGTGTTGTTTTGGGAGCATCACTGCTTGCCTATATTCCAGACAGGATTCGCTTTATTTCTGATGCCCGTCAAGTAATTTTTGGTCTTGTCCTAATCATCATGATGAATCTTCGTCCTGACGGCTTGTTGCCTCGCAAGAAACGCGAAAAGATCTCAGAGAAGAGGAAAAAATAGTGAGCACAAAGATCCTCGAACTTAGAGATGTAACCATCAAGTTTGGTGGAGTTACTGCTTTGAACACGGTTAATTTCCATGTGAACCAAGGCGAAATTTGTGCGCTTATTGGGCCAAATGGCGCGGGGAAAACTACGGTTTTCAACGTAGTGACTGGAGTCTATCCAGTAACTTCAGGGGAAATTATTTTTCAAGGAAAAAACTTGGCAAAGTTGAAGCCATTTAGGGTTACGAAATCTGGAATTGCTAGAACATTTCAGAATGTACGTCTCTTTGGTGACATGACGACGCTAGAGAATGTGCTTACTGCATCGGATGTGCATAAGAAATCCGGACTAGTTGGAAGTTTGTTTGGCTCGCCAAGATCACGTCGCGAGGAGAAGGAGAGTAAGGCCAGAGCACATGAGCTCCTAGAATTCCTGGGTCTAGATCACCGGGCGGATCAGTTAGCCAAGAATCTTCCTTATGGTGATCAACGTCGTTTGGAAATTGCTCGTGCCATGGGAACCGAACCAAAGTTACTTATGCTTGATGAGCCTGCTGCTGGTTTTAATCCGGCAGAGAAAATTGACTTGGCCAATACGATTAAGCGGATTCGCGATCGGGGATACACCGTTCTTTTAATTGAGCATGACATGTCACTCATTATGGGAATCTCTGATCGAGTTGCGGTGCTAGATTTCGGCGAGAAAATCGCAGATGATATTCCAAGCAAAGTCCAAGATGATCCCAAAGTTATCGAAGCCTATTTAGGAGTCCCATCAGATGCGTCTTGAAATTAAAGATCTAAGTGTTCACTATGGCAAAATTGAGGCGATAAAGGGAATCTCAATAGTCGTAAATCAAGGAGAGATTGTCACTTTGATTGGCGCTAATGGTGCTGGTAAGACGACGACTTTAAAGACTATTTCGGGGTTGCGTAAGGTATCACGCGGAGCAATTTTATTTGATGGCCAAGATATCTCAAAAGTCCCAGCATACGAACGTGTTGACTTAGGAATTTCACAAGCCCCAGAGGGTAGAGGAATTTTTCCAGGAATGAGCGTTCTTGAAAATCTTGAAATGGGAAAATTCAATCGTAAAGATCGCAGAAGTGAAATGAAAGAGGATCTAAATCGCGTCTACGATCTTTTTCCACGCTTGAAAGAGCGATCAGGTCAGGCAGGTGGAACTCTTTCAGGTGGCGAGCAACAAATGTTGGCTATTGGCAGAGCGCTGATGGCTCGTCCTAAGGTTCTACTGCTCGATGAGCCTTCTATGGGACTAGCGCCAATGATGATTGCAAATATTTTCCAAATTATCACGACAATTAATACTGAGCTTGGAACTACGATTCTTTTAGTGGAACAAAATGCACAACAGGCTCTACAGCGAGCTCATCGGGCTTACGTTTTAGAGACCGGTAAAATCGTCAAGGAAGCAAAGGCTTCTGACTTATTAAACGATCCAGAAGTACGTGCTGCTTATCTTGGCACCGGAGCAGGCACCGGACACTAGGTAAATCTACTTTCTTTCTTCGAGGATTAAACAGGTAATTCTCGAAGTACATGTTCTCTCTCCGGCTTCATTAGAAATTATCACTTCATAGCAACAAATTGTTTTTCCCAGTGAGATTGCTGTTGCCACTGCAGTGACAAATCCAGTTGTTGCAGATTTGTGGTGTGTAGCGTTTATATCAACCCCCACTATTTTGCGATGAATCCCAGCATACAGTTGAGTGCCAATCGAGCCCAGGCTCTCGGCTAAAACAACACTGGCGCCACCGTGTAGTAGGCCCATCGGTTGCGTATTTCCAGCCACCGGCATCTTTGCAACCAGTCTCTCAGGGGAGGCCTCGAGAATCTCGATACCCATCTTTTCTCCAAGAGCTCCACTGCCACGCTTATTCAATATTTCAAGGAAATCATCCATGTTGGTAAGTCTAACCAATAGACTCGCCCTAAATGAGTGCGAAGAAAAGACTTTTACTAATAGATGGCCATTCTCTGGCTTATCGCGCCTTTTATGCTTTGCCCGCTGAGAATTTTGTGACTTCTACAGGACAGCACACAAATGCGATATACGGCTTTGCTTCGATGCTGATAAATATCATCGCATCAGAGAAACCAACCCATATAGCCACAGCATTTGATGTTTCGAGAAAGACTTTTCGTTCCGAGCGCTTCCCGGATTACAAGGCAAATCGTTCTGCTACTCCGGTTGAGTTTAAGTCACAGATCAGCTATCTCTTTGATCTAGTACATGGATTTGGAATCAGGCATTTTGCCGTAGAAGGATTTGAGGCAGATGACATTATTGCCACCTTAGCTAAGCGGGCAGAACGAGATGGATTCGAAGTCCTTATTTGCACGGGAGATCGCGATTCCTTCCAATTAATTAACTCGAATACAACTGTGCTTTATCCAAAGCGGGGAGTCACCGATTTAGCTCGAATGACGCCAGTAACTGTCGAAGAAAAATATGGCTTAACTCCGGCCCAATACCCAGACTATGCGGCGCTTAGAGGCGATCCCAGTGATAACTTGCCATCAATCCCCGGTGTCGGAGAGAAGACGGCAGCGAAATGGATTTCTGAATACGGTTCACTTAACTCGCTACTGGAAAATATAGACAAAGTCGGCGGAAAAGTGGGCGATTCGCTGCGAGCAAATGTAGAAAGCGTATTGCTTAACGCCGAGTTGACGCTATTGAAAAGTGACATGCAAATTGAAACCAAGATAGATGAGTTGGCTTGGGATGGAATTAAGAGTGAAGAGCTCAATAAATTGTTGGATGTACTCGAAATAAGGGCACTCAAAGAAAGAGTTAAGCCTCTGGCAGGTGGAGGTACGCTCTCATCGGCCGCTATAGCTCGGACAAGTCAAAGCAGGGTTGTCTGTAAAGAACTTTCGCCAGAGGGGCTTAGCAAATTATTATCAGGACGAGCAGAGCCCATAGCTATTGAATTTAGCGCGCCTGAAGGAGTGATTTTTGAGTATGCAGTCGCCCTCGATGGTGAAAATACTTTTATAGTTCGAAGCTCGCAAGTGGGTGATTGGCTGAGGGACCCCAATTTGCCGAAGTATCTACATGGCGCCAAAGAGATAGCCAGATTTCTGCCGATCTCTGGTTTGATATTCGACACGCAGCTTGCGGCATATTTAATTAATCCCGGTGGCAGAAATCTCTCACTTCCTGATTTAACCGAAAGATTCTTAGGTATCGTAAATGCCGAACAGGAAGAATCACTCTTTACACAATTTGAAGGTACTGGGGCGATTTCGATTTTCAATCTAGTCCCTATCTTGCGTAAGGAGCTTGCTGACCGTGAGATGACTCCACTCTTATTGGAGTTAGAGATACCGGTACTCCTTGAACTAGCGCAGCTGGAATCGGTTGGAATCGGCGTCGACTTGGCAAAACTCAAAAAATTATCCCAGTATTTTGGCGCTGAGGTTGAACGTGAAACTAGGGGCGCTCACGAGCTAGCAGGCAAGGAATTTAATGTTGGTTCGCCAAAACAGTTACAGGCTGTGCTATTTGATGAACTAGATCTTCCGAAAACGAAAAAAATAAAGACTGGTTTTACAACGGATGCAGAGAGTTTAGATTGGTTATTCGCCAAAACAGGTCATCCGATTCTTAAGCACCTGCTGCGCATTCGTGAAACCAGCAAATTGCTTACTACTGTGGATGGGCTAATTGCGGCAACCGACAGTGATAGCCGAATTCATACTATCTTCCAACAAACGGTGACGGCAACCGGTCGCCTTTCTTCAACCAATCCTAATTTGCAGAATATTCCGGTCCGCACGGAAGAAGGACGACAAATTCGCGACTGCTTTATTTCGAGGCCACCATTTAAGAATTTGTTAACCGCCGATTACAGCCAGATCGAGATGCGAATTATGGCGCACTTGTCCAAGGATGTTAACTTAATCGAAGCATTTAAGATGGGCGAAGATTTACACTCAACTGTTGCTGGCCTGGTATTCGCAGTCCCTCCCGATGGCGTTGATAGCGAAATGCGCAGACAGATTAAGGCAATGTCCTACGGACTTGCATATGGGTTATCTGCCTACGGACTTGCACAACAGCTGGATCTTTCACCTACTGATGCTGCAATTTTAATGGATAAATATTTTACGCGATTTGGCGGTATTCGTGATTATCTTGCAACTGTTGTTATTACGGCACGCGAAAAGGGTTACACGGAAACCATACTTGGACGCCGGAGATACCTGCCAGATCTTGCCAACGAAAACCGAGCCCGTCGAGAAGTTGCTGAGCGCATGGCGCTCAATGCACCTATCCAGGGTTCGGCTGCAGACATAATCAAGGTCGCAATGTTAAATGTTGCACGAGAGTTGGCTGCGCAAAAGATGCAATCAAGATTGGTACTGCAAGTTCATGATGAGTTGATTTTGGAAGTTGCGAATGGTGAGCAAGAGAGACTTGTCGAGATGGTGAGAACTCAGATGGGGAGCGCATGCGAATTATCGGTCCCACTTGATGTGAGTATCGGAGTAGGAACTAGTTGGGATTTAGCAGCCCACTAATTTGAATTATCGAGAGTAGTGCTAAGGGCAATCTCATCTTCACTCCGGGTCGGCAGGCGATCAGCGGCGAGTAGTAACCTAAATCCTTTTGCAATAATTAAGTAACCAATTGCGACGCAGATACTCACGGCCGCAAGACAGTATCTAGGTGAGTAGGTTTCACTGATGTAGCCACTTATTGAGGCACCAAAGGCCGCTGCAGTTCCCTCGAAAGTCCAGAGCCATCCCATGGCGGAAGTTGCAGCGCCAATTGGTCTTACTGCCTCGACTATCTCCCAATAGAAGACCATTTGCATGCCACCTGCTAAACCAAGGAGTGCAGTAATCGTAAGCAGCGTCCAGTCGGGGTTTGTGAGAACGAGAGGGGAACAAACTATTACCCAAAAAAGATAGGTTCTACGAAATGCGCGAAGAGAAGAAATCTTTTTCGAGATCAGACCAGCCAGCAGACTGCCAAATATGTTGAATATCGCCATAACCGCAAAAATTAGACCAGTTCTTTCGGCAACGCCCTCGATTGTTGTAAATGCAGGAACTCCGGTTTCGAATATCCCATAGGCGAGCCCAATAAAGACACCTTCTGCAATCAGTACTCTAATTGCTGGAAGTTTTAGTAGATGCTGAGCTCCACTTATTTTCTCTTCTGGCCGCCAATCTTTTGTGACCTTCAGGAGCGCAAGCGCAATTCCACCTAATAACATTGAAGCGGCGCAAACGTTGAGAGCAATTATCGGATGTGACGAGAGAGCAAGTGTCGTAACTAATACGGGCCCGATTACTGCGGTCGTGCTCATTACGGCTGTATCGATTGCGAAACTACTTCGCTGGGATGACACTGGAACTACGATTTTCCAAAGTGGTCTTACGGCGAGATTTATCGGGGGAGAAGTTAGGCCGAGAATGAAGGCAATCACTACCAGTGCCGTCCTGCCGTGCGTGTAATTGAAAACCACGATCATCGCAGAATATGCTGGTACAAAATATCTTAGCGGCAATGTTAATCCGTACTTATCGATAAAACCAGAGCGAATTCCCGCAGTAACCGATGAAGCCAGTCCGTTTAATCCAACCGATAATCCAGCTAAGGTAATTGAATCAGTGCTTTGCTCGACCTTAAAAAATATTCCAAGCAAAATCATCCCATAGGCCAATCGGGCCGGCAGTGAGCTAATTATCAGTTTTTGGACTCCGTGCATTTTGAGAATCTCTAGATATGCCCTCATATTTGGATTCTAACCGCATTTTTTGACCATCTGGCGACGTCCAAGTAGCCTTAGCGCCTTGTGAATCAGCCAGATTTGCGATTGTCCTATTCCTACTACTTCTATCCCTTCGGAGAATTTTGACCCCTACACAAATCACAGTAAACGACATCGGCACAGCCGAAGATTTCCTAGCCGCAATTGAAGGCACAATCAAGAATTTTAATGATGGCGACTTAGTTATCGGTACAGTTGTTCAAATTGATCGAGAAGAAGTGTTGCTTGACATAGGTTACAAAACAGAGGGTGTTATTCCCTCTCGTGAACTTTCTATTCGCCACGACATTGACCCTTCTGAGATTGTTTCAGTTGGCGATCGAGTTGAGGCACTTGTTATTACTAAGGAAGATAAAGAAGGTCGCCTAATTCTTTCCAAGAAGCGCGCACAATACGAACGCGCCTGGGGAGATATTGAAGGCAAGAAAGAACGAGATGAAGTCGTTACTGGAACTGTGATTGAAGTTGTTAAGGGTGGATTAATCGTCGATATTGGACTTAGAGGATTCCTTCCTGCATCACTTGTCGAAATGCGTCGAGTTCGTGATTTGACTCCGTACATCGGCCAGCAAGTTGAAGCTCGAATCATTGAGCTTGATAAAAACCGTAATAATGTAGTTCTCTCTCGCCGAGCATTTCTAGAGCAAACGCAATCTGAATCTCGAACAACTTTCCTTAATCAATTAGAGAAGGGTCAAGTTCGCTCAGGGGTTGTTTCCTCGATTGTTAACTTTGGTGCTTTCGTTGATCTTGGTGGCGTAGATGGACTTGTGCATGTTTCTGAACTTTCTTGGAAGCACATCGATCATCCAAATGAAGTCGTAGAAGTTGGCGACGCAGTTACTGTCGAAGTGCTAGAAGTAGATTTCGAACGTGAACGTGTTTCACTTTCGCTCAAAGCAACTCAAGAAGATCCATGGCAAGCATTTGCTCGTACTCATGCGATCAACCAGGTTGTTCCAGGTGAAGTTACGAAGTTGGTTCCATTCGGCGCCTTTATTCGCGTATTTGAGGGAATCGAAGGTCTGGTGCACATCTCAGAGCTAGCTGAGCGCCATGTTGAAATCCCAGAACAGGTTGTTCAAGTTGGAGATGAGCTATTCGTCAAGATTATTGATATTGACCTAGAGCGTCGTCGCATCTCTCTCTCCTTAAAGCAGGCCAACGAAGGTCACGAAGTCGAAATCGAAGCATTCGACCCAACTCAATATGGAATGGCTGCTCGTTATGATGCTGAAGGAAACTTCATCTATCCAGAAGGATTCGACGCAGACTCCCAAGAATGGCGCCCGGGCTTTGAAGCTCAGCGCGAAGAATGGGAAGGTCAATATGCAGAAGCTCAGACTCGATTTATGGCGCATCGCAAGCAGAAGGAAGAAGCTAAGGCTGCAGATGCTGCTGCCGAAGAGTTACCAGCTTCTGCTGCTCAGGACCTTCCAGTTGCTGAAGTTGCTGAAGTTG
>CALEGP010000007.1 GCA_937876245.1 uncultured Actinomycetes bacterium | reverse complement strand
CCAACCTGGGATTTAATACTGGGAAATCTTGTTGCAATTGCAATTTTGGCTGCTGAGCGAAAAAGACGATTAACAGGTGAAGGTGAATTAGTGTCAATCGCTCTCTCAGATGTTGCACTTTCTGTAGTTGGCGCCCTTGGCCGTCTTTCTCAAGCCTATATTGGGGAAGAAACGATTGCTCAAGATGGTAATTATCTCTACGGATCCTTTGGTAGGAATTTTCTAACAGCAGATAATAAGCAAATCATGCTAGTTGGTTTGACTTCTAGGCAATGGAATTCTCTCAAGCTTGCACTGGATATAGAAGGTTCTTTAGCAGAACTTGAAAAGATTACTTCAGCAGATTTTAAGAATGAAGGTCAACGATATCTACATAGAGAATCAATAGCACAAATTATTGAGAAAGTTGTGTCCTCTAAGAACTTGGGGGAATTAATCCCTCTTTTTGTAACACATAAAGTGAGTTGGTCAAAGTATCAAAGTTTTGAGGAACTACTCAAGAATGACCCTAGGGCTTCAAAGCAGAATCCAATTTTCTCTCTCCAGGATCAGCCTGGAATTGGCCTTACCCCCAACATAACTTCTCCAATGAGATTCAAATTTAGCCGCAACCTAGGGCCAGAGGTTGCTCCAAACTTTGGAGAACACACGGAAGAGATTCTAAGGGAGATTCTCAATCTGACTCCTGAAGAACTTAACAAGTTAGCCGATGAAAAAATCATAAAGAGAAACAATAGGAGGTAGACAGTGCATACCAAAGTAAAGATGCCACGAGTTGGAGAAAATGTGAATTCTGCTTTTGTAGTCGACATTAAAGTCCATCCAGGACAAGACATTCACATCGGTGAAACTCTGATATCAGTAGAGACTGATAAGGCTACTGTTGATATTGAGTCTCCAGTTGCTGGCAAAGTTATAGAACTTTTAGTAAAATTAGATGACGAGATTGAACCCGGAACGCCATATATAAGTATTGAAACACCATAAGGTGAAATTTGTGGTTACTGGCGCTGCCAGTGGAATTGGCAAGGCCACAGCTCTGAAACTTCTTAGTTCTGGTCACGATCTCATTGTCGTTGACCTGCCTGGTAGCAATTTTGATTTCTTGTCTAACACAAAAGTGGAAATAGTCTTTGCAGATGTCTCTAAACAAAATGATAGAAACCTAATAATTGCAGCTTCAAATGGTGTGAACGGTTTGGTCAATGCTGCTGGAAAAATTGAAACAAAAAATGTTTTAGATTATTCAATCGCTGATATTAGGGACCTCTTCTCAATAAATTTTGAATCTGTCTGGGATTTAACTTCCAATATTGGTGCGATGATGCCGACAGGTAGTTCAATTGTAAATATAAGTTCTGCAGGAGCAAAAGTGGTAACCAACTCTAATGTGGGTCCCTACGCAGCGACAAAGGCAGCGGTTTTAAGCTTGACCCGAACATTTGCTTTCGAATTTGCAAAAAGAGGTGTACGGGTCAATGCAATTTGCCCAGGTCTCATCGAAACCCCTATGCAAACTAAAGTAAGTGAGCGGCTAGCAAAAGAACAAAACTTACCTATTGAAGACATTATTCAGAAGAGAGTGGAAATGATTCCCCTCAATCGCTTTGGAACTGCCACAGAATGCGCTGACTTAATTTCTTTTCTGCTGTCATCAGAATCAAGCTATATGACAGGGCAGGCAATCAATATTAGTGGTGGTTGGATTACTTCATAAACTTAGCTTTGTGGAGTTCTTGAGACACAAATTTCCATAGAACTGGATTTGACTGTTGATTTGCAGTTGTTAACCCCGCCCAAACAGTGCTTACTCGTAGCATATCTGAGGGAGATCTATTCTCATACTGAGATAGTACAACTCCGGCCAGAAAAGAGTCTCCAGCACCAGTTGAATCTGCAACATTGATTTCCATTGCTGAAATTGTGAATTCTTTGTTTTCTTGAAAGAGTTTAGAGCCATTCGCCCCATCTGTAATAACAACTTTAGAAAATTTGGTTTTGAGTTTATTTATTGTTTCAGGATGTTCTACTTCACTACTTGAAACTACCAAAATATCGCCTGTTAATTCATGCTGACTCTGAAGAGAGTTTGAACCGATGATCACTGTGCATTTCTCACGTATTTCCTGAAGCATTGGAAAGAATGTGTCTAACCAAAATGGCCAAACGACAATGTCTCCCGGAGCAAATGGAATCGATGCAGAAGATATTTTTGCAAGTAAGTTTTTTTCCATTCCAATCATTGTTCTCTCACCAGATTCTTCGACAAGAATGGTCACATGCGGTGAAGGAGTATCAAAAGTTTCAATATACTCAGCTGAAAGGCCACTTTCTGAGATAGCTTTCTTTAGATTCGATCCTTCTGGATCATTCCCAACATACCCGACAAGATTAACTGGAAGGTTTGCACTGCAGATGCCAGAAGCAACATTGAATCCTTGCCCTCCAGGTCTTTCTTGATGAGAGCTCGCATGGACAAATCTTCCAGAGGTCGGAATGTGGGGTACATAAAGAACTGTATCCCAGGCAATAGGACCTACCACCCAAATATTTGCTGAATTCATATAAGGACTCTATTGCAGACTTGTTCTACTTATAGGCAATCACTGCTAATTTTGACCTATGTCCGCAAGACAAGTACCAAGTAATTTACTGGGAAGCTCACTCGGAGAAAATGGATTTATTGGAACTTTTGATAGTGATCTCTCTAAAAAGGAAATTTCAGAGTTTATAGTTAAGGCTTTAGAGACTATCGATTTCAGTGGTAAGAAAGTTACTCTTGTTATACCCGATGGAACACGATCTTGTCCCCTACCGTTAATTTTGCCAATTTTTTATGAGGCAATATCTCCCACAGCCAAATCTCTATCTGCCTTGATTGCACTAGGTACACATGCTCCCATGTCTCTTGAAGCAATTGATAAATTTTTGGCGGGTGAGAATCAATCAACTATTCAAAAATATCCGAAGATGAAAGTTTTTAATCATGAGTGGTGGGAGCCTTCAACTTTTGCACATCTAGGTGTAATAACCGCAGAAGAGATCTCAGAAATCTCATTGGGAGAAATAACTTCTGAAGTTCCAATATCAATCAATAGATTAATCACCGAATCCGACTTAGTCATAATCATTGGTCCCGTTTTCCCTCACGAAGTTGTGGGCTTCAGTGGCGGAGCAAAATACTTGTTCCCAGGTGTTTCTGGTCAAGAAATGATTGATTCCTCTCATTGGCTTGGAGCAATAATTTCTAGTGCAGAAATTATTGGTACATTGGGGATTACCCCAGTGCGTGAAATGATCAATCTAGCTGCGAGCAAAATAGAAGTACCACTACTTGCCCTTTGTCTTGTTGTGGAAACTGGTTCTAGCACAGTTTCATCTCTATCATTTGGTTCTCCGCACACTGCTTGGGAGTATGCCTCAGCAGTATCGGCGAAGAAGCACATTAGATTTCTAGACAAACCAATGAAGCGCGTGGTCTCAATAATTCCATCGAGGTATCAAGATATTTGGACGGCCGCAAAAGGTATGTACAAAGTGGAACCAATCATTCAAGATGGTGGCGAAGTAATTCTCTTTGCTCCCCACATAGACGAGTTTTCAATTACACATAAGGAGCTTGAAGATATTGGGTACCATTGCCGAGAGTACTTCTCATCTCAGATGGAAAAGTTTGAAGGAGTGTCAAAAACCTTGATGGCACATTCCTCGCATCTAAGGGGGGCAGGAAGTTTTTCTCCAGCAAAGGGAGAGCAGTGCCGAATCACGGTAACACTTTCCACGGGAATCTCGAAGAATAGAACAGAATCTATGAACCTGAAATATCTTGATCCCTCTTCGTTCTTTCTTTCGGATTATGAAAATGACTCAGAGACATTAATTAATGAAAATGCAGGTGAAATTCTCTACCGATTGAAGTAATTGAAACGAGCACTTAAATGACTCTCGGGTGAGAAGATAAAAATCTTGTAGCTTTTGAAGTACTTCAAGGGAAAAAGGAAAGAATCACCTTATTCATGAACTTAAGCCTTATGGCCGCCGAATTTACTCCGCATTGCACTGAGTACTCGATTAGCAAATTCATCATTATCCCGGGAAGCAAATCGTGAATATAAAGCAGCACTCAAGACGTATGCCGGGACTCCAGATTCAAGGGCTGCTTCAACTGCCCAACGCCCTTCACCACTGTCACTCACAGATGATGAATACTCGAGAAGTTGGGGACTCTCTTGTAGTGATTGCGCAGTCAAATCCAAAAGCCAAGACTCTATAACGCTACCTCTCCGCCAGAGTTGAGTTATTTCTGGAATATCAAATTGATAAGGGTGTGCCATATCATCGGCAGCTTCGAAAATCGCCAGTCCTTCTGCAATTGCCGCCATCATCCCGTACTCAATACCGTTGTGAATCATCTTCACAAAGTGACCAGCTCCATGGGGGCCACAATGGAGATAGCCATATTCGCTCTGTGATGGAACACCAGTTCGCCCTACTGTTCGTTCAACAGAATCAACGCCAGGTGACAATGCCTTAAGAATTGGTTCAAGTTTATTGATAACTTCCTTTTCACCACCAATCATCAAGCTATAGCCTCGTGTGAGGCCATGAACTCCACCACTAGTGCCAATATCTACAAAATTAATTCCATGTGTAGCCAATTTTGTTGCGCGGACTGAGTCATCCTTGTAATAGCTATTCCCACCATCAATTATTGTGTCGCCGCGTGAAAGTAGTTTTGATAACTCATCAATAGTTGCATTCACTTCTGAAGATGGAACCATAATCCACACAGTGCGTGGAGTTGTCAGTTTGGAAACAAAATCTGGCAAATTTGATGAGGCAATTGATCCTTCAGCAGCTAATTGCTTTATCGCCTCTGGAGAGTGGTCATAAACTACAGAGGAAATTTCGTGCTGAGACAGGCGGCGGACAATATTGGCGCCCATACGGCCAAGACCAATCATGCCGAAATGAATTGAATTCACTTGGCCCCCATTTCTGCAGCATTTACGGACACCATTCTAGTGCTACCAAAGGTTCTGGGTAAGAACATAGTTATCTATGCCTTTAACTTCTCTACGATTAATTTCACAGCAATCTCTGGGCCTACGCTTATGTCAATTATTAGAGAGGCAATTCTGCGATATCTTGGGTCACGCCGCTCAAAGCGTTCGCGGATAACTTCCGATGGATTCTCAACTAATCCTTGGCGGCCAACACCTGTAGTTCCCGCATTTTTCATTAGATTCTCAAGCGGTGAATATAAGTAGACTGTGAATTCATTTTCTAAGGCATCAATTAAATCTAAATTATCGGCAATCGATGCTGCTGCTCCAGCAATTAATGGAGTTGGTCGAGTTAGAATATCTTTAAGGTAATCTGATTCGAGAGCATGCAAAGTTGGAATATCTAACTGAGATAATTGCTTGATAGATAATGAGGCCAATTTAGATATCTCAAAATCATTATCGATGTATTCCCATGCAAGAATCTCTGCCAACAATTTACCTACAGTAGATTTACCAACACCCATTGCTCCAACAAGAATAACTCTGCAATTAGGAATTTCATTTAGATTTTTTGTATTCAAGAAATTCCTTTCTTAATGCTGGTGGCGGGTGAAGGATTTGAACCTTCGAAGGCAGAGCCGGGGGATTTACAGTCCCCTCCCATTGGCCGCTCGGGCAACCCGCCAAGGTCGAACAAGTACTGCGGCAATTATGGATAATGCGAAAGGTAAGGATACCTTAGCCTTGTAGTCACACAAACCGCCTTTTTAACCAGCGAAGGAGTCCTCACCATGGCAGCAGATGCAAGCTTTGACGTTACCTCCAAGATCGACCGTATGGAGCTCGATAACGCTATTAACCAGGCTATTCGTGAGATTGATACTCGCTTTGATTTCAAAAACACTGGTTCAAAAATTGAACTAGAGGGCGAAAAGGTTTTAATTGAAGCCGATACTGAAGAGCGCGCAAAAGCAGCACTCGATGTTGTCAAAGACAAGATGATTAAGCGTGGAGTTTCACTCAAGCACCTAGATGCAGGAGCCCCACAACTGAGCGGCAAAATCTACAAAATCGCAGCGCCCTTAAAAGAAGGCATCTCAACAGAGAATGCAAAGAAGATTGCAAAGCTTGTTCGTGATGAAGGCCCAAAGTCAGTCAAGACTCAGATTCAAGGTGATGAATTGCGCGTAACTTCAAAGAGTCGTGATGATCTACAAGCAACTATGGCCATGATCAAAGATGGTGGCTGGGATTTCGCAGTTCAATTTACGAACTTTAGATAATTGAGTAAATACAAGCTCGGCCTCGTTTATGGCGTAAGTGCCTATTTCGTATGGGGTTTTCTACCAATTTATTGGAAGCATATTGAAAATGCCTCTTCCTTTGAAATTCTTGCTAACCGGGGTATTTGGTCGCTAGTTGTTTGTACTCTTTTGCTAACACTTCGTAAAGAATTAAGAAGTACGTTCTTAATCATAAAATCTAAGCGTATGTTTTCGATTTTAGCAATTTCCTCTGGACTACTAACAATAAATTGGGGAGTTTTTATCTGGGCTGTGGGTGCTGGGCGGGTTGTCGAGAGTGCCTTGGGTTACTACATAACTCCCTTACTCAACGTTCTGTTTGGTATTTTCGTTTTTAGGGAGTCGCTTCGAACTTTACAATGGCTAGCAGTGGCTTTTGGGGCTACATCAGTGCTAATTCTCACCATTGAGTATCAACACTTACCTTGGATTTCCCTTTCATTGGCACTTTCATGGGGAACTTATAGCTTAGTCAAGAAACTGATGAATCTCGGAGCCCTTGAATCCCTCGCTATTGAAACTTTGATTGCCTTCATCCCGAGTTTGCTGTTTCTTTTCTATATCGAGGGCAAGGGGACGGCACAGTTCGGGCAAGGAACTATAGTCACAACTTTACTTTTCCTGGCAGGTGCGGCGACAGTAATTCCACTATTACTTTTCAATGGGGCAATAGTTCGACTGCCACTTTCTACCTTAGGATTGCTGCAATACATAACACCGACAATTTTTTTCTTGCTAGGCGTATCCCTGTTTAACGAAGATATGTCCATTGGAAAAGTTTTGGGATTTGCCTTTATCTGGGCCGCATTGATTTTTCTTGGAATCGATTTGGTTAAATCAAACCGGAGTTCCGACCAAATTAAGCAGAGCGGTCGATAACAGCGTCACAAAGTGACATCAGCGCACCTGTTGCATCACACACAGGTAGTGGGCCAAGAGCAGTTCTAGCCTCTTTTGCAATTTGAAATAACTGTTCACGCGATTCACCCAAAGCTTTGTGGTTGCGCAAAGAACTTAATACTTGCTGAACTGTGTCTTCATCTTCAATAGGCGCCGATAAAAGCTGCTGCAATTCACGATCAGATGAATCAGTTGATTTCATAACATTGAGAGTGACAAGTGTTGGGACACCTTCTCGCAGATCCGTACCCGGGGTCTTTCCTGATTGATTTGATTCACTAGCAATATCGATAACATCATCGGCTAACTGGAATGCAACACCAATCTTTTCACCAAATTTTGTGACTGTATCTGTGATTTCGACAGGTGCTCCTGAAATCATTCCACCGTATCTAGCAGAAGCTGAAATAAGTGATCCTGTTTTATCCGCCACAACTTTTAAGTAATGCTCAAGTGGATCTTGTCCTGGGTTTGGCCCCTGAGTTTCCATAATCTGGCCAATAACCAAGCGCTCGAATGTGCGAGCCTGTAAGCGCACTGCTTCTGGGCCTAGGTCGGCTAATAAATCAGAGGACTTTGCAAAGAGAAAATCGCCCGTCAAAATCGCAATGGTGTTTCCCCATCGCATATTGGCACTCTCCACTCCGCGACGAAGTGGTGCCTCATCCATAACATCATCGTGATAAAGAGTTGCAAGGTGTGTAATTTCGCAGGCAACTGCAGCTGCAATAACTCCTTGACGTGTTGAATCACCAAACTGAGCGGTTAACAATGTGAGCAGTGGGCGCAAACGCTTGCCACCAGCTGCAACAAGGTGGTGTGCAGTTTCATCAACAAATGGGTACTCGCTGCGTGTGTGGCTCAGAAGCAGGCTTTCAACTTCGGCCATCTGTCGAATAAGCGTTGCTTCCAACTCTGGAGCAACGTTGGGAATGCCAAATGATGACATTAGCGAATGAAGGTTGCGAGGTTTGAGATGAAGTCAAGAATTGGCGCTGGGAAGACACCCAAGGCAATTGTCACGATCATCGAGAAGATAACCGCAATTGATGTCAGTGATGATGGAATTTCAACGCTTGTTCCATCTTCGATTGGATCAGTGAAAAACATCAAAACAATAACGCGGACATAGAAGAAGGCTGCGATTGCACTCGAGAGCACACC
>CALEGP010000006.1 GCA_937876245.1 uncultured Actinomycetes bacterium | reverse complement strand
CTAACGGGTTTGCCGTTCAGCAGCCGAGACCGCGTAGCGGGCGATGGTCTGCTGCAACGGCTGGTTAGAAAGTCCACCAACGCAAGGCTAATCAACCCTCAACACGATTCTCTTGTAGGCATTTACACCAGCCGGATAAAGCAAATCCTCCCACACCAACGCAACAGATTCGGTTCCATTGGGCTGGTTGAAGGATACAGCTGGGCGACTAGCTGTAATCGAGGATGAAACTGTAGTTTCCAGGTTCGAGTTCATATCGTAGTAGAGAATCCCGCTCCGGCTGAAGTAGCACCTCCGAAGGTAAGATGCTGTTGGCCCATGCAGCGGGACCGCTTTCCCTTCATCACTGGAGGAATTTTGGAATGCGTGCCCGAGTGGAATAGGTGCCCTGAAGAAGCTACCGTTCTCATACTGCCACTGCTCATAAACAACATCTTTGTCAGATGCTGGAGATGGGGCCACCTTGAGAAAAGCGATTGAAACTATCTCATTGGGAGTATCTCCTGGAAGAGATGAGATCATTGGACGACGACGAAACGCTGATCCCACCGCCGTGGTTGTCTTAAAGGACTTTGAAAACTCTGGCACCATAGATCCGTTCAGAATCCAGTACTCCAACCTGATGGCACCAAGGACATCCGATCCAACAACTTGTTGGCCCTCAAAAGCAACCCAGAATGCATTCTCTTCTGACGAAGGAGCTAAGTCTGGCAATACGAGACCGGCTGCACCACCGGAATCACCATCGTAGGGAACCTGTGCAGGCAAAACCATTGGGGCCTGAGAAGTCACTTGGTTAGATCCGTTAATTGAGCAAGTGACAATCGCCATCTCAAATATTCGCGTGTCATCCTCGCTAACCGGTGGGCCAGGATCGTGCGAAAAATCAACCTGACGGGGATAAACGATTCCAACTGTTGGATTGCCTCCTGATGGTTGCTTTAATGCAACTGCGTCCGGGACTCCAGCGCATTCTCGGATGAAGTATTGCGCATCAAGTGGGTACCCTAGACCTGCAGATGCCCCAAACACACTGACGGTCGACCCACTCCGCTCCAGCCAAGCTCCTTCCAACACTGCAGGTTCCTTCCATTGAGGTGGTGGCGATTGAATTCCTGGGTTGAAGTCTCTGTCATATCGGCGCGTCCAAACCACGAAAAATTTGTCCCCCACTGCTACAACATCAGGACGCTCACACTTCACATCAAGTTGCAGATACTGGCCGCTGAGTGGGGAATGCCCGACGCTTCCCAAGAGCACCTGATCAATGAGGGTCCAAGTGTCTTGAGCAGGAGTTGCACCAGCTGTGAACTCGAAATATGCAATTTCAACCTGCTTTAATTTGGGGGCAAAGTCATCACGACTAGTGTGGTAGGCAACGACCACATCTCCACTGTCATTCATGGCGACTGTGGCGTGATCTGCATCACGAGCCTTCTCGCCCCAAGGGTTTGTCGGGCCTCCAATCAAGTTAATCTGAAACTCCGATCCCCGTTGAACGGTACCCTGAGCCATTCCTGTGGATGGAATAAGGCAAATGATGCCCAGCAGTATCGAGAAGAACTTCATGACTAGGTCTTATCACCTGGCGCACCCAAGTACAAGTTCTTCCCAGGAAGGAAGCGAGGCTGGACTTCTTGGGGTAAGCTAAACATGTGCGCGGCCTCATCTACACCCTGCTCCTGGTTGCGGGACTCTCACCCTCTGGTTTCTGCCAGAGCCTTCTTGCCGTGGATGGCTTGAGTGGGGACTTTTACACGATTGACCTACACTCGGGAGACTATTCCGCCATTACTGGCCCTGGCTTCTTCCTGTATGTCTGGGGAGGGCTTGCAAGAAACTCATCTGGTCAAGTATTCACAGTTGGCCACAACCTTCAAAGTCCTGATATTTCGGAAATCTACGAAGTTGACACCAATACGGGTCAGCTCACTCTGATCTCCACGCTTTCTCTCGATGGCATTAGCGCGCTCTCGTTTGGCCCCAACGACATTCTTTATGCCTCAGTTGACATTGACTACCCTTCCAACCCGCACAGGTATGAACTCTATAAAATCGACCTCATTTCTGGTTTCCCCACGCGGATTGGCCCCACAATTGACGGGATTCTGGCAATGGATTTTGATGGTACCAATATGTACCTTTGGAGTGGTTTTGAAGGACTCTTCACTGTCGACCTAAACACCGGCATAGCCACAGATGTCAATCCTGGGTTTCTAGGATCGGTGGATCTTTCGAAGTCCATGTGCTTCAGTGACGATGGCGTGCTCTACGCTCTTGATTTCGCATTTTGGCTGATGGAGCCAACTACTGGAGTAAGTAACTTTGTGAATTACTCCTTCCCTGGAATTCTCGGCGGAGTTGAGTACATACCGGGGCCTTCTCAAACTCTTGCGCTCTGGCAGACTGAGCAAGTAGGTAACAGCACTCAATTGAAGATTCGTGGGGCAACACCAAATGGACAGGTTGCGATCTTAGCTTCTGATGACTCCCTGGGCTCATTCTTGATTCCACCAAGATTTCAATGTGCGGGAACATTGATTGATATGAACCCTGCAACGACACGACTTGTAACCACCGTGGCCGCTAACCCACAAGGGGAAATTACTCTGGGCCCTGTTGTGCTACCGATGAGAGCGAGAGGCCATCTGCGTTTGCAGGCTGTTGATTTGCAAACATGCATAACCAGCAACCGCATTGAGACCGTATTCTAGGATTATCCTCATCCTATCTTTCTAACGGGTT
>CALEGP010000005.1 GCA_937876245.1 uncultured Actinomycetes bacterium | reverse complement strand
GCAACATCTGCTGATGCAATTGAATGATCACCGCCGAGTACTACCGGAATAATTCCTGCGCGAGATATCTTCTCTGTAGCAATTTTCAATACTTCAAGTGATTTAACTAGGTCTCCCCCGGGCATTAATAAATCTCCGGCATCAAAAACTTTTAGATCTTTCAAGCCATCTGTTCGAAGTGCTAAGTGCGGCCGCGATCCATCATGAGGAAGATAATCTCCACCTCTAATTGCTTGGGGCCCAAATTTGGCACCTGAGCGGTGTGAGGTTCCAGAATCGATGGGGGCGCCCAGGATGATTACATCTGCGCCCTGATAGCTCGATGGATCATCTAAATCGCAGGCTGGAATTCCGAGAAATGTGAAGGCTGGGCCATACATATTGCCGTGATTGGTCATGGCAAAATCTTAGGGCTATTTTCGAGCATTGGGTGCTCGGGTAGACTTCAGGTCAGTGTTTATAGGAGGAAATGAAGCGTGGTAGCTGAAGCAGATGAGTACTACGACGGCGATGAGCTGGCGCCTGCTTCCAATAAACGAAAGCTTCGAAACTCTAAATTATTTATCGGCTTTAGCCTTATAACCTTTGCTTTTGGGGGTTTTACCTTTGCAGCTAATATCTCTTTGAGTTCAGGAAATATTGAGTTTGGCCAGGCAGTTTATGAGATCAGTGCGTGTGACCAATATGTTGGGGTTGTCCCCGAGGGTAACGGAACCAATATTTTCCGTGTCACAGTTACTGGCCTTGATGCGCTAAATTGCCATAGGTCGAGGTAGGCCCGGGATCCTCTTGCGTCAATACATCTGCAATTGATGGACCCACCGCATAGAGCGCTCCAGCGATAAAGGTCAGTAGAACTAGGCGGCTAGTTGCTCGAGTGATTGCGCGCTCGCCATAAAAGAGCTCGTGGAAGCTTCGCTTAAAGCGGAACCAGAAGTCTTCTCTTCGCATGTGCTAATTATACTTTGGAATTTACCTTTATGGAAAGGTCTACTTGTCGGCAGAACTTGGGCTATCAGAATTATCGGAGCCATTCGAAGTGGCAGGCTCTTCCGATCCCTGTGGGCGCACCGGAATTGACAATATTCCGAATTTTCCAGATTGATTTTCTACCTTTGTCATCAGATGCTTGTCGCCGGCCTTGGTGGCATAAACCCGAGCCAGCGTCAAGACTTCCTCGCGAGAAGGTGCGAGTTCAATCAACTCATAAACATAGCCACGCATTGCCTCAATATCACCTTTGTTATAACTTAATTTGGCTAAATTAATTTGAGCATCCACACATCGGAAATTACCCTTGAGTTGATTCTTGCTAAAATTTTCAAGAGCCTCATTACCTTGGCTATTAATAACTTTTGCAAGAGTGTTGTAATACATTGCGCATGGGATGTATCTTGAATATTCCGCATTGACAACTCGCGTAGCATCACTCGATGCAAATTCTTCTATCCAATTTAAATACCTAAATTGTGCGAACCCGAAATTAGCTGCTACAAAAATTATGGGAATAAGGCTGACTCCAATATATGAATGAAGTGCAAATTTGGATTTTAGTGAATTAGCTGGATTTTTTGTATTTCGATAGACAAGTCCTATGACAAAACCTGCAACCGACCAGAAGAGATACTTATTGGGAAGTGTTATTGGGCTTATAGCGGCATTGGTGAAGTAGATAAAGAAAAATAGTGCCAGACCAAGTAATTCTCGCCGACGTCGTGGATGTCTCTGAGCAACAATTAAAAGTGAACGTACCAAGTAGGCCAAAAGCAAGGTGAGTAAAGTTGTTCCAACTAATCCAAGTGTTGCAACTGTTTGAACGGTTGCAGAGTGTGCATCATTTGCTAAAACTGTTTGTAAGCTCTGCGCAGAATCAAGAGTGCGAAATTCTTCATAATGATTTCCATATTGATCTGGTCCGACTCCAAATAGCGGAGATGCAATAAATTGTGAAATTCCAGCGAGCCAAAATTCTCCACGAATCTGAACTTGATCATCGCTTCCAAGAACTGGAATTGAGCTACCTAAAAATGGCATCAGAAATATAACTTCGGCCCAAATAATTATGAAAAGTGTGAGCGCAAAGGTTTTCACGTTCAATGATAGGTCGGTGAGGAAATCAAGCCATCTCCGCGGAAATAACTTTCGAAGAGCAAACAAAGCAACGAAAAAAGCGGCAATTGCTAAATCAACATAGGCCTGAAGTGCTCCTGCAAGAACGATGCAAGAGATTGATCCCAGGCTGATTAGTACCAATACGATTCGCCTATTTCGTTTGGCGCTCAACATAAGAAAGATTAGAAGTGGAAAGGTTGTACCCAAATAAGCGGCAAAGAAATCTAAATTTCCAAAAGTAGAGACCATGCCTACTCCCCCAGGCAGATCGAAGACTTTGTAAAAATGAAGGATTCCAATCACTTGAGTAATCCCGATAACAAAAACATAGAGTGTGGCCAGGCGTTTGAATTGCTGGATGGAAAAGCCAGCATGAAAGATCGCAACAATTACTAGGCAAAGGGTTGATATAACTCCGGTAAAACGTCCGGTATCTCCAGTAAGTGACCCAATAAAATCTTGGCTCAATAGCGCTGAAGTAAAGAGCGTTATAAGGGTTAGCCAAAGCACCCAAATAATCTTGCCGTTAAATGCAAAGTGCCGGCTACGATAAATAATTACAAAGCCAAAGATAGTTGCAATTGTTGCCAGCAGCATAAATTGAATTGGGGTATTTTTATCGAATGCATGCGGAAAAATACCGGTTGGAACAAGAATCACAGTTAGGAAAAGGTCAAGAACTCCCGTGAGAATTATCAGCCTATTTGTTAGAATTCTATTTGCCACAAATGTTCTTGAAGTCATTGAGCAATCTTATGTGGTATTTTATTTCCTTCAGCTAAGCATGAGCTTAAGAAAGTCTGATTTCTTAGTTTTTCTTGGCCTATCTAGATTGTCATTGGCCAATATTGACTACCTAATGGTTCGAGCCACTTCGAGAACATCTAACGAAAGTAAGTCCGACTCT
>CALEGP010000004.1 GCA_937876245.1 uncultured Actinomycetes bacterium | reverse complement strand
GGGCGCTCATCAATTCACGAAAGAGTTCTAGCTGAAGAAACTAATATTGATTGGTTTGCAACTCACGGTGTCATTGAGGAGCAATATGCAATTCATGGTGGCGGCTTGCCGATAAATGTTAAAGATAAAGGCTTAGCGGGAATTTTATTAATCAGCGGCCTGCCACAAATTCAAGATCACTTACTTGGCGTTGAAGTTTTGACAGAATATTTGGCACGCAAAGGTGAGGTAGCTTGAGCAGAGAGATTTGGATTTGTGGGGAAGTTTTAATTGATTTAATTCCTCGCGGCGATAAGAAAGTTGCGATTGTTGGCGGGGGTCCGGCAAATACTGCGAAGGCGCTGGCGCTTCTTGGTTTTAATTCATATTTTATCGATGGAATTTCAACCGATGCTTATGGCGAAATGGCAAAGGCTGAATTGCTGGGCGCTGGTGTAGACCTCAAGTATGCACATTTCACCGATAAGCAGACGTGCACCGCAGATGTTTCCCTAGATAGCGAGGGCGTAGCTTCTTATATTTTTACTATTGATGGCACCGCAACATTTGATTTCTCTCATGACTGGTTGCCTGACCCCTCTGAAATAAAGCCGGCGGTATTGCAGATTGGAACTCTGGCAACAATTGTCGAACCTGCGGCAGGTATTTTGCACGAGTGGGCATCGAAAGTTGCCGAAGTTGCGCCGATAGTTTTTGATCCAAATATTCGCTCTTCTGTTCAAAGTGATCGGGATTTGTATCAAGCGGCTGTGGCAAAATGGACAGCAATTTCTGCGGTCGTGAAGGTAAGTGAAGATGATCTGGCTTGGCTTTATCCAGAGCGCGATCAGCTTGATGTTGCCGCACAGTGGCTTGGCGAAGGCGCGGGGCTGGTAATTATTACTAAGGGAAGCTATGGGCTCATTGGGATTACATCACAAGGCTCGGTAACAGTGCCTGGAGTAAAAATCGAAGTGGCCGATACGGTCGGGGCGGGCGACACGGTAGGCGCGATAGTTGTTGAGGCGATTGTGGAACGCGGACTTGCATCTTTACATGGTGAAGTTTTGCGGGAAGTATTAATTCGTGCGGCTAGAGCGGCATCGATTACCTGTTCTAGAGCTGGGGCAAATCCGCCAACGCGCGCCGAGATTGAGGGATAAGAATGCAACATATAGATGGTTCAGAAATTTCAGTTGCAATTGATTTAGATCAAGGCGCCCGCATCGCATCCTTGCAGTGGCGCGATTTAGAATTTGCAGTTCCCTTTCGCGGCAATCCTTTGACTTGGGGTTGGTATCCAATGGCGCCATGGGCTGGGCGAATTAAGGATGGTTTGATTTCTGATGGCTCTGGGAAAGTTCACCAGTTGCCGACAAATGCCCTTCCACCACATGCGATCCATGGTTTTGGCTATTTATCTTCCTGGGAGAACATTGGAAAAGGTCGATCAGAGTTAGCACTTCCCGAACCGTATAACGGAGCAATTGTTAGACAGTCAATCGAAATTTTGGATGATGCAGTTCGTTGGATTATGGAATATGAAGCAAATGGTTGCGATCTTCCGGCTTGGCTTGGGTATCACACCTGGTTTCCGCGGGAATTAGGTCGAGGCGCCGAGGCTGAAGTTTATTTTGATGCCAAGTACATGCTCAACCGAGAAGATGGCGAACTTTCGGATGGCAAGCTGGTCGCTCCAAAAGAAGGACCTTGGGATGATGCATTTACCGAGATGCAGGGAACGCCACATGTAATTTGGGAAGGTGCTGCGCGATTGGACGTTGAATCAGATGCGCCATGGTGGGTTATTTATACTGAAGATACCGATGGTGTTTGTATCGAGCCTGAGAGTGCGCCACCTGATGCCCAGAATTTAGGAATTACCGGAGATCATTATTTAGAGGCGCTCTTTAGATTCTCTGAGGATTAATCACTTTGAGTAGCGCTACCTAGTGCTATGGTTTCGCCAGTTAGAAGTGCGCATTGAAGAAGGACCTGGGTAACTAATCCAGGTCCTTTTTTAATTGCCACCTAAGGTGGGATTCGAACCCACGACCTTAACTTTAGTTAGAAGTACGCTCTATCCACTGAGCTACTTAGGTAGCTGGTGAAAGTTAGGTGCTAAACACTTTTACGTAGTTGAAACAATTTAAATTTGTGGAAACATAGCCCCTGTGAAGAACATAAATCGCGAATATCTTAAAAGGCTAAATGCAGTTGAAGAGAAGAGATTTCTAGATTTACATCCAAAATCGGGTGTGCTCTTTGAAAAAGCAAAAGGTGTAATGCCAGGTGGTGTTCCGATGTCCTGGATGGCTAAGTGGCCCGGGGCTTATCCAGTCTTTGTTGAAAGCGCCACAGGTTCACATTTCACCGATGTCGATGGAAATAAATATATTGATTTCTGCTTAGGCGATACCGGATCGATGACTGGCCATTCACCAGCCGCAACTGTTGCCGCAATTACCGAACAGATGAAGCACGGTTTTACCTCGATGCTTCCTACCGAAGACGCCGTAATAGTTTCAGAGGAACTAGCTGGTCGATTTGGGCTTCCGCTATGGCAATTTACGGTAACCGCTACAGATGCTAATCGCCACACAATTCGGTACTCAAGATTGATAACTGGTAAGTCAAAGATAATTGTTATTGATAAGTGTTATCACGGCAGTGTTGATGAAACATTTGCGACTTTGGATGCGGATGGAAATACGGTTAAGCGCGAAGGAAATTTAGGTGCGCCAGTTGATCTTGATCAGACGACTCGTGTTGTGGAATTCAATGACTTGGCCGCGATGCAAGCCGCGCTAGCAGAAGGTGATGTCGCAGCCATCTTGATGGAACCTGCGATGACAAATATTGGAATTGTTCTGCCAGAAGATGGCTATTTAAAAGCAGTTGGCGAGCTTGCTAAAAAATATGGCGCTATTTGGATTATCGATGAGACCCACACAATTTCAGTTGGAGCTGGTGGGATGACGGCTATGTATGGGCTAAAGCCAGATATTTTGACGATCGGTAAAGCAATTGCAGGTGGAATTCCAACCGGAACTTTTGGTATGACAACCGAGGTAGCTGCGCGAATTAAAGAGAAGACATCGCGCGAAATAATCGATACTGGTGGAATCGGATCAACCTTGGCTGGAAACTCGCTAAGCCTTGCCGCGATGCGCGCAACACTGACAAAAGTCTTAACTCCTGCTGCATTCGAATCGATGGTGGCACTTGGAAGTAGATGGTCTGATGGTGTTGATGCAGCGATAAAAGAATTTGAGCTAGCTTGGTACTGCTCAAGGCTTGGCGCCCGTGGTGAATATTTATTTCAAGCAACTGCGCCAAAGACCGGCAAAGAGGCGGCCGATGCTGGCGACTTTGAGTTAGAGCAGTACATCCACCTTCGCATGTTAAATGACGGCTTTTTAATTACGCCATTTCATAACATGGCCTTGATGTCCCCGCAGACCAGTGAGGCCGATGTTGATGCGCATACGGTCGCTTTTAGAAAAATGTGCGCCCAGCTAGTCGCCAAATAAATTAGTTAAAACCAAGGCTCTGATACATGGCCAGGGCTGCCTGATTATCCGCATCGACATAGAGCATCGCGCTTTTAAGCTTCTTATCGCTCAAATACTTTAAGCCGGTGCTTGCTAGCACGCGACCTAGCCCCTTTTTCTTAAAATCTGGAGCAATTCCGATTACATAAATTTCACCAACAGGATCTTGATTTACTAACGCATGATGAATTTTCATCCAGCAAAATCCAACAATTTTCTGCTCACACTTAGCGATAAAAAAACCATCGGCAGCGAACCATCTCTCTTTCATCCGGTTCTCTAAATCTGGCAAGCTCCAATTACCTTGATCTGGATGGCCCGTGAAGATTATATTATTTAGCTCTAGCCACTCATTTTTTTCTAACTCTGGCAGAAAAGTTGAAATTTCAAAACCGGCTTCAATTGGCGCAATCAAATCATCGAGCGATCGCTGAAGTTTTAGAATGTGGCGCATGCTCTAATTAAGCGTGTTCGTTAACAGAAGCCTCTTTGCCGGCGCTTGGAAGTGTGAAACGGTATCCAACATTTCGCACGGTGCCCACAATTGATTCATGCTCTGGTCCAAGTTTGGAACGCAAGCGACGAATGTGAACATCGACTGTTCGAGTTCCCCCGAAGTAGTCATATCCCCAAATTTCTTGCAACAACTGCGCGCGGGTAAAAACTCGGCCCGGATGTTGCGCCAAGTACTTTATAAGCTCGAACTCTTTAAAAGTTAAATCCAGTGAGCGGCCCTTTATTTTTGCAGTGTAAGAATTCTCATCAATAACAATTTCACCACTGCGAATTTCACGGGAGGAGGGATCATTTGCAAAATTTTCTGCTTCCATACGTCCGCAGGCAATACGAATTCGCGCTTCGATTTCAGCAGGGCCGGCGGTATCAAGAATTACATCATCAAACCCCCAATCGGAGTTCATGGCCGAGAGCGCGCCCTCTGTTGCAATTGTGATGATTGGACAATTTACGCCAGTTGATTTCAATAATTTATTAAGCGCTTTCGCACTTGGCAGATCTCGGCGAGCATCGAGCAAAATGCAATCGCTCTCAGGGACATCAACTAGAACAGATGCTTCGGCCGGCAGGATTCGAACCTGATGTTGGAGCAGGGCAAGACTGGGTAAGACTTCGGCACTAGCGCCGTGAGTGTTTGTTAGAAGGAGAATTCTCGCCATAAGAGGTGTAAGAATACTCATGTGAAATCTCTAGCTCCACTTCTAATTATCTTGCTCTTATCGAGCGTATTTGGAGTTCGGTATAAGCGCAGCAGAGGTGAGTTTCGTAGGAAAAAGACGGTCAATGGGCCGGTAATTGACGCTAAATCCATGGGTATCGAGCTGGGCTCACGTGTGACTATGCTCCAGTTCTCATCGGCCTTCTGCTCGCCATGTCGGGCTACTAAGGCGCTTCTGGAGAATATGGTCGTGGATATGCCGGATGTGAAATACGCCCATATCGATGCCGAGTCCCATCTGGAGCTAGTGCGTGAATTGGATGTCAGATCAACACCAACCACGCTATTTCTAAATGGAGCGGGAATAGAAGTTGGGCGCGCAATGGGAACTCCGAAGCGCTCGCAAGTATTAGCCGCGGTTAACGCAATCTCCTAAGTGCAAGCCCTTCGCAATTAGGTTATCCACTTTTCGTAATTTATAATTCAGGGGTGCTTACATTTGATCCAATCTACTTAATAAAGCGCCGCCATATTGATTTTGGCCGTTTAATTGCTTCACTCTGTCGTATCTAATTATTAAAAACGCAACACCAAGTTTTTAGTTTTATAGATCAATTAAAAAAACAGAGAAAAAATTTAAGCAAATTAAATAGGAGGATTTAAGAAATGGCACTATTAAAAGAGAGTTCCGCTGATATGAAGAGCAATATTAAGTTGATCGACGCCCGAGGACCAAGGTTTTCTGCAGCGCTTACCACATTAGTTCTTGGTCTAGCACTTGTCACCCAATCAACTATTTTGATAGCCCTTCAACTTCTTGTCTTTGCAGTTGGCGCATTTGCCGGACCCGCAAAAACTCCTTATGCATTCTTGTTCAAGAAATTTATCAGGCCCAGACTTCGCGGAGATATTCCAGTAGAAGATGTTCGGCCACCACAATTCGCTCAGAGCATCGGGTTAATTTTTGCAACAATCGCATTTCTTGGATCACTTCTTGCCTTGCCTGCACTTTTCATCATCGCAACTGGCTTTGCGCTAGCCGCCGCATTCTTAAATGCCGCCTTTGATTTCTGCTTGGGCTGCGAGATTTATCTGATTGGCGTTCGTGCCTTAAAACGATAGCAAGTTAGATTCGCAGCATAAATTACCGACTAAACCGGAAACCGATTGAAATTCACCTAAGGAGTAAAAATGTCACGTGCAAAGTCGCTGGTTTCAACTGATTGGGTTTTAGAGAATTTAACAGATCAAAATGTAGTTTTTATCGAAGTCGACGAGGACACAAGTCTTTATGAGAAAGGCCATATCGAGGGCGCAATTACATTTCATTGGCGTGAAGATCTGCAAGATGGCGTAATTCGAGACCTAATTTCGAAAGAAAAGTTTGAGGCTTTGCTTTCCAAGAATGGGATTTCAAATAGTTCGACCGTAGTTCTCTACGGCGGAAACAATAATTGGTTTGCAACCTACGCCTTTTGGTATTTTAAAATCTATGGCCATCTCGATGTTCGCCTGATTGACGGTGGGCGCAAGCTCTGGGAGCTAAATGGGCTTCCATTGGTAACTTCAATCCCGACTCGGCCACTCACGACTTATGTCGCAAAAAATCGCGATAATTCGATCAGGGCCTTTCGTGACGAGGTTATTGCAACAATAAGTGGAGCAAATATTGTTGATGTGCGATCACCTCAGGAATTTACTGGCGAACTTGCAGCTCCCGCACACTTACCGCAAGAGGCTGGACAAATTAGAGGTCATATCCCGGGAGCAAAAAATATTCCTTGGTCTAGGGCAGCAAATGAAGATGGCTCATTTAAATCTAATGCCGAGATTTCAGAACTTTATGAATTAGCAGGAGTTAACTTTGCCGAAGATACAATTGCGTACTGCAGAATTGGAGAACGTTCGGCATTTTCTTGGTTTGTAATGCACGAACTCCTAGAGTTGAAAAATGTACGAAATTACGATGGCTCATGGACCGAATATGGTTCGCTTGTAGGCGTCCCTGTGGCTGTTGGGGCTTGATTTGCGTACTTGTGGTGCTACACCTGGTGGACCAGATCTCACCGGAGTCAACCTCTCCGAACAGACGATAATTCAAGGAGTCGTAATTCGCGGCGGCATAAGCGATGGAGTACCAAATGGCAAAATTGTAGATAACGCATATGTCCAACTTCTGGACTCGACTCGAGAATTTACAGCAGAAGTGCCAACAGATTCGGAGGGAAGATTTAGATTCTTTGCTTCCCCTGGGCCTTGGCACTTGGTTGTAATGGCTCACGGCGGACGCGAGGAATTGATTGTTCAAGCCCAAAAAGGATTATCGGATGATCTCGTTATTCATATCTGAAATGCACGAGTTAGACTGCAGACATGGCTGAAAAGCACGAGTTACGCGAAAAGGGTCTTCGCCTAACCCCGCAACGAGAATTGGTTTTGGCTGCTGTTCGCGAGCTTGGCCACGCAACACCAGAAGAGGTAGCTGAGAAAGTAAAACAAACTCACCCAGGAATTAATCTCTCGACCGTATATCGCAATCTAGAAACTCTTGAAAATGTTGGTCTTGTTCTGCATACCCACCTTGGCCATGGCGGGGCCACTTATCATGCCGCCGAAGAGTTAACTCATTTACATTTAGTTTGCGGGAAATGTGGCGACATTGGCGATGCGCCAATAACTGCAGCAGCACCTTTCGTACAATCACTTTTTGATGATTATGCATTTAAAACCGATGTCACGCATTTTGCAATTTATGGAACTTGCGCAAAATGTACGGAGCAGAAATGACAGCTGTCTTAGTTGAATCAGGCCCAGATGCTGGCGCTATTTGGCACTTTGGTGAACCAAACCAAGAGCAACGCTCTCTGGCCGCTGGAACGGCTTGGGCTGATCTCTCACATCGGGGCGTCATATCCGTAACAGGAGTCGATCGATTAAGTTGGTTGCACTCAATAACGACACAAGATGTCGAGAATTTAACCCCCGGGCTTTGGGTAAGTTCATTAATCCTTGATGCCAATGGCCACATCATCCACCAGTTTTATTTGGTAGATGATGGGAGAACAACTTGGTTGCATACCGAAAAAGAGAAGACCGCCGAGCTCATAGCATTTCTAGAAAAAATGAAATTTATGTTACGAGTAGAGATGACAGACCAATCAAATGATTTTGCAATTCTGCGGGCGCCGGGGGAGGCAAATTCAATTGGTGGTCCCTACGCACTAGTTGCCTATGACGAACTTGAGGATATGAAATTTTCTTTCAAACAAAACTTTATGCAAGTCGGAACTTGGGCGCTGGATGCTGAACGAGTAGCTGCAGGTCGGGCTCGAATTCTCTTTGAAACCGATCACAAATCAATTCCAAATGAACTGGGGTTTTTAAATAACGCAGTGCATATGAAAAAAGGTTGTTATCCGGGACAAGAAACTGTCGCGAAAGTCTTTAATTTGGGTAAGCCACCTCGGCGTCTTGCTCTTTTGCACCTGGATGGTTCAATGGTTGTTATGCCAGAACACGGTGCCAAAATAGAGTTTGATGGCAAAGAAGTCGGATTTATCGGCACAGTTGCCAGACATTATGAGCTTGGCCCAATTGCACTTGCCGTCTTGAAACGAAACGTGCCACAGGAAGCGACGCTAATTAGTGCTGGCGTATCTGCAACTCAAGAAGTAATCGGCAAATAGAGGGACTTTTTTCTAAATGTCTTCGGTCGCTGGTGCCATGATTTCTGAAGCAGAGATGAAGAAAATTGCTAAGGGTTTATCAATCCGGGATGTGCGGTTGGCAAAAATTATTGGTGCCCATCCATTATGCACACTTGGCCAGGACCCAAAACCTGTAACACATTTCGAGGCTCTGGTTGAATCGGTTATTTCTCAACAGTTGGCAGTTAAAGCAGCAGACACAATTTTTGGTCGTATGAAAGTGCTAGCAAAGGGCCGTATTGTTCCCGGCCGTGTCATAGAAATTTCTGAAGTTGATATGCGAGCGGCAGGTGTTTCCGGCGCGAAATAAATTTAGGAGCGCTCTTTAATTGGAGTAAGTCTTAGTAAACCAAAGCTTGCACATTCGGGTGCAAAATTTCCTCAACGAAGCTTGCGGCGCCGGCGATTACGATTCCTGGAATCTGGTCACCATCGCTAATGCCGCGACGAACAGCGCATTGGGTGCAAAGCGTTATTTTTCCGGCAGATAATATTGCATCGCGAAGATCAGATAATTTCGCTGAATGAGGTAATTCAAATTCCTCGCATTTGCCGGGAAGTGCAAACCATGCGGCCTCACCGGTAAGCCAGAGCGAAACATCAGCGCCGCTAGCCAGCGCCGTAGCGGCAACAGTAAAAGCTTGTGCGCAACGCTCAGGATCATCAGATCCGGCCATCACCTTAACTACCAGCTTCGTGCTTTTCATGGGCACGACTCTACTCGCAATTGGCATTACCCTTAGATAATGGAAACTGCGACTAGCGTTATTTTGATTGCAGTTACTGCGGGAATTGGATTATTTCTATTTCTCAAAGGAATTCGCGGTGCAATGAAGAGATGGCGAGAAGAGACAGGTAAGGCAAGAGCAAGAAATTCAGAGGGTGGTTTATAGAAATGGCATTTGAAATTCCAGAGGGCGTACATCCAGACTGCTATCCACTTGCTTGGTTAATCGGTACTTGGCGAGGCAAAGGCTCTGGTGAGTACCCCGGAATCGAACCTTTTCAATTTGCACAAGAAGTTACTTTTAATCACGACGGCCGACCTTTCTTAAATTACTTCTCGCGTTCTTGGATTATCAATGACGAAAATGAAATTTTGCGTCCAGGTGGATCTGAAGTCGGTTTTTGGCGGCCGAAAGAGAATAAAACTTTGGAAGTTGTTTTGGCACATAACACCGGAATTTCCGAGGGCTGGGTCGGCGTACATGATGGTCCGAAGATTCAACTTGCAATGGATCAGGGATATTCGGCGCCATCAGCGAAAATTGTTACAGCAGGCCAACGTTTATACGGTTTAGTTGAAGGTCAATTATTTTTCGCATATGACATGGCTGCTGAAGGACAAACTCTGCAAGCCCATATTTGGTCAAGTCTGGAACGCCAGGTTGGCGAATAGAAATGAAAGATGATTTCCGTGGCGAGGTACTTGCCGAATTAACTAGAAATTCGCTAGTTGAATCGATCCATTGCGGACACTTAATTATGTTAAATGCTGATGGTTCGGTCTATAAAATTAAAGGTTCAGTTGATATGCCTATTTTTCCTAGGTCATCTGTTAAATGCATGCAAGCAAGTGCAATGGTGCGCAGCGGCTTGAAACTTGAACCTCGGTTATTGGCGCTGGCCTCTTCCAGTCATTCAGGATCAAAGGCGCATCAAGATGGGGTTTTAGAAATATTGGCAAGTGTTGGCCTGAGCGAAAGTGATCTGCAATGTTCATTTGATAAACCACTGGGCGCCGCAGAGCGCAGTGCTTGGGGCGAAAAGCCAGAGACGCGACTGGCCATGAATTGTTCTGGCAAACATGCAGGAATGCTCGCAACTTGTGTCGCAAACGGTTGGGAGATAAAAACATACTTGAACCCCGACCATCCCCTACAAGTAGCGATTTTAACTGAGATTGAGAGGCTTATTGGGGCAGAAGTTTCAAATAAAACATTCGATGGTTGCGGCTCACCACTGTTTGCGATAACTACTCGCCAACTTGCTACGGCAATTCATAAAATAACAATTTCCCAGGACCCGGTTCATATTGCAGTAATGAGGGCAGCCCGCGAGAATCCAGAAATGATTGCAGGTCAAGGGCGACTTACTACACGCACTATGCAGAGCGTTCCAGGTCTCTTCATGAAAGAAGGAATAGAAGCTGTTCAGGTCGCCTCTATGCCTGATGGCCGAACTTTGGTCTTTAAAATAAGTGATGGCTCTTGGCGAGCATTTGGCGCGATAGTTCACGCAGCTTTGGCGCAGTGGGGAATCACAACGAATGAAGAGGTACTTAAGGTTTATGGCGGAGCAAATATTGTTGGTGGCATGAGAGCGGTTCTCTGATGACGACCCGCATTGCAACTTTTATGGTTCATACCTCTCCTTTAGAGCAAGCGGGCGTTGGTGATGCCGGCGGGATGAATGTTTATGTCGTCGAGAACTCAATCAAAATGGCAAGAGCTGGGGTGCAAGTTGATATCTTCACTCGTACCGATAAATTTGGATTAACTGAAGCTGTTGAAATTGCGGACGGCGTTACTGTTCATCACTTAGAGGCTGGGCCGTTGGGAACACTTACGAAAGAGGAATTGCCATCCCAAATTGGCGCGCTGACCCATGCATTTATGAATCACCAAAATGGCAAGCCAAATAATTTCTATGACGTTATCCATTCGCATTACTGGATCAGTGGCCAACTTGGCTGGATGATTTCAGAACGCACAGGGGTGCCACTTGTTCATACGATGCATACGATGGCTAAAGTAAAGAACTTGTACCTAGCTGAGGCAGAGAGCCCAGAGCCACTTATCCGTGCATTGGGCGAGGAGCAGATCGTCAAGAATGCCAGGGCTTTGATTGCGAATACCGATTCAGAAGCAGCCAGCCTGGTCTCACTTTATGGTGCTGATGAAGATAAAGTTAAAGTCGTAACGCCCGGCGTTGATTTACAGCGCTTCACCCCAGGCCATGGAAAAGGCAGTGCGCGAAATATTTTAGACATTGCACCGGATGCAATCATGCTGACATTTGTTGGTCGCATTCAACCGCATAAAGGACCAGAAGTTTTGGTTCGAGCATTGGCAGAAATGGTGGCAAAAAACCCACATTTACGCCCAAAACTGGCGCTAGTAATAATTGGTGGCGCATCTGGATCTGGAATTAACGAACCAGAACGATTAGCAAATTTAGCGAAATTCTTAGGAGTTTCAGATTTAATACATTTCAAAGAAGCAGTATCAAGAACTGAATTAGTCGAATGGTATCGAGCCTCAGATTTAGTTTGTGTGCCTTCTTATTCCGAGAGTTTCGGGCTAGTTGCGCTGGAAGCCCAAGCTTGTGGAACGCCAGTTGTTGCAAGCGCCGTTGGTGGTCTGCGTACCGCAGTATCTGATGGAATTTCTGGATCGCTTGTAGATGGCCATGATCCAAAAGCCTGGGCATCGGTGCTTACGCGTTTAATTAACCAACCTCAACGGCGCATACTTTTAGCGATGGGCGCATTGGAACATGCCAAGCGATTTGGTTGGGAAAGTACAGCTCGACAAACTTTAGATGTCTATGACTGGATAATTTCAAAACCAAACTCTAATCCACTCTGGTTGGCAAAGTAAGCATGATTGACCCCCGGATAATTATCGAGGACTTTCTCGAGTCTCATGATTTGGATTTTGAAAAACAGGGTGAAAATACTTTTCTGGTTACTCTTCCAGGAGAGAAGAAATTGCAAACTCACTGTGCTCTTATTGTTGGCGATAGCTCATTAAGTATTAACGCCTTTGTTATTCGCAAGCCTGATGAGAATAGCGATAGCGTTCACAAGTGGTTATTGAGCAAGAATGCTTCAATGTATGCGGTTACTTATGCAATAAATGAGCTAGGCGATATTTTCCTTGTTGGTCGCCTGCCCTTGAGAGCGGTAACAGATATAGAAATCGATCGAATTCTTGGAGCGGTATTGCAGTATTCAGATTCCTCCTTTAATCCCTTGCTTGAGATGGGCTTTAGCTCTGCAATTCGTCGCGAATGGGCATGGCGAGTATCTCGAGGAGAATCGCTGGGAAATTTAAAGGCATTTGAACATTTAATCTGATGATAAGTAGAATTTGCTCATGACCAGAAAAATGATTTTACTTCGCCATGGCGAGAGTGAGTGGAATGCCCTGAATCTATTTACCGGCTGGGTCGATGTGAAACTTTCCGAAAAAGGAATAGGCGAAGCAAAACGCGGAGGACAATTACTAAAAGAACGCGGACTCTTGCCCGATGTTCTCCACACCTCACTCCTACGTCGCGCGATCAACACTTCGCAGCTTGCGCTAGATGAAGCAGATAGGCATTGGATACCAGTGAAGCGAAGTTGGCGCTTAAATGAGCGTCACTATGGCGCACTACAGGGGAAAAATAAGAAGGAGACGCTGGAGCAATATGGCGAAGAGCAATTCCAATTATGGCGTCGTTCCTTTGATGTTCCACCCCCACCAATTGATGATGGCGAGAAGTATTCACAATTTGGCGATCCGCGTTATGCCGATCTTGGAGCAGCATTACCAAAGACGGAGTGCTTAAAAGATGTAGTCGAAAGAATGATTCCTTATCTCACAAGCGAGATTGCCGAAGATTTAAACGCTGGAAAAATTGTTTTGGTGACAGCTCATGGGAATTCAATTAGGGCAATTGTGAAACATATAGATTGCATATCAGATAGCGATATTGCTGGAGTAAATATTCCAACCGGAATTCCACTTCTTTATGAATTTGATGAAAATTTTGAACCGATTAAAAAAGGTGGCGAATACTTAGATCCAGATGCAGCTAAAGCAGCTATTGAAGCGGTGGCTAATCAGGGAAAGAGTTAAAATTCTTCTTTTCGATATTCACCAGTAACTAAAAAGTAAACGCGTCGAGAAATGGAAACTGCGTGATCGCAGCAACGTTCGTAGTATCTTCCAAGTAGCGTCATGTCGAAAGCCGTCTCTGAACCCTCATCCCACTTGTCGGCCAGAATTACTGCAATTAGTTCGCGGTGTAACTTGTCCATTTCATCATCATCCGCTGCAATTTCAATTGCACGATCTAGGTCTTGCGTCTCCATTACAGAAGCCAATTTTTCAATTATTTCGTGGGTGACTCGGCCCATCTCTTGTATGGTTTTTACCAACCCTGTCGGAATACTACGATTTGGGTATCGAATCCGAGCCTGTTTTGCAATGTGGTGAGCCATATCGCCCATTCGTTCGAGGTCGGCGCTCATGCGAAGAGAAGTTACTAGAGTACGAAGATCAGAAGCAACAGGCGATTGACGGGCCATTAGGTCAATAGTGCGAGCATCGAGATCGTGCTGCATGTTGTCTATTGCATCATCAGCAGCTATTACTTTCTCCGCTAATTCCAAATCTGGGCCAAGAATTGCTGCCGTTGCATCATCCATTGCTTTTTTAACTAGGTGAGCCATAGCAATTAGCGACAGACCAATATCATCTAGTTCTTCATGAAAGGCATTACGCATAGACCTAGGGTAGTGGAAGGTCGGCATTTAGCTAAGGAAGGGCTATGAACTGAGGCTTTCAATTGAGTGAATAATGGGTAAATTCTCAAAAAATGAGTGCGTATAAGCGGACAAAGGTTTTCTTAGAGAAAAATGGCGCATACGATTCACCTATGACCTGGTTTTGGAAAAAAAAAGAGGCCAAAAACTCTGAGATTTTCAATTTATCAGATCCTGTTTCACCGCAAATCGAAACTCTTCTTAATTCCTTAGATATGGCCAGCATAATTTTGGCACCCGGAGAACGCCCAATTTTTTTCTCTCCCGCAGCCATTACTCTAGGAGTAATTCGAGATAACAAAATTACAGCGCCAAATCTTGTTGCTTTGATCCGAGTGGTTCGGAGAACAGGGACAACCCAATCTGGCGTGATTGAAATCCCTCGAGGTCCAATTGGAGAAGGAACTCGCCAACTTTCAGTGAAAGTTTCGAAACTGGGAGACGAAGGCCTTTTACTCGCAATGTTGAGCGATGAAAGTGAGGCGGAGCGCGTTGATGCGGTGCGAAGGGATTTTGTTGCAAATATTTCACATGAACTTAAAACACCAATCGGCGCCCTTTTGCTTTTAGCGGAAGCCGTAATGCAAGCCAATACTGACCCAATCGCCATTACAAATTTTGCTACAAGAATGCAAAAAGAATCAAAACGCCTTTCAGACCTTGTGCAGGAAATAATAAATCTTTCTAGATTGCAAGATGCTGATCCATTGCTGGACGCAATTTCACTGGATATAGACGATATTGTGAATCAGGCAATTTCATTGGCACAATTGCGTGCCGATGACAGAAATATCGAATTAATTAATGGCCCAGGTTGTAACAAAATAGTTATTGGAGACCGCAGCCAATTAATTATGGCAGTCCATAACCTGATCGATAACGCTATTAATTACAGCGAGGATGGCACAAAGGTCTCGATTAATCGCGAACTTGAAGATGAAATCATAAATATTTCGGTTGTGGATCAAGGGATCGGGATTTCAGAATCAGATATAGAGCGAATTTTTGAGCGTTTCTATAGAGTTGATCCTGCCAGATCTCGAGAAACTGGCGGCACCGGACTTGGGTTGGCAATCGTTAAACACGTCGCTCGAAATCACGGCGGAGATGTTTCAGTATGGAGTTCAATTGGGGTTGGAAGCACATTTTCCATGAGATTGCCTATCGGTAATGCCAGAGTAGGAGTAATTAAATGACAAGAATCTTGGTTGTTGAAGATGAGCCATCATTTTCAGAAGCGATTTCATTCCTGCTTCGCAAAGAGGGTTTTGAAATTGGAATTGCCGAGACGGGGCAAGCGGGAATTGAGGAGTTCGAGCGCCATGGTGCCGACTTGGTCCTTCTAGATTTAATGCTTCCTGGACTGTCCGGAACCGAAGTTTGTCGGCAAATTCGCGCAAAATCGCAGGTACCGATAATTATGTTGACGGCGAAAGATACCGAAATCGACAAAGTTGTTGGTCTAGAACTTGGGGCAGATGACTATGTAACGAAACCTTATTCTTCTAGAGAATTAATTGCACGAATTAATGCTGTACTCCGACGTTCACAAAACACAGATGGAGAAATTGAGGACGGAATTATTTCTATTGGGCCTGTTCGTCTTGATAGTGACCGTCACCAAATGAGCGTTAACAGTCTTCTGGTTGCACTTCCGCTTAAAGAGTTTGAGTTACTTGAATTTTTAATGCGAAATTCTGGTCGCGTTCTGACTCGCTCACAATTAATTGATCGAGTCTGGGGCAGTGACTATTTTGGTGACACTAAAACTTTAGATGTTCACATCAAGAGGTTGCGGGCCAAAATCGAAATTGATCCCGCGAACCCAAAATTTATTCAGACAGTCCGCGGGCTAGGCTATAAATTCGAAAACTAGGAACTTAATTTCCTACATTTGCATAGATGTCAGTCTTTGCACGAACAAGCGCATTTAATTTCATAGGCGCTGCAGTCGCATAAGTAATTTCTAGATCAATGCGATCACTTGCCTTCGCATTTAGCCCTACAAACATTGCAGTTGCATTTGCAGAATCACCCTCAAAAATAACTGGTTGATTTTGTAGCAACTCACTTGCAGAAAAGTCACTAGAAATTCCGTTCGCACTGATGCCTAATATTGCATCGGGCTGTTCGCCAACATTTACAATCGTTCCAACAAGAACTGCTGAACCATCTTCTTGCGTAACAAGCAAAACATTGACTGCTTTGATATCTCCTGAAATTGCTTCGACGCCATCGGTAACTTGTTTAGTATTTCGAGTTGGTGCATCTGGACCAGTGTTGCTACATCCCGTAAGGCCAATCGCTAAACCAAGTGCTAGAAAGCCGCCAAAGTAGGCGGATATGGCTGATTTTAGGTTTTTCTTAGACATGAGGCAATGGTATCCTTGGCCCCTATCGAAAGGCCAAATTAATGACTTTTAAGGTCGGCGAAACCGTTGTTTATCCCCATCACGGAGCGGCTCTCATTGAAGCAATTGAGACCCGGACCATTAAAGGTGAAGAAAAGACTTATTTAGTATTAAAGATTGCCCAAGGTGATTTAACGGTACGAGTTCCAGCAGAAAACATTGACCTGGTTGGCGTGCGTGATGTTGTTGACGCTGAGGGGCTAGATCGAGTATTTGATGTTTTGCGTCAGCCATATACCGAAGAGCCAACAAACTGGTCCCGTCGATATAAGGCAAATGTTGAAAAGCTTGCCTCAGGTGATGTAATTAAGGTTGCTGAAGTTGTTCGTGATCTTTACCGCCGCGATCTTGATCGTGGACTTTCTGCTGGCGAGAAGCGCATGCTCTCAAAAGCGAAACAAATCTTGGTTTCAGAACTCGCACTTGCTGAGCGCACCGATGAAGAGAAGGCCGGCGTGATGCTAGATGAGGTCCTTGCTTCCTAAAGTCGCACTGATCATCCCCGCTGCTGGCAGCGGCGAAAGATTTGGCGCACCGATCCCTAAGGCGCTCGTCCAATTAAATGGTCGAACCCTTATCGAACATGCTATTTTAAATCTCGGCTCACTTGCTGCTCAGATAATCGTTGCCGCTCCCGCTGGATTCGAAGATCAATTTAAAAATCTCTTAGGTGATGCCGTGACAGTTGTGACTGGTGGTTCCACCCGAACAAAGAGCGTAAAAATTGCCCTGGAGAGTATTGACCCAGAAGTTGAATATATTTTGGTGCATGATGCCGCAAGACCACTCGCATCAACCGAACTTGGAGAGCAAGTTATTGCGGCGCTCCTAACTGGCGAAGTCGCAGTTATCCCAGCGTTGAGCGTTGCAGACACAATAAAAGAGGTGGATGCCTCCAATTATGTTGTTCTAACGCCAAACCGCGAAAGATTGCGAGCTGTGCAGACTCCACAAGGTTTCGCCCGCGAGACTTTGACCAAAGCCCACACCCAAAATATTGAAGCAACCGATGATGGTTCGTTAGTAGAAGCGATGCGTGGCAAAGTTAAATTAATTACAGGTGAAGATCGGGCGCTAAAAATCACAAATCCTGAGGATTTAGCATCCGCTTTGAAATATTTAGTACCAGCAGTTGCAGCCGATATTCGAACTGGTGTTGGAATTGATGCCCATGCATTTTCTAGTGACCCAAAGCGCGAACTGTGGCTTGCTGGATTGCGTTGGGAAAATGAAATTGGCGTCGATGGACATTCCGATGGTGATGTTGCAGCGCATGCTATTTGCGATGCACTTTTTGCAGCGGCAAATCTTGGCGATCTCGGCTCGAACTTTGGAAGTGCAAAGCCAGAGTATGCCGGAGCTTCTGGGGCGCGACTTTTGTCTGAGACTCTAAAACTAATAACCAGCGCTGGATTTGCAATCCAAAATATCTCGGTTCAAATCATTGGCAATCGCCCAAAAATCGGCCCGCATAGATTGGCAGCTATCGCGAAGATATCGCAGGCTCTCGGCGGGGCTAAAGTCTCGGTTTCTGCAACCACGACCGATGGACTTGGCCTAACAGGCGAAGGAAAAGGGATTGGTGCAATAGCTACAGCGTTGATTATTCGAAGTGAAAGTTTATTAAAGTAGAATTTAGCGATGACCAAAATAAATAGCGATCTAAATTTATATAACACCGCAGATCGCGCGGTCTCAAAATTTACCCCACTCGAACCGGGGAAAGTTGGTATCTATCTGTGCGGTGCGACCGTACAAGCACCGCCACATATTGGCCATGTAAGATCCGGTGTTAATTTCGACATTTTGCGGCGTTGGCTAACTGCGAGTGGTTATGACGTTACTTTTGTTCGGAACGTTACAGATATAGATGACAAGATATTGCATAAAGCAGTGCACGAAAAAATTGCCTGGTGGGCAGTTGCCATGAAATATGAGCGGGCCTTTACAGAGGCCTACGCGGCAATAAATGTTATGCCACCTACTTATGAGCCAAGGGCGACTGGGCACATAACACAGATGGTTCAACTTATGGATTTATTGATTACGAATGGCAGCGCATATGCACCTGGAAATGGCGATGTTTATCTCGAGGTTAGAAAACTTAAATCTTATTTAACTCTTTCAAATCAGAAGTTAGATGATCTTCAGTCGGCAGAGGATGCAGACTCAACTTACAAACGCGATCCGCGAGATTTTGCACTTTGGAAAGGTGCGAAGCCAGGTGATCCATCTTGGCCAACGCCTTGGGGTGACGGGCGTCCAGGTTGGCACTTGGAATGTTCGGCAATGGCACGCGCCTACCTTGGAGAGTCTTTTGATATTCACGGCGGTGGGATGGATTTAATCTTTCCGCATCATGAAAACGAGATGGCCCAATCAGAGTCAGCGGGTTGGGGCTTTGCCAATATTTGGCTGCATAATGCCTGGGTAACAACGGCCGGTGAAAAAATGAGTAAATCACTTGGTAATTCGCTACAAGTCAGAGAAATCCTCAAGCAAGTGCGCGGGATTGAACTTCGTTGGTATCTTGGCGGCGCACATTATCGCTCGATGCTGGAGTTCTCTTTTGAAGCGCTCGAAGAATCAGCTGTAAACTTCCGTCGAATCGAGGGATTTCTACTTCGCGCTACTGAACTACTTGGCAGTGAGATCCAATTAATAATTTCAACTGAATTTGCTGCTGCAATGAATAATGATTTAGCTGTTCCGCAAGCACTCGCAGATATATCGGAAGCAGTACGAATTGGAAATAATGCGGCAACGGCCAATGATTTGGCCCAACTTGCAAAGAGCGCCGGCGAAGTTCGAGGCGCACTTTCAATTCTTGGTTGCGATCCATTTGACCCAGTATTTGTTGAGACTGGAAGTATCAAGAGAGAACTAGTCGATGGGTTAATTTCCTTGGCTCTAGAGCAGAGAAATTCAGCAAGAGCTCGAAAAGATTTTGCAGCAAGTGATGCGATTCGTGGATCGCTTGCCGCGCTAGATATAAATATCGAAGATAGCCCAACCGGCTCGCGCTGGACAATCAACTAAAGAATCGAAGCGAAAAAATGCGTCCAGGAAGAAAACGTCGTGAAGCGGCAATAGCACCAACCCATCGTCCGACAAGTCGTAAACCAGAATCTAGGCTAGAAACTCGGGCTAATAGCGACGCAGTGGCTGGTCGCAACAGTGTTGTTGAAGCACTTCGAGCCAAAATCCCAGCCAAGGAGCTACTTGTTGCCGAGCGAGTAGAAATTGATGAGCGAATGACTGAGGCCCTGCGCTTAGCGAAAAATCAAGATTTAGTAATTAAGGAAGTTCCTCGCGGTCAATTAGATGGCGTTACCGGAACCACTAATCACCAAGGCATTGCCCTGATCATCAAACCCTTTCAATATAAGGAATTCGAAGCAGTTTTACTGGGCGTTACCAAACCAGGTCTAATCATCGGGTTAGATGGAGTTACTGATCCACATAATCTTGGCGCGATTGTCAGAAGCGCGGCGGCATTTGGAGCAAATGGAGTTGTAATTCCAGAGCGCAGAAATGCTGCGATGACTGGATCTGCATGGAAAGCATCTGCCGGAGCAGCCGCCAGGCTTCCAATTTCACAGGTAACAAATATGGTCAGATCAATTGAAGATGCAAAAAAAGCTGGATTTTTTGTTGTCGGACTCGATGCGCAAGGAGATGAATCGCTGCCTGGATTCTCGCTGGCGACCGAATCTGTTTACCTGATTGTTGGTAGCGAAGGAAAAGGTTTATCAAGACTTGTTAAAGAGAAGTGCGACTTAATACTTTCTATTCCAATGGATACTGATGTCGAGTCACTTAATGCGAGTGTAGCAACTGCGATTGTTATGTATTGGATCGCGGAGAAGCGAGCAAAATAATATGGCGGCCTTCACTCGATTCATCGCACTTGGTGATTCAATGACCGAGGGCATGTGTGATGAGATTATTGATGGAAAATATCGGGGTTGGGCCGACAGAGTTGCTGACGGCCTAGCAACAGAGAGTTCGTATTTCTCATATGCGAACTTAGCAATTCGTGGAAAGTTACTGCACCAAGTCATAAATGAACAAATTCCAATCGCGCTAGGAATTATTAAAGATCAATCGACCCTTGTCTCCTTTCATGCTGGGGCAAATGATGTGCTTCGGCCGAAATATCAAAGTGAAGTTGCTTTCACTAAATATGAGAGCGGAATAAAAGAATTAGCGCAGAGTGGCGCAACAATAATAGTTTTCACTGTCATCGACCGTGTTGAGAGTGAGGGCAAGGCTGCCGAACTCTGGCACGAGCGATTTAGCGCCTTCAATGTAAATGTGCGCAAGGTTGCTAATAAGTATGGCGCGATAATTATGGAGGCCGATGATGCTAGATGGCTTTCAGATAAACGATTTCTTGCCCTGGATCGCCTGCACCTTAATTCCGAGGGGCATTGGCGATTGGCCCAAGCAGTCCTAGAGAAACTAGGAAAAAATTTCGATGCTGGCTGGAAGATCGACCTGCCGCCAGTCGAGAAGAAACCTTGGTACAAGAAAAAAGGTGGGGATGCTAGATGGCTTATTACATTTGTTCTGCCATGGATATGGCGCAGAGTTCGAGGAAAGTCATCCGGAGATGGCCGATCGGCCAAATATGAAAGACCGATTGCCTGGAGTTAGAGAGTAGCCAATTATGGTTTATCGGCTCTCCACCGCCAGAACTTGTTGAAGAAGTTCTATATTTTCAACGCATCTTCCAGCACCCGCAACAACACAGTAGAGCGGATCATCTGCAATACGAACTGGCATCCCGGTCTCATTCATAAGTCGCTCTGCTAATCCATTGAGAAGCGCGCCACCACCAGCCAAAACCATTCCGTGTCTTGACAAGTCGGAGACTAAATCCGGCGGTGTTTCATCCAGGGTCGCCTTAATAGCGGAAATAATCTTAAATATTTGGTCCTCAATAGCATCACGAATTTCCTGCGGGGTAACCATTAAATCTTTCGGTAACCCTGAAACCAAATCACGACCACGGATGCGGGCAGCGCTCTCACCGCTGGAACGTATAGCTGATCCGATAGCCATCTTTAATTCTTCAGCAGTTCTCTCACCTATAAGTAAGTTATAAGAGTTTTTGATGTAATTAACGATCGAATGATCAATCGAATCGCCACCGATTCGAACTGACCGAGAAGTAACAACTCCACCAAGTGAAATAACTGCGACATCAGTTGTGCCACCACCAATATCAACAATCATTGACCCAACTGGCTCTTGAATAGGCAGTCCGGCACCGATTGCCGCAGCCATAGGTTCCTCCATGATGTACACCTTCTTAGCACCGGCTGCATATGCTGCATCCTTAATTGCCCGGTGTTCAACTGAAGTTATGAGCGGTGGTACGGCCACGACAATTATTGGCTTCGAAACAAATTTGCGAACTCCCACCATGGCCAGAAATTCATGTAACATTTTTTGGGCAATTTCAAAATCAGCTACGACACCATCAATTAGTGGCCTGATTGAAACAATATGTTCTGGAGTTCGACCTACCATGCCCCTTGCTTCGTGACCTACAGAGAGAATATTTCCGGTCTTGGTATCAACACAAACTACGCTTGGCTGATCCAAAACGATTCCCTTTTTTGATTGATAAATAACGGTATTTGCCGTTCCAATATCGATGGCGAGGTTGCGCGCAAAAGGGCTAGCCATCCGCACACCTCACACTCATTGGATCTTGTATTGAGTCCAGACTATAGACCGCGCAGGATAAGTGCGGATAGGGGTTAGAGAAAGAAATAACGCTGGTTTTTCTCAGAGCAAATCCCATGCCATAATTACCCCCTGTTTAGATAGCAAATAGGCCTCCCTAGCTCAGTGGTAGAGCAACGCACTTGTAATGCGTAGGTCGTCAGTTCAATCCTGACGGGGGGCTCCAGCGTTTATTAGAGTGATTACTTTCCCCGGAATGCTCATCTCTAGATGAGAAACAATAATGAGGGTTTTGGTGGCCAAGATTCTTGAAACTTTATTTGCGATTCTGGCGCCCTGGCGCGCATCTAGAAATTCAAAGGGCTCGTCCAAAATAAAAACTGGGGTATTTCTCAACAATAAACGAGCAAGTTTCATCCTCTGTTTTTCACCACCAGAAAAGTTATATCCCAATGGCCCAACATGAGTGTCTATACCATCTGGCAATTTATGAATTAAGTCAGACAGTTCTACAACTTCCAAAATTTGATCAAGTTCTCGATCTGTTGCCTCTGGTTTTCCGATGAGCAAATTTTCACGAATGGATGTGGCAAATAGATAATCATCTTGAAGCAAAACCGAGAACAGATCCTTGTGCTTTGCTCCAAGCTCTTCACCATTGATTTCAATTCTTCCAGTAAATGGTGCGAAACCAAGAATTGAATTAAGCAACGAAGATTTTCCAGATCCTGACTTTCCCATGATAATTAGGGTCTCACCGGGAGTTACTGTCGTAGTCAACGGCGCACAATTGGCTTCGGCAATAATTGGGTTAACATCTTGAAATTTAATGGTGACATTTTGAGCAAGAGACATCGAGGTCTTCGCCGAATCCCCAGCCGTCAATGCTTCCAAATATGGGTCTAGGTTTTTCGTGGCTTCAACTATTTTTGAGAGCTGGGCGAACGCAGTTGGCAAATTTCCGACTCCCTCGAAAATAACAAGAGGCAAAAGCGCAATAACAGCGACATTTACTCCGGCAAGATCTTTATCAATAAAACCTTTTGCCGCAAAATAGAGGGCTGCCAGTGAAGCAATCCCCAAGAAGATCATGTGCAGTGCACTGGCATAACCGGCGCGTTTGGCACTGACTTCCTGGGCGGCAGCAATATTGCATTGCGCCAGTTCCATATCTTGTAACAATTCTTCTTGAAAGTTAAAGACCAGTGCCTCGTTAGCGCTCTCAGCAACTTGCATAACCTGAGAGAAGAGCTGGGCTTCAGATTCGCGCTCATTATGCTGGGGAGTCATAATGGATGCGGCAAGTGGGACTAAAAATATCGCAGCCAAAAAGATTAGCGAGATTGCATTTGCAGCGCTTGGCAGCAAGAAATAAATAATTCCAATTCCGCAAACTCCTGCGATCAGGGCGTTAATCCATGGCATCATAACTCGAAGCCAAAGGTCTTGGACAAGTTCAACGTCATTGATAATTTGTGAAAGTAGGTTTCCCCGATTTAATTTGACGAAATTAGCTGGCAGAAAATTAGAAATTTGTTCGTAAATCCGGATTCGAAGTGAGCTTTGAATTTTTAGCGCGGCGTCGTGTTCGGCAATTCTCGAAGCATATTTAAGGGTTCCTCGGGAGAGTCCAAAGAATCTGACGGCGACGATAGCAACTTGTAAAACCAGGATCGGAGGCCGGGTAGCGGCCATTGAAATCAGCCACGCACTTGCCGCTAGCAAGCCGACTGCGGCGCCAAGGGAGAGACCGCCAAGAAGACCGCCAAGTGCAAGGCCTCTCCAGTTCGGCTTTAAAATCGAAAGTAGGCTCTTCATCAGATTCGTGCCATGTCAGTAACTCTTGACTCAATGGAAATTCCTTGAACTCTATGAGTGATTAATAGAACTAGTACTCCGGAAGCTGCTTTCTGCGCCAAGATTTCTGAAATAACGCTCTCACTTACATCATCCACAGAAGCCGTCGGCTCGTCCAGGATCAATATCTGGCACTCCTTTAGCAGAGCTCTCGCCAGGGCAATTTTGCGTAGCTGCCCGACCGAGAGTGGTTGTCTTAGCGTGCCAAGCGGCGTGCGCAAGCCATTTGGTAGATCAACGATATCTAAACCGACCTTGTGCAAAATTTCTACAAGTTCAAATTCCAGGGCATCTGGTTTGGCGTGACGTAATATTTGAGCAACTGTGCCAATTGGAAACTTTGGTTCTTGTGGCAGCCAAGAAATCTGGCTGCGCAAAATTCGGGCATCTAATTCTGAGAGGGATATGTCGCCTTTTTCAGTGCTAACTAAGATTTCACCGCTACTTGGCTTGGTAAAACCGAGCAAGATATTTGCCAGCGTTGACTTTCCGCTACCTGAAGGCCCAACCAAGAAATGAATACTTCCCTTAGGAATCTGCCCGGCAGGAATCTGAACACTTGTGCGATCTTGATATTCAACTTGCAGTTTGCTCCAGGTGATTGCATTTATCGTCTTAAAATCTTTACCTACCGGTTCGTCAGCTCGATCTAGAATCGCAAAAAGTTTTTCAAATGCCTGCATTCCGTCGGCCGCAGCATGAAAGTAGCCTGCTACCTGGCGGATAGGCCAATAAACCTCAGGGGCAATAATTAATATGAAAAGTCCAGTTTGTAAGCCGATAGAGCCATTTACCAGGCGCAGACCAATGGAGACGGCCAGGAGTGCAACTGAGAGCGTGGCCACCAACTCGAGAGCTAGAGCGGATAAGAATGAGATGCGAAGCACGCCCATAGTTTCTTTTCGATATGTATCGCCAATGCTTCTGAGTTTTTGGCTTTGAATCTTCTCCCGACCGTAAACTTTAAGTGTCGTAAGTCCACTCAGTAAATCCAAAAAGTAGGTGCTCAGAATTCCTAAAGTTCGCCACTTTTTTTCAATAGCGCTTGCCGTAAAGCGCCCGATTAAACCGCCAAAAATTGGGATAAGGGGAATTGTGAGAAGAACAATTACTCCAGACCACCAGTCTTGGGAAGCGATAGTTATACCTACGGCCATCGGAACAATTGTGGCGATAAACAGTTGCGGCAGAAATTTTGAAAAGTAGCCATCGAGATCATTAATGCCTTTGGTGATTAGCACAGACAGGCCGGCGGTTCCGTGCTTTTGAGCGTCTTGCGCGCCAGAATCCAAGGTTTTTACCATTACAGCGCTTCTTAACTCACTTCGCATCCGCGAGCTCGCCCTAGCAGATATGCGATCAAGGGCAAATGAAATTAGGGCTCGAAACCCAAATACGGAGCCCAATAAAATAACGGCAAATTTATTCATGAAAAAGCTCTGGCGGGAGATAAAGAAATTGGTAATTATAAGAGCCAATAAAAAAGCCTGCGCAATCGTTGCCACAGCACTCAGGACCGAAAGTGCAATCGTTGAAAATAGAAAACCGCGGCTGCTTCGTGAGAAACGGAGCAGCCGCGGATCTATAGGTCTCACGAGTGAATTGAATCCAATACGCCAGATTCTGGATTAGCAATCTGATTCGGATTAATACGCTTGCGGAAGACCCAGTATGTCCATCCTTGGTAAATCAAGACCAGGGGTGTCATAACAACGGCAACGACGGTCATAACTTTGAGAGTGTATTGCGTGCTCGATGCATTGAAGATATCAAGCCCTACGCCACCAGTTGTGATATTTGGCATCACATTTGGATACAGCGCAAGGAATAGCGTGATAACTACGAATGCCGTTGTTACTGCGGAGAATAGGAAAGCCCAACCCTCGCGGCCCTTATAATTTGCTGCGAGTGCTGCAAGCCAAGCAGTAACGACGATTAAAGAGCCAACAACAACACTGCCCTTAGATGTCAGCGAAGCTAGAGTCCAACCTAGGAATGCAACTGCAAGAGCTGCTGTAACTAGTCCCATTTTGATTCCGATCGCGTTTGATCGAGTTCGAATATCACCTTCGGTTTTCAGAGCTAGGAAGAAAGCTCCATGAGTCACGAATAGTGAAAGGGTTGTTAGACCTCCAAGAAGAGCATAGGGATTTAGCAAATTGAAAAAGCCACCCGCGTATTCAATTGCCCCTGTAGAACTTTTCTCGAGAGGAACTCCACGAACAATATTTGCAAATGCAACGCCCCACAAAAGCGCTGGAATCAAACTTGCAACTACGATCGCGTTGTCCCATCTAGCACGCCACTCTGATTTTCCATATTTGCTGCGGTATTCAAATGCAACGCCACGAACAATTAAGGAAATCAGAATTAGAAATAGTGGGAGGTAAAAGCCGCTAAATAACGTGGCATACCACTCTGGAAAGGCCGCAAATGTTGCTCCACCTGCGACGAGTAACCAGACTTCGTTTCCATCCCACAATGGACCAAGCGTTGTTAAAACGGCACGACGCTCGGCTTGATTTTTTGCAACGACTTTTAGCAATATTCCCACGCCAAAGTCGAATCCTTCTAGTACGAAATAGCCAACCCAAAGAACGGTAATGAGGATGAACCAAAGTGAATTAAATGACATTTTTCATATCCTGTTCTTGACCTAGTAAGCCATCGTTAATGTTTTAGTTTCGCCCGTTTGGACTGGAGTCATATCTGTTCCTACTTTTATTGTGCGAAGCATGAGCCCAAATTCAATGACTGCAAGAACTCCGTATAGAAGAGTAAAGGTCACCATAGTAAAGAGAACACTCCCGGCACTTACCCCTGGGCTTACACCGTCTGCTGTCTTGAATAGCCCAAAGACAACCCAAGGTTGACGAGCACTTTCGGTGAATATCCAACCAAATGAGTTTGCAAGAATTGGCAGGAATGGTAGGGCAATCATTGTGCGCAAATAAAATTTACCGCGCGGCAATCCGCCCTTCCTCATATACCAAAGTGTGAGGAGAGCAAATAGTGCTGCCAGGCCACCAAAACCAATCATTAATCTAAATGACCAATAAGCGAGCGGAATATTTGGTTTGTAATCACCTTCACCATATTTGGCAACATATTCCTTTTGTAGATCATTAACGCCTTCGACAGTGCCATTTACATCACCAGTCGACATAAATGAGAGAACCGAGGGAAGTGCAATCTGAAACACCGATTTACTTCCATCAAGTGTGCCCAAAGTAAAGAGCGAGAATGGCGCATTAGCTTTAGTTTCATAGAGGGCCTCAGCAGCAGCCATTTTCATTGGTTGCTGTTCTGTCATTATTCGCGCTGACCAATCGCCAGTAACTCCGACCAGAATAAATGAGAGCACGATAACAATTAGTCCCGATTTCATAACCGGTCTAGCCGCTTCAGAGTCTCGACCTTTTAGAACCATCCAACCAGCAACTCCAGTAAATAAGGCGCCAGCCGTCAGGAAGGCTGAAGGAATTGTGTGGAAGAAAGCGGACACGGCGGTTGGCTGTGTCAAGACTGCCACTATTGATTTCAGCTCTGCGCGGCCAGTTTCTGGATTAAATTCATAACCTACAGGATGTTGCATGAATGCATTTGCCGCCAAGATGAAATATGCCGAAAGCAAAGTTCCAATTGCAGCAACCCAGATTGTAATTAAGTGAACCTTCTTAGAAAGTCGGTCCCAACCAAAAATCCAAAGTCCAAGGAATGTGCTCTCAAGGAAAAATGCAAGTAAACCCTCCATCGCAAGGGGGGCACCAAAAATATCTCCTACAAAACGGCTATATGAGGACCAGTTCATACCAAATTGAAATTCCTGAACAATTCCAGTTACAACACCTATTGCAAAGTTAATTAAAAACAATTTGCCGAAAAATTTAGTAGCACGCAAATATTTCTCTTTACTTGTTCGATACCAGGCGGTTTGTAGGCCTGCAACAAGAAATCCAGAACCAATAGTTATTGGAACGAAAATAAAGTGGTACACGGTCGTGATAGCAAATTGCCATCGCGCAAGGTCAAGTGCGTTCATTGGTACTCTCCCAACTCTCTTACGGAAAGTCTCTCGTCTTGTCTAGTGAAGTTCCATTTGATTTCGAGAGAAATTCGCCACAGCCCTCTTTTCTATGCTTAGCCAGACGTTTCTAAATGCATCTTTGAGTGCTAGCACTAGGGCAGTAACTTTGGTATGAATAACCCATGGCAGAGGAGTTCGACGTTGTAATTATTGGCTCGGGTTTTGGCGGATCGGTAAGCGCACTTCGCCTCACAGAAAAAAATTATCGGGTTTGTGTTCTAGAGGCAGGGCGTAGGTTTAAAGATTCGGATCTACCCAAAACTTCTTGGCGAATTTCTAAATTTCTATATGCGCCAAAACTTGGACTTCGCGGTATCCAACGGATTCACATACTTCCTGATGTTTTGATTCTTGCCGGAGCTGGCGTTGGTGGGGGTTCACTTGTCTATGCCAATACTTTATATATTCCCCCCGATACATACTTTAACGATAAACAATGGCGCCACATCACCGATTGGAAATCTGAACTTCTGCCCTGGTATGACCAGGCTTCTAGGATGTTGGGCGTAGTAGAAAATCCATATTTCTCTGCATCTGATGCTGCGATGAAAGAAACCGCAATTGAAATGGGAGTAGGCCATACCTTCAAAATGGCGCCAGTTGGTATCTATTTTGGTGCTGGGCCAGGTGAAAAAAGTGCCGATCCATATTTCGGAGGCAAAGGTATTGAGCGAAGTGGTTGTACCCAATGTGGAGCTTGCATGACTGGTTGTCGCCTCAATGCAAAAAATACTTTGCCAAAAAATTACTTAGGCTTGGCAGAAAGTTCGGGCGCTAAAGTTTTGGCTGAACATACCGTTACGAAAATTGAGCAGCACGAAGATGGTAGTTGGAAAATTTATGCCCGCAAAAGTTCAGCATGGATTGGAGGGAGAAGAGTCTTCTCGGCGAATGAAGTAATTGTTGCAGCTGGTACCTATAACACACAGAAACTCCTTCATAGAATGAAGAGCAAAGGTAGCCTTTCCAAAATTTCAGCGGTTCTGGGAAAGCTTTCCCGGACAAATAGTGAGGCCCTAACTGGTGCCTTAATGAAAAATTCTGAGGTGGATTACAGCCAGGGATCGGCAATCACGTCATCTTTCTTTCCAGATGAGCACACTCATGTTGAGCCGGTTCGCTATGGAGTTGGCAGCAATTTAATGGGAATGCTTCAAACAGTAATGACAGATGGATTTAATTTGCGAGCAAGGCGCAAACAATGGCTAAAAACTGTTATTACTCATCCGTCACTGCTGGCACGAACTTTAAACGTTCGCAGGTGGAGTCAGCGCACCGTAATTGCACTTGTTATGCAGAATGTTGATTCAGCGCTGACAGTTTCGTTGAAGCGTTCATTATTCGGAAGTCGATTAACTTCTGAGAACGATAGTGAAATTCCCAATGCAACATATATTCCGGCTGCGAATGAGGTTGTGCGTCGGATTGCTGAGAAAAATGGCGGTATCGCGGGTGGGCATATTGGCGATCTGATAGGTGCACCATTTACGGCGCATTTTGTTGGTGGTTGCGTAATTGGCGATTCTGAACTTTCTGGAGTTATTGATCCGTACCACCGAGTTTGGAATTATCCGACTCTTCATGTTGTGGATGGTGCCAGTGTGACTGCAAATCTTGGGGTCAATCCCTCACTAACAATTACTGCGCAAGCCGAACGAGCTATTTCCATGTGGCCAAATAAGGGAGATTTAGATCCTAGGCCTAGTCAAGGATCCGCTTACGTGCGCATTTTTGGCCAGTTCCCAGTAAATCCGATCGTACCAATTGGTGCACCCGGAGAATTAAAAATGGAAGGTTAGTTTTCGCCACCTTCAGTAAGTCTTTCACTCTCATCTTTTCTAAGTCTGGGCCAAGTCGTGAGCGGATAATCAAGGTTCTGGTAGAAATCTTTTATTAAGGCCTGGACTAATTTTGGTTTCTCTTTAACTACGAAATGTGAAGTACCCGGAATTATTGCTAGTCGACCATTTGGAATTGCCTCGTAGAGTTCTATGGTGTGATTATTTGAGAATGGTTCGTCATCCCCAGTCAAAACAAGCACTGGGCAACTTATTCTTGCAAGCTGGGCAGTTGTCATAGTTGGCTCTGAATTCCAAACTTCATATGCTTTGCGAATTATAACTTCTTGCATATGAGCCGGATCTGGTGAACGAAGTGCGAACTTAGCTGCCTCATCTTCAGTAATTATAATTTCGGGGTTTTCTTCTATCAACGAGAGGCCGCTGTCAAAGTGAAAATTAGTTCCAATGGCAACGATTGATTTAACTAAATCTGGCCGTTTTAAAGCAATCATCAGCGAGATAATGCCGCCATCACTCCAGCCTATTAAATGCGTTGGGCCTTTTATTACATCTTCAATATATGCAATGGCTTCATCGGTTTGAAAATCAAAGTGATAAAACCCTTCGCGACTGGCGGTTCGGCCATGAGCGCTTCGGTCATATGCAAAAATTTCATGAGTTCGCGCAAGGGCAGGAATAACCGTGTAATCCCAACTTTCAGTCGAACTAAGTCCACCATGCATTAATAAGGCAACCTCTTTCTTTTTGCCAAAAGTTTTACCTTGGGCAGACCAGACTTGGTGTCCGCGAAGTTCTATGTAGTCTCGTTTTAATTTGAGCATTAGCTAAATCGAATCCATGATGTGTCGGTTTCCACGATCGAAAGTTACATAATTCCAGCACCAGTCAGCAATAGTTCCAATACGGTTTCGCCCACCCATAATGTAGAACAAGTGAAGAAATAACCAAGCGACCCAAGCTGGGAAACCAGAAAAACGGATATTTCCCACTTCTACAACTGCTTTATTACGGCCGATAGTGGCCATTGATCCCTTATCTCGATACTTGAAGTCCTTGAGCGCTAGGTTTTTTGCTTGGCGCAATATTTGTTCAGCGACAAAACGTCCTTGCTGCATTGCGACAGGTGCGACCATTGGAAGAAAGCGAGAATTTTTATCTTTAGCCCCACATATATCTCCAACTCCCCAAATGTATGGATAGTTTGTAACGCCAAGAGTCGAGTCAACACTTAATCTATTGCCATCAAGTGGAAGTGAGAGTTTTTCGATTGCCGGAGAACCCTTTACGCCAGCTGCCCATATTGTCACTTCTGCCGGAATAACTTCGCCATTTGCTAGCGATATTTCCGTACGCTTAACAGCCTTGACTGCAGTATTTAGCAAAACTTTAACACCAAGTTTTTCTAGAGATTTTTTTGCTTTTTCTGAGAGCGTAGGAGAAAAACTAGGCAATAACCTTGGCCCGGCTTCAATCAATGAAACTTCAATATGTCGAGCTGCATGTTTCTGATCATTTTTAAGTGGCCCCCGAACAAGTTCAGCCAGTGCTCCTGCCATCTCGATGCCCGTTGGACCGCCACCTACAACGACAATAGAAAGTTTTGTATCATCCTCGAAGCGACATAGATCCTCGAAGCGGCGCATAACTTCGGCACGAATTAAAAGAGCTTCGCGAACTGATTTCATGCCAAGTGCATTTTCCGAAACACCTGGAGTTCCAAAGTCGGCAGTCACTGATCCAAGAGCGATAACTAAATGATCAAATGGCAAAACTTCGCTGCTATCTAATTTTACAGTTTTGTTTTTATGATCAATCGAAATAGGACTTCCCATTCGAAAATTACCGTTAAAAGATCGCAGTGCGCCTCGGATTGGATAAGCAACATGGTCAGCCGCCAGTCCTGCTGTAGATACCTGGTAGAGCAGCGGCAAAAAGGTTTGATAGTTGTGGAGATCTACGACCGTGATATCTGCATTTTTGCCAAGTGCTTTAGCTGTAGTTATTCCACCAAAACCCCCACCGATTATTACAACTCGGGGCTTTGAACGATGGGCCATTTGTTTCCTCTGCCATTTCTAAATAATCAAATTTGAAGTTTCTAGAACTAGGAATGAAGTCTACTGTTTAACCCATGAACACGCCTACTAATAAACTATTTCCGCTAAATCTCGGACGTAGAATCCTTGTTACGGGGGCTTCTGGTTATGTCGGTGGTCGCTTGGTTCGACAGTTGCTGAGTCGAGATTTTGTGGTGCGCGCAATGGTCCGCGACAAAAATAAGATTTCTGGACAAAGTTGGATAAATCAGGTCGAGATTGCAGAAGGCAATGCCAGTGATTTTTCATCTGTTAAGAATGCGTTAACCGGGATCCATACCGCTTTCTATTTATTGCATTCAATCAATCTGGGATCAAACTTTGATGAGATAGAAGCAGAGATGGCTCGTAATTTTGCAACCGCGGCAGAGGAGGCCGGAGTAAGCCAAATAATCTATTTAGGCGGAATTGCAAATGACAAACAAATAAGCCAGCACCTAGAATCTCGCGCAAATACCGGCCGCCAACTAGCGAGCGGGAAAGTACCAGTCATTGAAATGCGCGCTGGAATAATCATTGGATCTGGATCGGCATCATTCGAAATGCTTCGACACTTAACCCATCGCCTGCCAATCATGACTACCCCTAAGTGGGTTTCAAATCGCACACAACCGATCGCAATTCGAGATGTGCTCTGGTATCTAACCAGTGCCGCTGCGCTTGTGAAACCAGTGAGTGGAATCTTCGATATCGGCGGCCCAGCAGTACTTTCATATGCCGAGATGATGCAGATGTTTGCAAAAATATCTGGCTTACGACGTCGTTGGATTATTAAAGTTCCAGTTTTATCACCGGCGCTATCTAGTTTATGGATTGGCTTAGTTACTCCAGTTCCCACTGCTCTGGCACGGCCGCTAGTTCACTCACTCATTAGTGAAGTTGTTGCCGATCCAAAGAAAAGTATCTCGGGATTGATCTCACCACCACCTGAAGGTTTGTTACAGGTGAATCAAGCAATTGAATTAGCACTCTCACTAACTACACAAAATCAAGTTGAATCACGTTGGTCGGATGCAACGCAACCAGCGGCACCTTGGCAGAAGGCGCAGAGCGATCCGTCATGGGCAGGCGAAACTATTTATCGTGATCATCGTGAAAAAATTGTCGAGACATCGAAGGGGAATCTCTGGAAAAGTATTGAGCAAATTGGTGGAGATAATGGTTGGTATGGCGCAGATTTTCTCTGGTGGGCACGAGGAATTTTAGATCGTATCTTTGGTGGAGTAGGACTTCGCCGTGGTCGGCGCAGCCCGGATACTTTGCGAATTGGGGAGAGCCTTGATTTTTGGCGAGTAGAGAATTTAGAACAAGGTGTCTCATTAAAACTTTATGCCGAGATGATTCTTCCAGGCAAAGCTTGGCTGGAATTTAAAATTGAAGAGATAATTATTGATGGCATAAAATTACAGAAGATTTCGCAAGAGGCGACGTTTTCGCCAAGAGGTCTTGGTGGGCAACTTTACTGGTTCGCGATTTCACCATTTCACGTCTTAATATTTCCTAAGATGCTGGCAAATTTAGTCCGCAGCGCTAATAAAAAAGATTATCTGGACTCGCAATTAAAAGAGTCATAAATTCTGCTAAATCCCTGAAAATATCACGCTCATCTCGTATAATTTGGGGATGGAAAACTTGGAGATTAACGCGCAAGATCAAGCGAGATCTCTAACCGAACTCGAAGCCAAGATCTTGGATTTTGAAAGTCAGTGGTGGAAGTTTGCTGGGGCAAAAGAGAGCGCTATCAAGGAACTTTTTGATATTGCGCCGCCCGCTTATTACCAGCTCCTCAATAATTTGATCGATCGTGACGATGCTCTACTTGCCTCGCCGATGCTAGTTAAGCGCCTTCGCCGCCTGCGCGAGGCCCGTACAAATGCCCGATCCCGATAAATTCCCGCTCGAACCAGCCTAATTGCAGCCCAATCCCGGCTCGATTTGCTGAGGCTTGAGACCTGCTCTAGATTTGGCGTTAGCACTCGTAGCCTTAGAGTGATAATTCGACGTTAATTTGAAGTAAGAGAGAGATACATAAATGGCAAAGATGATTGCTTTTAATGAAGAGGCCCGCCGCGGTCTTGAGCGCGGTATGAACGTACTCGCAGATGCTGTGAAGGTCACCCTTGGACCCCGTGGACGCAATGTTGTCCTCGAGAAAAAATGGGGAGCACCAACTATTACAAACGATGGCGTTTCAATTGCTAAAGAGATTGAACTTGATGATCCATGGGAAAAGATTGGCGCAGATTTAGTAAAAGAAGTTGCTAAGAAGACAGATGATGTCGCTGGTGACGGAACTACAACTGCAACCGTACTGGCTCAAGCCCTTGTGCGCGAAGGTCTGCGAAATGTCGCAGCCGGGTCTAATCCAATGGCGCTAAAGCGCGGAATTGAAAAAGCTGTCGATGCGATTTCTGCCGAACTTTTAACTATGTCTACTCCAGTGAAAACTAAAGAGCAGATTGCAGCAACTGCATCTATCTCTGCTGCCGATACAACTATTGGCGAAATGATTGCTGAAGCTATGGACAAAGTTGGCAAAGAGGGCGTTATAACTGTTGAAGAGTCAAATACATTTGGTCTCGAGCTAGAACTGACCGAAGGCATGCGCTTTGATAAAGGTTATATCTCACCATATTTCACAACCGATACTGATCGGATGGAAGCTGTACTAGATGATCCTTATATCTTGATTGCAAATTCCAAAATCTCAAACATTAAGGACTTGCTTCCAATTCTCGAGAAGGTCATGCAAACAGGCAAGACTCTCGTAATTTTGGCTGAAGATGTTGAAGGCGAAGCTCTTGCAACCTTAGTTGTAAATAAGATTCGTGGAACATTCAAATCTGTGGCAGTAAAGGCCCCAGGATTTGGTGATCGCCGTAAAGCAATGTTGCAGGACATCGCAATTCTTACCGGCGCGACAGTAATTTCTGAAGAAGTTGGATTAAAGCTAGATGCCACAACTATGGATCTACTTGGCCGCGCTCGCAAGATTGTGGTTGCCAAGGAAGAGACCACAATTGTTGAAGGCGCTGGCGATGCGGAACAAATTAAGGGACGCGTCAACCAGATTCGTGCAGAAATCGAAAAATCAGATTCAGATTATGACCGCGAGAAATTGCAGGAACGCCTTGCCAAACTCGCTGGCGGCGTTGCAGTAATCAAGGCAGGCGCAGCCACTGAAGTTGAGCTAAAAGAGCGCAAGCACCGCATTGAAGATGCTGTCCGAAATGCAAAAGCTGCGGTCGAAGAGGGCATTGTTGCCGGCGGCGGCGTAGCACTTCTTCAAGCTGGAAAAGCTGCCTTTGAAAAATTGAAGCTATCTGGAGATGAAGCCACAGGTGCTCGAATTGTTGAAGTGGCAATCGAAGCGCCGCTTAAGCAAATTGCGGTTAATGCCGGACTAGAAGGTGGCGTAATAGTTGAAGCAGTTCGCAATAAGCCAGTAGGTACTGGCTTGAATGCTGCGACTGGCGAATATGTCGACATGATCAAGTCAGGAATTATTGATCCAGTTAAAGTGACGCGTTCAGCGCTTCAAAACGCGGCTTCAATTGCAGCGCTCTTCTTGACAACCGAAGCTGTTATCGCGGATAAGCCAGAGCCAAAAGCTGCGGCCATGCCACAAGGCGGCGGGGAAATGGATTTCTAAATCGGTAACTTTTCGCTCTAAAAGGGCGGAGGAAACAAGCGTAAGAAGGCCTGCGAATTATTATTCGCGGGCCTTCTGCTTTAAGGTATGCCCATGAGTTCTACCAAAGTAAAAGATAAGTTCGGCGCCCTTGAGATTGCGCGCGCCGCCGCACTTGAAGATGCACCTAAGGTGGAACACGTAGGTGAATTAGTTTCTATTACTTTTGATGAAGCAGAAGAATCTCGTATCGCTACATATCTTTTTGAAGCATCACTTCCTGCTTATGTGGGATGGTGTTGGGCAGTAACTGTTGCAAAAGTTGATGATGCAAGCTCGCCTACAATTTGCGATGTTGTTTTACTCCCAGGTGCCGATTCATTACTGGCTCCAGAATGGATTGCATATAAGGACCGTTTACTTCCGGGCGATGTCGGGGCTGGCGATATAGTTCCAACTTCTGCAGATGATGAACGTCTAGTTCCCGGATTTGCCTCTCTGCCAGAGGATGAAGATCTTGATCTCACCCAGCTATTTGAATTGGGTCTAGGCCGCGCGCGAGTTCTTTCTATTACTGGTCGCGATCTTGCTGCTAATCGTTGGTATGCGGGTGATCGTGGACCGAATAATCCAATTTCACAACAGGCGCCAAAACCTTGCAACTCTTGTGGTTTCTTTATTCCAATTGCTGGCTCACTTCGATCGGCATTTGGTGTTTGCGCAAATGTCTTGTCACCAGATGATGCCCGCGTAGTATCTGTGGACCACGGCTGCGGAGCGCACTCCGAGGCGCTAGTCGTTACAGATTGAGAGCTAAACAAGCGCGAATATCCGGCAGCGCTAGATACCCCGGATAAGTTAAACTAACCCTCTTGCCAAAACTGAGTTCAAAGAAAAAAAGGAGTTCCCCAAATGCCTCTAGGTCGCGTTAAGTGGTACAGCCTCGAAAAGGGTTTTGGATTTATTGAATCTGAAGAAGGCGCAGATGTTTATTTGGCATCTTCTGCTCTACCTGCAGGTGTTGCAACAGTTAAGCCAGGAACCAAACTTGAATTCGGTGTTGTAGAAGGCAAGAAGGGACCTCAAGCAATGACAGTTCGGTTAATTGAAGAACCAGCTTCTGTGGTTGCCAATTCACGAATAAATCATGATGATCTTGCGACAATGATCGAGGACACAATTAAAATCCTAGATAAAGTCGGAAATGGACTACGCCACGGACGACACCCATCAGGCCCTGATGCCGAGCGTTTAGCTAAAGTTCTGCGCGGTATTGCTGGTCAATTCGAAAATTAGATTTGCTCGTGCTTTGCTCGCCTAATTGTGTAGCGCAAACCTAAAACGCCAAAAGTAATTCCGGCAACGCAAGTCCATTTTGCATTTTCGCTGGCGCCAATTCCAAAGGCGACTATTAGCGCTATGAACCAGATTGCGATGCCAACGATTATGACAGTAATTGCACTTTGCATTTTAGCCATCGACATTAACCGCGAAAAATTATAACCAAGAGAAGGCCAACGACTAGAACAGCAAGAGTCGCAAGCCTGCGAACTTTATAACTCATCTTTTCGTTACTTCTTCAGTTCTGCAACAATAAAGTCGATGCAATCAGTTAACTTCTTAACATCACTTGGATCTACGGCAGGAAACATCCCAATTCGCAATTGATTTTTGCCCAACTTGCGATATGGATCGGTATCTACGATGCCATTAGCGCGAAGAATTTTTGCAATTTCTAGCGCGTCAATTGCATCGTCAAAATTAATGGTTCCAACTACTTTAGAGCGCATCGCAGCATCCGTAACAAATGGCGTTGTATATTCATTTTTCTCAGCCCATGAGTAGAGGTGAGAGGATGATTGCTCAGAGCGACCGGCAGCGAACTTAAGGCCACCGTTGGAGTTCATCCATTCAATTTGTTCAGCAAGGAGAATCAAGGTAGCAAGCGCAGGAGTGTTATAAGTTTGATCTAGTCTGGAGTTATCGATAGCAATCGTTAAGTCAAAGAAGGCCGGGATAAATCGACCACTTTCTTTAATTTTTGCGACGCGCGCTATGGCAGCTGGGCTCATGATTGCGATCCAGAGGCCACCATCAGATGCGAAAGATTTTTGTGGTGCGAAGTAATAAACATCGCATTGGGAAATATCTACATCTAAGCCAGCAGCAGCCGAGGTCGCATCAACTAGAACTAGCGCCCCTTCACTTCCGACTGGTCGAGTGATTTGCATGGCCACGCCAGTACTGGTTTCATTATGCGTTAGGGCATAGACATCTACACCTGATTCGGCAACTGCAACAGGATGAGCGCCTGGCTCGACTTTAATTACAGTTGGATCATCAAGAAATGGTGCCGCCTTCGCCGCAGCGGCAAACTTGGAGGAAAATTCACCAAAGACTAAGTGTTGAGATTTCTTTTCAATTAAGCCAAATGTTGCGATATCCCAAAATGCAGTCGAGCCACCATTGCCCAAAACAACTTCGTAACCTTCTGGCAAATTAAATAAGGAGGCAAGTCCAGTTCGAACTCGAGCGACAACGTTCTTTACCGGCTTCTGACGGTGTGAAGTTCCAAGGATCGAGCTTCCACTCATTACTAAGGCAGCCAGCGCCTCTGGTCGAATTTTTGATGGGCCACAACCAAAACGGCCATCAATTGGTTTTAGGTTTTCTGGAATTTTAATATCGCTCACAGGCAGAGCCTAAGGGTTCAGGCGTGTAACTGACCAATCGGGGCGATCTGGAGTTGAACGCGAATATCTGAGGCGATCATGTAATCTCGAATATCTGCCCTGCCAAAATTCGATGCTGACCGGTCGCACTAAATAGCCACCCCAATATTCTGGTCTAGGAACTTTGCTACCTTTGGGAAATTTTTCTACGAACCGGAGATATTTCTCCTCTAAAGCTTCACGAGATTCCAAAACCGATGATTGGGCACTGGCTATTGCCCCAATCTGACTAGCCCATGGCCGAGTCGCAAAATATTCATCGCTCTCTTCAGCGCTAACTTTCTCGGCGCTGCCTAAAATTATTACTTGCCGCTCCATTGGATACCAAGGAAAGAGGAGTGAGATTTTTGGATTCTTAGAAATCGCTTCAGCTTTTCGCGATAAGTAGTTGGTGAAGAATGTGAATCCAACTTCAGATACATCTTTCAATAAAACCGAGCGAGAAGTGGGGAATTCTCCGGAGTTAGTTGCGAGCACCATTGCATTGGGCTCTACGACTAAAATATTTTCACTCGCCTCGCCTAGCCATTTCACAAATTGTGCGATTGGATCACTCACAATGTCACTCTCGTTTAGAGCAGCCTGGCTATATGACAGGCGCATAGCCCGTATCGACTCCCGATTAATTTCGCCCATAGATGTATTTAACGTCACTTTCCACCCTTTCGCATCATTACTACATTTCTGGTTTGGCCTTACGCGCAAAAGTGTGGAGAATAGGCACAACTACTCAAGGGAGCCCGTCGTGCCAGATAGTTTTAAACCCGGTCTTGAAGGCGTCATTGCCTTTGAATCAGAAATCGCCGAACCAGATAAAGAAGGTAGCGCTCTTCGCTATCGCGGCGTTGATATTGAAGACCTTGTTGGTCGAGTAACTTTCGGAAATGTTTGGGGCCTACTAGTAGATAACGAATTTAATCCTGGCCTTCCAGCAGCAGAACCATTTCCAATCCCTGTTCACTCAGGAGATGTCCGAGTGGATGTCCAATCAGCAATTGCAATGTTGGCACCGGCTTGGGGATTTAAACCACTTTTAGACACCACTGATGAAGAAGCTCGCACGCAACTTGCCCGAACTTCAGTGATGGTACTTTCCTATGTTGCGCAAGCAGCGCGAGGAAATGCACCTATGGTTTCACAATCAGAAGTCGATAAAGCCGATACCGTTGTTGAACGAATGATGATTCGTTGGCGTGGCGATCCAGACCCTCGCCACATTCGAGCAATTGATGCATATTTTGTCTCGGCAGCCGAACATGGAATGAACGCCTCAACATTTACTGCTCGGGTAATTGCCTCAACAGGCGCGGATGTTGCTGCTTCGATATCGGGTGCAATAGGAGCGATGTCTGGCCCACTTCATGGCGGAGCACCAGCACGTGTTTTAAGTATGATCGAAGCTGTTGAGAAATCTGGAGATGCAACCTCGTATGTAAAAGGCGTCCTAGACCGTAAAGAACGTTTGATGGGTTTTGGCCATCGCGTTTACCGCGCTGAAGATCCACGCGCTCGCACACTTCGCCGAATTGCCCAAGAATTAAATGCACCGCGCTATGACGTTGCCCTTGCGCTAGAAACTGCGGCACTTAAAGAACTTCATGAGCGCCAACCAGATCGCGTGCTAGAAACAAACGTTGAATTTTGGGCTGCAATCGTTCTGGATTTCGCAGAAATTCCAGCACATATGTTTACCTCCATGTTCACAGCAGCTCGTACCGCCGGTTGGTCAGCGCATATTCTTGAACAGAAGCGCACCGGACGCATTATTCGGCCATCCTCTCGCTATGTTGGACCTAGTCCACGAAAACCAAGTGATGTTCAAGGTTGGGATGAGTCAGTCCACTCGCTCCATAGCTAAACGAAACATCTTCTGGTTCAGGAGAGATTTACGTTTATCAGATAATCCAGCGCTCCTTACTGCGATTGCCAATAGCGATGAGATCGTCGCGGTTTTCATTCTCGATGAGAAACTCATAGGAGAAAGTGGAAGCAAACGCCTGGCCTATCTCGGCCAATCCCTACGCGCTCTAGATGAATCCCTTGATAATAAATTGCATCTAATGGTCGGTGATCAAGTAGAAGTTTTGCAGGAGTTGCTCGCTAAATATAAAGCAAGTGAAGTTCATATCAGCGAGGAGTTTGAACCTTACGGAGTTGCGCGTGATGAACGTGTTGAGAGCGCCGGAATTAAATTGATTCGAACTGGCAGCCCTTATGCCGTCTCGCCAGGGCGAGTATTAAAGCCAAGTGATCGAACTCCTTACCGGGTCTATACCCCCTTTTACAAAGCTTGGGCGGCCCATGGTTGGCGGGCACCAGTCGTGGCCCCAAAAGATTTAAAACTAGTTATTCCAACAGAGAAAGATCGTAATTTTGTAGATTGGAAAGTACCAGATGGATGCGAAATCACCATTGCTGGCGAATTAGCAGCACATGCAAGATGGAATGAATTTAAGAAGAGCGCACTTGAAAGTTATGACGCCGAGAGAAATAACGCGGGGATTGATGGCACAAGTAAATTAAGCGCTCATTTGAAGTGGGGAGAGATTCATCCTCGAACCCTGCTTGCTGAACTTGGTTCCAGCACCTCGCATGTTACCTATCGAAAAGAGTTGGCCTGGCGTGAGTTCTATGCCGATGTTCTTTTTAACAATCCGCACACTGAAAGCGACTACTACGCACCAAAGTTTAAGAAGATGCGATATGACCAACCTAAGGAAAAATTTGAGGCTTGGTGCATGGGAAGAACAGGGTATCCATTTGTCGATGCCGCTATGCGCCAGCTTGTTAAGGAAGGCTGGATGCATAATCGAACTCGAATGGTAGTTGCCTCCTTCTTAGTTAAAGACCTTCACCTAGAATGGCAATTAGGGGCAGGTTTTTTCAAGGAACATCTGCTGGACTTTGATGTTGCTTCTAATGCTCATGGCTGGCAGTGGACAGCTGGAACTGGCACAGATGCCTCTCCTTATTACCGAGTATTTAATCCGATCGAGCAAGGCAAGCGATTCGATGTAAATGGTGATTACATACGCAAATATGTCGCCGAACTTAGCCATCTCGGTGCGGCGGAAATCCATGAACCTTGGAAATATTTGGCCGGTTATTCCATGGATTACCCAGAGCGAATTGTCGATCACGCGACAGAGCGGCTGGAAGCTCTATTAAGACTGACAGAATTAAAAACTATTTAATAGGGGCTTGAACCAAGCCCATACCACTTCGCTTTGCTTCATACATTGCTAAATCCGCCCGCCTCAACATATCTTCCTTTGTTGTGGTGGCTCCCTCGGTAGTAACGCTTCCAATGCTTACGCCAACTTTGATTTCCCCGACAGTGAGGATAAAGGGATAAGTACAAGTAGCACGCAAGGCTAGTGCCACATCATTTCCGATACTTCGATTTCCGTAAACGATCACTCCAAATTCATCGCCACCTAAACGGGCAATTAATACGTCCTCTGGTAATACCCGATTAAATCTCACGGTTATTTGTTTCAATAGTTGATCCCCAATTTCGTGTCCGTATTTATCATTGACTACTTTAAAGCCATCCAAATCAAGGAGCAGCAACGTTCCAGTTTTACGACGCAGTAATTCAAGTTCTGCAATAAATCTCCGACGATTTGGTAACCCCGTTAAATCATCTGTTCGAGCGAGTTCACGTTCTTCGCCCACACTTCGGGCATCACGAAGAGCCAGCGCCATGCGAATAAAGGCAAGAGATATTGTGAAAAAGGCCAGGAGCAGAACAAATATTGGAAAGTAATTAGCCTTAATTGCGCCATAGGCCAAGATGAAGGAACTTATAACAAGCGAGAAAGTCGTTGCCCACGTGCTTATGCGATTTTCTAACACTTGTGTTTCACCGCCATGAAACCATAATGAACTTGCGACTAAGGCTAACCCTAAGAGCCAGCCATCATCTGTTAGCGCCGCAAATTCATATCCAGAAGTAGCTGAAAGCAATAAGAAAAATAGATCAGTTATGGCAAAAATTGAAATACCGGTTAACAGGCAAAGTGCGCGCGCACTTCGGTGCTGTAGCACTATTAGCGAGATTGTGGCTGCGACTAGAACTAGATCACCAATTGGGTAGAGAATAGAAAGAAAAATTTCGAAGCTTGGTCCCACAAAAGTTTGCATTGCCGGGCGCAGCAGTAAACCAGCAATTACACTCGAAGTACCGAGGGCAATAATGGCAGTATCCAGTAATTCAAGAGAGGAAATCTTTTTTGTCACAGCTAGGGAACGGATAATTCCAATGAGCGCTAGTGGATAGAAAGAAATATATGCGAAATCTATAATTCTCTCAGAAAATTGGAATTCGAAAAACGAATTGGCTGTCGAAAGAGTCGAACCAATTGACCAAATAAAGATCGCGAGCGAAATACTATGTTTGGCAATTGCATCATTTGATTTAGGTGAGCGCCAAGCAATAACTGCAGCAACAAATCCAATTAAGTTAAATATTATTAAATCTGGGATTAGGGATGGAACATGAAAGGCCACCCGGATAATTAGGTGGCCTATCAATAAGAGAAAAACGCTGGCACGTAGCCCAAAACTTCTTTGACTCTCTACGCCCGCCATTTAACGAGCGTAGGGTAGAAAAAAGCTATCTACTTACAGGCCTTAACGACGCTTGCCTTGATCTTCAGAATACCAGCAGCATTTTTTTCATCTTCAGCAGAAGCTGTCTGGATCTGTGCTTGCAGATTTGAAATATCAGCCTGAGCGTCGATAACTCTCTGCTTATTTAGATCTATTCCAGCCTGAACAGTGGCAATCTGCTTTTTCTCAGTCTCAGTCGGATTTTTCGGATAGGAGAGCATGTTCTTGCTCCAAGTATCAACATTCTTCTGAGCAGTCACGATCTGTCTTTCTCGCAGGGTAATTTGCCGATTGGCGGCGTTAAGCGCCATTGTTGTCGTGGCCTCGTTAGAACCTGAGATTGAGACAGCGCTCTTATAGTTCCTGTTAGCGCTGATGCACTGTTTAGAGACCCAAACCTTCTTCTTAGAGGCATTACCGGGATTGGCCAAGCACTTATATTTCGTAGAACCAATTTTTATCTTTGCCTTCGCTGGGCTACAAGCTGTATATGGGGTTGCCGCTGATGCGCTGGTTATTCCGGCGAGTGTTCCGGCTAGAACGAAAACCGCGATAGATACCGCAGAAAATTTTCTTGAAACTGACACAAGACCCTCCTCAAAAGCCACAATTTGATGTGGCGTGAATAAGTGAATTCTATCTCCCAGGGCAAGACCGGGAAGGGAGATATTGGCTGGGTTGCGGTGAAAATACTGTGAATTTGCTATTTACTTTGCGCGCTGGCCCATACGAACCTTAATTCCGACTCTACGAATTAATGGACGAGGGCCAAATCTAGCAATTGTGCTCAATATTTTATATTGCCAGCCTGGAATACAAATTGCCTTACCAGCCATTGCCGTGCGCCAAGAATCAGCGACAACGCGATCTGCCTCTAGCCACATAAAATTTGGCAAGCTAGACATCTTCATTTTTCCACGTTGGTGAAATTCGGTATGCGTGAATCCAGGACAGAGCGCACTGATTTTTATATTAGTTTTAGCAAGTTCGGCATGCAGTGATTCAGTATGAACAGTCAAGTAGGCCTTAGCGGCACTGTATGTTCCACCCGCGATAAAGCTTGCGACGCTTGAAACATTTATGATAATTCCAGAGTCGCGTGCCAGCATTTGGGGCAGGATCGCATGGGTCAATTGCATCGGAGCTTTAGTCAGTACATCAAGTAGAAGAATTTCATCGGAAATTTGGCTCTGCAAAAAACTATCTTTAATTCCAAAGCCTGCGTTATTTATTAAGACATCTACCGGCCTTTTGATTTCAGAGAGGCGAGCTTGCACTTTTTCCAGTTGTGCAGGAATTGCCAGATCAGCAGGCAAAACTTCTACTTTGATTTGGTAGGTATCAATCAAAATACTTGCTCGCTCTTGTAGCCGTTTTGTATCACGAGCTACAAGAATTAAGTCATAACCTTTCGCCGCAAGCAATCTAGTGAAAGCCTCACCAATTCCTGCGGTAGCACCTGTTACAAGTGCTGTAGCCATCTCTTACTTAACAATCCCCGTAGTTGGTTCTTCGCGAATGTGCCAAGAGCTGCCATATTGTTCGAGTTTGGCAAGGAAAGGTTTTGGATCAAACCATTCCGGACCCGCAACTCCAGCCCCTGGCTTCCAAATTCCTTCATGAATAAGTTCCATCGCTATGAGTGGATTAATAGCAGTCTGCCAAACAACAGCTTGATCCCCGTAATTCTCCATGGACCAGGCATTATCAACAACGTTGTAAATATAAACAGCTTTTGGTTCGCCAGATTTATCCAAACCTTTAACTAAAGTTCCGGCACAAGTTTTTCCACTCATGCGTGAGCCAAGTGTTGCAGGATCAGGAAGTGCGGCAGCTAAAAGATCTCGCGGCGAAACTTTGAGACCTTGAACATCCACAGTTTCTGTTCGATCCATACCTAGGGTACGAATAGTTTTCAATGTAGAAATAAATTGTTCGCCCAGCCCATATTTGAAATTTACTTTTTTGGCGTTTATTTTCTGTGGAATGAGCACAACTTCCTCGTGCTCAACATTGACGCATTCGACCGGCCCAATTCCTTCTGGAAAATCAAAAACTTCAAGCTCGGAGAATGGTTCAGTTGTGTACCAACCGCGGCCATCTTCCCAAATTAGTGGTGGATTTAAACATTCCTCAATCGTTGTCCAGATAGAGAAAGAGGGAGCGAATTCATATCCTTTTACTACCAAGTTAGAGCCGTCAAAAACAGTTATGGAGTCGATACGAGAGAAGAGCTCATCATCTGCATACTTCGCAAAAACATCGCTCATACCAGGTTCGACACCCATGCCAACTAGCGCATAAATTCCGCGTTCATTCCAATTTGGTTCACGGGCAAATTGTTCATCGCCACACTTAACACCTGACTCGGTGTAAGGCAGATCTGGATGAGGTCTCGATAAAGACATTGCCATATCAAGATAATTAGTATTTTCAATCTCGCAAGCAAGAAATATCGGCATGACAAAACGAGGATCGACGGCATTTACGACAATGTCGGGTTTTGATTTACGAATCAATTCACGAATATCTTCAAGTTCTGATGCATTAACTGAGGCTGCGGAAAATCGCGGGTCATTTAAACGAGATACAGCAGCTTCTGCGCGCGACAAGGTGCGGTCAGCAATTACCATTTCTGTGATGAATGAACGACGGGAGGCAATATTCGCTATTGCTCTACCAACTCCACCGGCGCCTATAACAAGGGCCTTCATTAAAACCAACTCCAAACAAGTGTTTTTGTATTTCTTGGAGCCTAGCCCAGTTGCTTATATGTGTGCAAGCCTTAGTAAACTTACTTATTGTAAATGTCTAATATATTTAAATTACAGCAAGTCCCAGTAGCTCAGTGGATAGAGCAACCGCCTCCTAAGCGGTAGGTCGCCGGTTCAACTCCGGCCTGGGACACAAGCTAAAAATTAATTATGAAAAACTACTGTTTTGTCACCAACAATAAATATGCGATCTTCGGCAAAATCACGAACTGAGCGAGATAAGACTCGACGTTCAATATCTCGGCCAGTAGAAATCAAATCTTCTGGTGTCGCCGCATGAGTAACGTGAGCAACATCTTGATCAATGATTGGTCCTTCATCTAAGTCAGGGGTGACAAAGTGCGCTGTAGCACCAATAATTTTCACCCCACGGGCATGAGCTTGGTGATAAGGCTTCGCTCCCTTAAACCCGGGCAAAAATGAATGGTGAATATTGATGATTCGCCCCGACATCTTTTCGCAGAACTCCTTGGTAAGAATCTGCATATAGCGAGCCAGTACAACTAGATCAATTTCTAGTTCCGTGACAAGTTCGGCAATTTGAGCTTCTGCGACTGATTTATCCAACCCACTCTGATCGATAAATTTAATGCCGTGTGATTCCACAAGAGCTTTTAAATCTTGGTGATTGGAAACCACGACTGGAATCTCAATCGGCAGCTCGCCAAGTTCTTGCAAATAAAGCAAGTCCCGCAGACAATGTGATTCTTTGGTGACAAGAATTAGCGCCTTCTTCTGCTTTGCCACTGAACGAATTGAAAGATTGGGCTCGAATTGGCTAAGACTGGAATTTAAAGTCTCTTTTACTTCTGCAATATCCAACTCGGTTTCAAAGCGAGTGCGCATAACAAAATCTTTTGTTGTTGGATCCGTGAATTGTTGATTTTCAATAATATTTCCACGAGCACTTAAAACTGCTGTGGTCATCGCATGAACGATTCCAGGCTGATCCTTGCACTGAAGAGCAACTATTAAATCCATGTCCAAATGTTAATGCTTAATTGTGAATCTCTTTAACGCATTGGGGGCCCACCAGTTGCGCTCCCCGAATAGACGCATAAGAGCCGGTACCAATAGCGCACGAACCAATGTCGCATCCAACAAAATTGCAAAAGCGACGCCAAATCCCATGGTTTTGATCGAGGTCACACTGCTTGTCGTAAATATGGCAAAAACAACGGCAAGAATCACAGCGGCAGCAGTAATAATTCGAGCGGAACGTTGCAATCCAGTTGCAACAGATTCGATATTTGAACTGCCAGCATCATGCTCCTCTTTGATTCGAGATAAGAGAAAGAGCTCATAATCCATCGAGAGACCGAATGCCACGACAGCTATGAGAATAATCATGGAGGTATCAATAGTTCCGGTATTTGTAAATGAGCCGACCAGCCAAGTCAGATGGCCACCGATGAAGATCCAGGTCAAGACGCCCATGGTTGCCGAGAGCGAAAGAAGATTTAAAAGCACGGCCTTAATTGGCAAAATAATGGATCCAGTAAACATAAATAGCAAGAGCAAAGTTCCGACCGAAATCCAAATCAAGACAAATGGAATTTTATCGGCAATACCTTTCTGACTATCCGCATAATCTGCGGCTACCCCACCAATTAATGTTCCAGCAGGAGATTTCAACTCTCGAATTTTAGTTATCAATTTTTCAGCATCGGGAGTTCTCGGCCCCATGCTGTGAACCGCGGCAATTCGAAGAGCACTGCCTGCAGTTTCTGGCGCACCGACCCCCACAACTCCAGGAACATTTGCCAACTCACTTAGGTAGGCAGTTATTTCAACTATTTTTTGTGAACCATTTGGGATAATAATTTCTATTGGATTACCTTGCTGGCCTGGAAATCTTTCCAAACCAATCTGCGCCGAGAGCGCCGCCTTATTTGAAGCAGGCAATACTCGAGTGTCGACCTGGGAGAAGACAATATCTTTAAGCGGGGCGGCAAAAGTTCCAAGAATTAATAATGAAAAGAGAATCACAGCAACCGGCCGCTTCATTACAAACCGCGCCGTATCTGCCCACCGACCATCTTCCCTAGGAGTAATTGCACTCTTGCGAACTACAAATTTATCAATCCTGTGCCCGAGCAGAGCCATGATTGCTGGAAGTGGAATTAGCGCTCCAAGGATCGCAACTGTAACGACTGAAACTCCAGCGTATCCGAATGATTTCAAAAACATTTGTGGGAAAAATGTCAGAGAGGCAAGACTAATTATCACAGTTATCCCAGAGAAAAAAACTGTTCTACCTGCAGTTTTTACGGTACTAACCACAGCGTCTTCCACGCTCTTAGACTTGTGAAGCTCTTCGCGAAATCTATTAACCATTAGAAGGGAATAATCAATCCCAAGCCCCATACCCATTCCAGTTACAAGGTTTAGCGCAAATATGCTGACTCCGGTAAATAAACTAATTAAATAGAGAAGTAGAAATGCTCCAAGGATTGCGCTCACTCCAACTATTACTGGCATCGCGGAGGCAATTAAGCCACCAAATGCAAAGATCAAAAACAGGAATGTCAGGGGAATTGAAATTACTTCGGCCTTAGCCAAGTCTTTGGAAATAGTGTTGTTGACTTCATGGCTAAATGTCGAGAAGCCGCCAACATAGATTCGCAAATCGCCAATTTTTCTGTCATATTTTCGCTGTAGTTCTGCCGCTAAATCTGTCGCCAAAGTCGGGTCTGGGTTACTTGTATAAACAAAGAGGTAACCAGCGTTGCCATCGGCACTTAGTAACTGCTTTGCACCACCGGCGCTCCAGTACGAAAGAGTTTTTTCCACCCCGCTCGTGGCCCTTACATCAGCTTCAATCACCGCAACTTCGGTGGCGACTGTTGGATTGGCAGCGCTCTTACCAGCATCAATGATAAAAATAATTGCTGGATCTTGCACTTTGAAAACATCAGTTAAATATTTGCTAGCTTTTGTTGAGTCGCTGCCCGGGTCGGAATAGCCACCACTTTGAAGTTGGGAAAAAACTAATGAGCCGATTACTCCGGAAGCGATCACTGCGAAAATAAAGCCAGCAAGAACTGCCTTTCTTCGGCGTACTATGACGTGACCTAATTTCTCAAACATATTTCCTATTTCTCTTAAGTTGATTACACTTCAATTATGAGTGACCCAAATATTTTGCCCAAAGTGACACAGGATGAAATTGATCCTCGTGAAGATGATGACTCACAGCGCGATAATGAGATCGAGGGCGACAAGCCACCGCATCACGGCTAATCACTTTTAGCGACAGGGGCAGGGGAAGTTGTTGGTGTCGGGGCCACTGTAGGTGAAGGTGAAGTAGTTGATGATTTCGCATTTCTCGAGTCTGTTTTATAAAACCCGGAACCTTTGAAGACAACACCAACATTTGAATAAACCTTTTGAACTAGGCCTTTACACTCGGGGCATTTAGTCAATGCATCATCTGTAAATGCTTGAAAAGCCTCGAATTGATGGCCACAGGCGGTGCAGGCATATTCATAGGTAGGCATGGGCACTATTGTAAAGAAGTGAGAGAATTACATCTAATTGGGAATCGAGCTGAGAGGCCAAAAATGAGATTAACGAGGGTAATTACCGTATTTACTACGGCGGTTTTAATCTTGCTCCCAGGTTCGGCTTTTGCGAATAGCTTCACAGCAGCTGTTCCGCAACCAGGGGCAGTCTTAACTATCTCGCCAAACTCGATTTCAATCACTACGGCATCACCGCTTTCAGGGCAGGGAAGCCTCATAGTTGTAAATGATCCCAATGGCCTTACGGTTGATGATGGCTCGATAACTATAAATGGGAATAATGCGATTGTCGGAATGGCTGAATTGAAAAAGAGCGGCGTATATACCGTTAATTACACGTTGCTCTCAGACACTGAAGATCCACTTACTGGGGCTTATACATTTTTATTTAAAGCTCCAGCTAGTTTGGGAACGCCTACCCCAGCACCAACTACTGGAGGCTCTTATCAAGGCGAAAAGAATTTGAATGACGGCTCGAACACTTTCATTTATGTACTTCTAGTCCTAGCAGGTTTTGTTTTCATATTTCTTATTTGGTATGCCAAAATAACTTTTGGTGGAACAAAAAAACAAAAGCGCAAATAGGCATTTTTATCCATGCACTTTTCTGCAGAAATCCACGACAATGAAACTATTGGCTCGTTGAGTTTTATTACGCCGCTTGTAAAAGATTTGCAGATACTTTCAGCAGTTACGCTAATTGGCCTGCTTCTAGCAATTGGTTTCTTCATCCGTGAAGATCGCTCGAAGCTGCTTAAGGAAGCAATCCGAATTCGCAATCTTGCAATAATTCCGGCAGCCGCCTGGTTTATGTCCAGCTTAGGCGCGCTCTTTGTTGAACTTGCCAACTTATTGGCAACTCCAATTGTCGATGCTTTTGACCCGATTGTGATTAGGTCGTTCACGACTCAGACTTCACTTGGGAAAAGTCAGGCACTAAATATTTTGGCTGCCGCAGTCGTTATGTTTTTGATTCCAAGAATTCGCCGCACCACTCATGCTTATTTCTCGCTGGCAATCGTCTTTATCGGCTTGCTGGCTCCAATTTTTCAAAGCCACTCCAGTAGTTCAGGAAACCACGGAATGGCAATTGGATCACTCTTATTCCACGTAATTTTTATTTCGCTCTGGGTGGGCGGAGTCATTGGGTTAATTTTAATAAGTCAGTCCGAGCGAGAATTGGCCATTCCACGCTTCAGTTCACTGGCTCTCTGGTCAGCTATCGCAGTCTGCGCAAGTGGTGCAATAAACGCTTGGACCCGCCTAAATTTTCGCGATGCCTGGAACTCACAGTATGCGAACTTGGTAATTTATAAGATATTTCTGAGTGCAATTTTGATTTTCATTGGCGCAGCGCACAGAAAATATATCGTTAAGAAATTACATGGAGCTCGCAAGGTCTATCAATTACTAGTTGTTGAAATTTTTGTCATGGTTCTAGCGATCAGCATAGGAGCCTGGCTATCAACAAGTGCACCGCCAGATCCCAAGACTCTGCGACAGATTGGTATTGCAGAGAGCATTTCTGGGATTGCGATGCCTGATGCTCCGACGTGGAAAAATCTATTTTTCACTTATGTTCCCGATGGTGCTTTCTTGGGCCTTCTAATTATTATTACTGCGCTCTATATAAGAGGAGTAATGATTCTTTCCAAGCGCGGTGATAAATGGCCAATTGGAAGAACGCTTTCCTTCGCGGCAGCAGTAATTGCTGCGGACTATGCGACGAGCGGAGGCCTTGGCGTATATGCACATTTTGCATTTTCGTATCACATGGTCGCGCACATGATTCTCGGAATGATTGCTCCAATTGGATTCGTATTAAGTGCACCGATGACTCTTGCGCTTCGAACTTTGCCACCCGGTCGAACTCCGGAAGAGCGGGGAATTCGCGGTGTACTTGTCGCTTTGTTGCACTCTAAATATTTTCAGTTTATTTCAAATCCAATAGTTGCTCTGGCAATTTTTGATGGTTCGCTCTTCTTGCTTTACATGACGCCTTTATTTGGCGACTTGATGCAGAGTCATGGCGGACATTTATTTATGAATATCCATTTCTTATTAGCTGGCATGCTCTTTTTCCACGTTATTATCGGCATCGACCCAACACCAAAACGACTACCTCACATCGTTCGAATTATTGTGTTATTTGCAGCCATGAGCATTCATGCATTTTTCTCCGTCGCGCTGCTATCAGCAACCACTCTTTTAGATGGTGGTTATTTCCAGAGCTTAGAGCGACCTTGGAATTTAGATCTTTTAGCGGACCAAAATACTGGTGGCGCACTTGGTTGGGCGATGGGAGAGATACCAATTATTTTTGCCCTGATTGCGACCTTTATTCAATGGGTGCGCGAAGACAAGAAGGAAACACGGCGAATTGATAGGGCCGAGGATCGTGCAGCCGCAATGGGAGAAGATGACGATTTGGCTAAATACAATAAATATCTCGCTGATTTAACGAGACTAGACGTCAAGCCAAAAGATTGAGTTAATTAAGCCATGGATGCATTATTTGGTCAGGAGTATGAGGCTCTTAGGGAGAGCGTTCGCGCGCTTGCCGAGAATAAGATTTCTCCTTTTGCAAAGGAAGTTGATGAAGATTCCCGCTTTCCGCAAGAAGCATATGAGGCGCTTCAAGGTTCTGATCTTGCGGCAGCACATGTCGATCCTAAATATGGGGGGCAGGGCGCAGATTCGCTAGCAACTGCAATCATAATTGAAGAAATAGCGCGAGTTTGCGCAGCCTCTTCTCTTATTCCAGCAGTAAATAAACTTGGGTCACTTCCACTTATTTTGGCAGGAAATGAAGAGCAGAAGGAAAAGTATTTAACACAATTAGCCGCCGGCAAAGCGTTCTCGTACTGCCTTTCTGAATCTGACGCCGGTTCTGATGCTGTCGCAATGAAAACTAAAGCTAAAAAAAGTAGCGACGGATGGGTTCTCACTGGAAGTAAAAAGTGGATCTCAAATGCTGGCTTTTCAGATTTTTATACTGTGCTTGCACAAACTGATCCAGCGCTGGGAGCAAAAGGGATTACTGCATTCATTGTAGAAAAAGACGATGTTGGAGTTTCATTCGGTGCACATGAGAAGAAGATGGGATTCAAAGGCTCGCCAACTCGAGAGGTTTATTTCGATAGCGTTGCTATTCCGGACGATCGTAGAATTGGCGAAATAGGAAGTGGCTTCGCTCTGGCAATGGAAACCCTCGATCACACTCGGATTACGATTGCCGCACAAGCGCTGGGGATTGCTCAAGGTGCTTTTGAAATTGCTACGGCCTACGCGCACGAGCGTAAACAATTCGGAAAAGAAATTTTTGATTTTCAAGGAGTCCAATTCATGTTGGCCGATATGGCAATGAATATTGCCGCGGCCAGACAGCTGACTTATCTCGCAGCCGTAAAGAGCGAGCGAGGCGAGAAGGATTTAACTTTCTTTTCGGCTGCTGCCAAATGTTTTGCCTCTGATGTAGCAATGAAAGTTACTACTGATGCGGTGCAAGTTTTAGGCGGCTACGGATATGTGTCAGATTTTCCAGTTGAGCGCATGATGCGCGATGCGAAGTTGACTCAAATTTATGAGGGAACAAATCAAGTGCAACGAGTCGTAATGGCACGACACCTAGAAGATTTAAGGTAAGAGTAATTGGAATTAATTTTTAGGAAATCGAAGAATTAAATCAGGCGTGGCAATTGCGTTTAGTTTTATATCGTGAGTTTCAACGGGAAAGGGCTCAATGGTTAATTCTCCCGAATAAATAAGCCCGATTCGCCAGGCTGAAATCCTTGATAGTGCTCGATCATAGGAGCCACCACCTTGGCCTAACCGATCTCCTTCGCGGGTTGCATGCAGGGTTGGAACAATGACGATATCAATGCCGTTCTCAGATTCTGGGTTACCGACTGGTTCGAGAATTTTTCCGCTCTTTACGAGTTTTGACATCTTGCCATCCCAGATTACCCATTCCAGATTTCTATTTTTTAGCATCCTGGGCAAAAGCAGAGTCTTTCCGTTTTTGATAAGTGCCTCATTTAAATCTTTAGTTTGAGGTTCATCGCCATAGGAAAGGTAACTAGCAATCGTTTTGGCAGCCATGAACTCATCGGAATTAATTATGTGAACCCACGATTCAGCCAAATCCCGGAGCGATCTTTCACTTCGAAATCTCTGACGAAGTTCTCGCTTCTTCATGCTTCCGACATCCATGGAATTACTCTAATTAAGAAGTAGGGTTTAGTCATGGAAGAACAAGCAAGCGTCGAGGAGCTTTTAGAAAAGCTTCTTGAAATCGCATCCCCACTCGCCCCTTTTGATATGCCACTTTTAGACGCGCATGGCGCGACACTTGCCACAGATATTTATGCTGGCGAGCGATTAGTCATGCGAGCAGGTTCTCGAATCCGATCTACCCAGATTGGGCTTGCAGCATCGATTGGCCTGGATCGGCTTCCTACGATGCCACATCCAAGAGTTGTCGTAATTTCTGCTGGCAACGATTTAATTGAGCCCGGACAGCTGCGCGGTGAAGCCGAGGGAGATTATGAAACAAATTCATGGATGCTCACATCTGCAGTCCGAGAAGCTGGAGCGAATGGTTTTCGAGTTCATATGATTCCGGAGAATCACCAACAATTGAAAGAAGTTATCGAGGATCAATTAGTTCGTGCAGATTTCATCCTAATTAGCGGGGCACGCCATGATGAATCTTTTGAGTTAATTACGGCGGTATTGAAGGAGCTTGGTCAAATAACAACTGTGTTACCAAAAATGAGCGAGAGTGGTTTACATAACTTTGGCTTGATCGGGCCTGATATGACGCCGGTATTCACCTTGCCAGGAGATCCGGTAGCAGCAGGAATTGCCGCTGAAATATTTGTCCGGCCAATGATTCGCAAAATGCTCGGGTCACCAAATATTTTTCGAAATCAGTTGAAGGCGAAACTCAAAGGCTCTATTACTTCAAATTCAGGTGAGAGCAGTTTTGTAAGAGTCGTCCTTTCTTCTGAAAATGGCGTGGTGGCAAGCGTCCTAAAAGAACAGGGCGACCTGGTTTCTCTATCTGACGCGCACGCGTTAGTCATAGTTCCAGAAAATTCAGCAGGAATTAAGACAGGTGAGATTGTTGATGTCATGGTCCTTGAGCGGAGCTCAAACTAATTGAGCACAAGATCTGACTGGCCAATAAAGCTTCGCGAGGGCGAGCTCTTCTTGCGCCCGCTTCGAATCAGGGATAAGAAGGTCTGGGATTTAACCCGGGCCAAGAATCGGGAATGGCTCTCGCCTTGGGAGGCTACTCGTCCTGAAATCGAGTCACATCTTCCACCAATCTCATTTTTAGGAATGGTTCTCCAATATCGAAAAGATGGGGAAGCGCTTAGGTCGATTTCTTTAGGCATTTGGCTCCTAGAAAGCGGCAAGGAGAGCTTCATCGGTCAGATAACGATGGGTGGAATCACATTCGGGGCGATGCGGGGGGCTCATATTGGCTACTGGATTGACCAAGAATTTGCTAACCAAGGGCACATAACTAAGGCAGTCTCACTGCTAACGAATTTCGGCCTAAATGAGTTAGCCCTCCATAGAGTCGAGATTAATTTAAGGCCAGAAAATAGCGCATCTAAGCGAGTTGCCGAAAAGTGTGGCTATGTTTTAGAGGGCGAGAGATCGCGGTACTTACACATCGATGGCGCATGGCGGGATCACTTAACTTACGTAATCGAAAACCCAAAAATTAAGTAAATACCTGCAATAAGGTTAGTAAAGACATACCGCCTAAATCCCCCCCTTTTAGCCTCCGAATACTTATCATTTTGCTCTATGGCCTCCGGTTTTATCTATCTAATCATCCTCGGGATGTGGGCAGCTTATTTTCTGCCCAAATGGATTACAAGCCACGACGAAACTTCAGGTAAATCTGCGGAAAGATATAAGAGTGCGATGCGAGTAGTTGGTGAAAATGGTTCAATAAATTTACTTTCAAGTACTGGTGAGAAGATTAAAATTCAAAAACAAATTACAAATCGCCGAATAATATTTTCTGCCTTAACTTTTTTACTCTTAACCATTGTAGCGCTTTGGGCATTTGCAACGATCTCAGGCTCCATAATATTTTTACCGATAACAGCGCTAGGAATTTATGTTTTACATGTTCGGCGTCAAATAGTTGCAAGTCAAGTCAAACAGAGAAGAGTAAAAGCATTCCAACAAATTTCTTCGGCAAGCGTAGTAACTGAGCCGCTAGATGTTGTTACCTTTTCATCGCGAACTGATTTTATTTCAGAAAATAAAGAACATTGGATTCCCCTAATCGAGCGAATCGATAGCGCAGGAGTTGTAGTAATTCCGAAAGATGGCGCAAGCTGGCAACCTACAAGCATTCCTAAACCAACTTATGTAACAGCTGCAAAGGCTTTTCGCGCGGAGCGGATTATTGATCTAACAATTCCAGGAGCGTGGAGCGCCACTCAAATGGCACAGATAGAGGAAGATTTACTGCCATCGCGCGATGAATTATTTGATCAGGAACTTGAAGAGAGCGCAGCAATAAATAGGTTTGACGTCGTTAACGAATAATTTAAGTTTTATATCCAGGATGGCAGCCACATATGGTCGCGCCAAGAGTTATATGAAATCGGAATTCCCAGGAATAGCGGGAGAAAATAAAGGAAATTCACAAGAACAATCGCTCCAAAAATAACCGCTACCTGTCTTTGGTTTCTACCTATTTTGCTCAAGAGATATACCAGAGTCAATAGTAAGAATGGTTCGAATGAAATTGCATAGAAGCTAAACATTGTCCGTTTTTGGAAGGCAAACCAAGGTAAATAACTGGCTGCAGTAACAACCAAAATGATTTCAGCTGCCCACTCTCTTTTGCTAATCCAGTAACCAAAAGTAACCATGAGTCCGAAAGTTGCTGCCCACCAAAGAATTGGTGTACCAAGAGCTAGGACTTCCTGCGCACAGCTTGAAGCGCCACAGTCTTTGGGAGTCGCATAAAATAACGAAGTTGGCCTCCCTTGGATAAGCCAGCTCCAGGGGTTGGCAGAATAAGGATGGGAGTCTGTTAAATGGGAATGGAAGTCCAAAATCTCAGCATGGTAATGCCAGAAAGATTTAGCAAGGTTTGGTGACCATTTTCTATCCCACCCTCCAGTGGTGGCAAACCAACCGGTCCACGAAAGAAGATAGGTAAGAAGTGGAAGAAGACCAAATTGAATTATTCGCACCGAAAAAGTTTTCAGAGATAGCCGATTCCTTCGATAGTCCAAAGTTAAAACCAATATTGCCAGGGCGAGCAGAACATAGAGCCCACTCCACTTTGTAGAAATCGCCAACCCCAGAGCAAGCCCGGCGATCCAATATTTTTGGTGGAGAAATGCGAGAACTGTAATTTGAATAAAGAAAAGCAGAAATATATCTAAAAGTGCGATCCTGGAATGTACTAAATGCAAGCCATCAACCGAGATTAAGAAAGTGGCAAAAATACTTAGAAACTCGTTGTTAAATAACTTTTTGGCCGTGAAATACATAAGAGCGATTGAGGCCGAACCAATTAGCGCTGAGCTAAAACGCCAACCAAATTCGTTGTAACCAAATAACTTAATCCCAAAGGAGATTAGCCATTTTCCAACAGGAGGATGAACAATAAATTGAGCTGCCCCCGTCTTTGAATCTAATTCAACTCCGTGGGATAGAAGAGAACGAGCATTCGTTGCATAATAAATTTCGTCGAAATATTTTCCCTTAGGGGTGGCAAGGTTCCAGAGGCGCAGAGCCAAGCCGAGCGCGCTAAAGCTCAGGGCAATCACCCAATCCCTTGAGATTCGGCCCCTGACGGTCATAGGGAGAGCCTAAAGCCTGAGAGAATTACCCAATGCTAATTCTCGCTGCGATTCCATTAGGTAATCCCTTGGATGCTTCGCAGAGCCTTAAAGATGCCATTACCTCGGCAAAATTTATCGCTGCTGAAGATTCTAGAAAATTTTCTCGCCTGTGCTCTGACCTTGGAGTTATATTTTCCGCAAAAGTTATTTCATTTTTTGAGGGAAATGAAATTGAACGGCTTGAGGAGCTAGTAAAGATTCTGGAGAGCGGTTCTGATTTATTAGTAGTAACCGACGCAGGGGCTCCTGGTATCAGCGATCCTGGGTTTCGCCTAGCTAGAGCTGCAGTTGAGAAGAATATTCGAATTAAAGTTCTACCAGGTCCAAGTGCAGTGACTACCGCACTTTTACTCTCCGGTCTACCCAGTGATCGATTCTGTTTTGAAGGTTTTGCTCCAAGAACTGGCGGGGCTCGCAAATCTTGGTTCGCAAATCTGGCCACTGAAACGCGCACCATAATCTTTTTTGAAGCGCCACATCGACTTCTTGATTCTCTGGCGGATGCAAAATCGGAGTTAGGGCCGAATCGTCTTGGCGCAATCTGTAGGGAAATGACGAAAACTTACGAGGAAGTGATTCGAGGAGATCTTGAAACACTTCACGAGTGGGCAAGCTCGAAAGAAATTTTAGGCGAGATTACTTTGGTATTTGCTGGCTTTGATCCCGATTCAAGGCAGTTTTCGTCGGAAGATTTAATTTCAGAAGTTTTAAAGCAAGAGGCCGCCGGAATTTCGCGCAAGGAAGCAATAGCTGAAGTCGCCAGATTATCTGGTGTTGCCAAAAGAGAGGTCTTTGACGCAATGGTTACCTACAAATCACAAGATAGGCTGGGGCTATGAGCGCAGAAAAATCTTTCTATTTAACAACGCCAATTTATTATGTAAATGATGCCCCTCATATTGGCCACGCCTATACGACCGTAGCTGGTGATGTACTTACCAGGTGGCATCGTCAACGTGGGGAAAGTGTTTGGTTCCTAACTGGTACAGATGAGCATGGCGAGAAAGTCATGAACACTGCGGCAGCAAATAACGTTTCACCCCAAGATTGGTGTGATCGGCTAGTTACTGATGCGTGGAAGCCAAATTGGAGAGCGTTAAATATCGCCAACGATGATTTTATCCGGACAACCGAACCTAGACATGAAGAACGTGTTCAAAGATTTATGACTCTATTGAAAGATAATGGCTATATCTACGCTGGAAAATTTGAGGGCCCCTACTGCATTGGATGCGAAGAATTTAAGCTCCCTGGCGATCTCGATGAAGGCAAGTGCAAAGTTCACGGCAAGCCGGTTGAGATGCTCTCTGAAGATAATTGGTTTTTTAAACTTTCAGCTTTTGTTCCACAGTTACTCGAACACTATAAGAACAATCCTGAAGCTTGCGAGCCAGCAAGTGCGCGCAACGAAGTAATCGCTTTCTTGGAGAGTGGGGTACGAGATCTTTCAATTTCACGCTCTACTTTTGATTGGGGAATCCCAGTGCCATGGGATACCAAGCAGGTAATTTATGTTTGGTTCGATGCTCTTCTCAATTATGCAACCGCCGTTGGACTAGGTGATGATCCTGATTCTGAGGGCGGAAAGAAATTTACAAGTACTTGGCCGGCAGATGTTCACTTGGTAGGTAAGGATATTCTGCGTTTTCACGCAGTAATTTGGCCAGCAATGTTAATGGCGGCAAATATTGCAATCCCGAAGAAAATTTTTGCACATGGATGGTTATTAGTCGGCGGCGAGAAAATGAGTAAGTCAAAACTGACTGGGATTGCGCCAAGTGATATTACTGATCACTTCGGGGTAGATGCTTTTAGGTATTACTTTTTACGCGCTATTCCATTCGGCACAGATGGTTCATTTTCTTGGGAAGATATGTCGGCTCGGTATACCAGCGAGCTAGCCAATGACTTTGGCAACTTGGCATCTCGATTGATTGCAATGATCGAAAAATATTGTGACGGGAAAATTCCAGACGTTGCCAATGATGTTGGCTTGGCCAAGATGTTAACGGAAACTGCTATTGCTGCAGATAAAGCGATCCTTGCCCTTGATTTCCAAAGTGGAATTAATGCGATTATGGAGTTCTGTAAGCGAGTAAATGGCTATGTCACAGAGAAAGAGCCATGGGCAGTTGCAAAAGACCCCACTCGAGTTCTCGAGTTGAATGAAATTTTATATAACACGGCCGATGCGATTCGGGCTCTTGCGGTTTTGTTGCACCCGATAATGCCTGCGACTACTGAAATTCTTTGGGCATCACTTGGGGCAGATGTAGCGCTAGGTAAAATTGGTGAGCAAAAGATTTCAGATGTCTCGAATTGGGGCATATTGCCAGCTGGTTGCAAAGTGACTAAAGGCGCAGTCCTTTTCCCAAGGCTGGAATAACAGATGGCAGATCGTCACAATCGGGATATTGATCGCCAACTAGCACCACTTCCAGAGCCGCTGAGAGTTAAGTGTGTGGATGCACACGCGCATATTGAAATTGTTACAAATACTGCCCCAGATTCACCAGAAGTTGGCAAGGTTTTGGAAGATGCAAAAAGTGTCGGCATAGATCGCGTTGTTCAAGTTGGATACTCAGCCGAACAATCCGAATGGTGCGTAAAAATGGCAGAGAGTTGGCCAAATGTTCTAGCTGCAGTTGCCCTGCATCCCAATGAAGCGCCCGTGGTTAATGATCTGGAAGCAGACCTTGCGATAATTGAAAAGTTGGCGAAACATCCAAGAGTTCGGGCAATTGGTGAGACAGGTTTGGATTATTTTCGGACCGAGCCTGCACTTCAAGAACGACAAAAATATTCTTTTCGCCGCCATATTGCATTAGCAAAGCAGGTTAATAAAGCGCTAGTAATCCATGATCGGGATGCCCATCGCGATGTTCTAGATGTATTAGAGCAAGAAGGAGCACCAGAGATTACGATTTTTCATTGCTATTCAGGGGATGTACAGATGGCGCGAGAATGCATTGAAAAAGGTTATGTCCTCTCATTTGCCGGAACGTTAACCTTTAAAAATGCGCCAGATTTGCGAGAAGCGGTAAAGCTCGTGCCCCATGATCAATTATTGGTAGAAACAGATTCGCCATTTCTAGCACCCATGCCACACCGAGGTGCGCTAAATACTCCGGCACAGATCCCAACAATTTTGCGGTTTATGGCAGAGGAACGTGGCGAGGATTTGGATTTTCTCGCAACTGCAATATCAAATAATTGCGAACGACTATTCGGACCATTCTCCTAGATGAGCGGATTACTTGGAGCTGCCGAGATACGGGAAATTGCCGAACGAATCGGAGTGCGCCCGACCAAGAAACTAGGTCAGAATTTTGTCGTTGATGCCAACACTTGTCGGAAGATAGTTAAGAGCGCAGGAGTTATTTCGGAGGATGTCGTACTTGAAATTGGCCCGGGTCTTGGTTCTCTAACTCTTGCCGCGCTTGAAGTCGCAGATAAGGTCGTGGCAATTGAAATTGATAGCCGGCTGGCGGCAGAACTGCCGATGACGGCAGAACGCCATGGTTTTGATCCAAGTAAATTAACTATTCTTTGTGAAGATGCGATGGGAGTTTGCGCCCTTCCATTTGATCCAACAGTCCTTGTAGCAAATTTGCCATATAACATCTCAGTACCAGTACTACTTCGGTTCCTGGAGCTCTTTCCAACTCTAGGATCCGGAGTTGTTATGGTGCAAAGTGAAGTCGCTGATCGGTTAGTGGCGAAACCAAATAATAAAACTTATGGCAGTCCCTCAGTGAAAGCAGCCTGGTGGGCCGAGCTAAGCTCGGCAGGAACGGTCAGCAGGTCAATCTTTTGGCCACTCCCTAACGTGGATTCTTCACTCGTTCGTTTTGTTCGTCACCCCAGCGCCGGCAACGAAGAACTTCGAAAATCAACTTTTAAAATTATTGATGCAGCATTTGCTCAGCGCCGGAAAATGATGCGGGCCGCCTTAAGTACCCTATGCGGGGGAAGCGCACAAGCTAGCGAGATTATAGAAACTAGCGGTATAGACCCAACAATTCGGGGCGAGGCTTTAGAACTCTCTGATTTTATCAAGATTGCGATTACTCTTTCTAAATGAGCACCAGCGGAGTAGTAGTAAGAGTCCCAGCAAAAATAAATTTGCAGCTGGCCGTTGGTCCACTTGGCAGTGATGGTTTTCATGAAGTTACTACAGTTTTTCAAGCGATCTCACTTTTTGATGATGTGAGCGTTAAATTTGCGCAAGAGAACTCAGGAATTCTATTATCACTTTCTGGCTCGACTTCCGGTGGAGTTCCTATCAATAACGAAAATCTAGCGATGCGGGCCGCAAAGTTAATGACGGAGAAATTTGATCTTTCGACCGACTTAGCAATTCACTTGAAAAAAGAGATACCAGTTGCTGGCGGAATGGCCGGGGGAAGTGCTGATGCCGCTGGCGTAATTGTGGCGATGGACGCGTTATTTGAAATCGGGCTTTCAAGAGATGAAATGGAAGGGATCGCGGCAAAACTTGGCAGCGATGTTCCATTTGGAATTTCTGGCGGAACTGCAATTGGCCGAGGTCGTGGCGACCAATTAACTCCAGCGCTAAGTCGTGGAAATTATCACTGGGTACTCGCTCTTTCTAGTCAAGGGCTTTCAACTCCTGCGGTTTATCAAGAGTGTGATCGATTGCGCGAAGGTCTAGATATTGCCCAACCACAAGTTAGTGAATCAATGATGCAGGCTCTGCGTGCTGGAGATCCAACTGCGCTAGGTGCTGCTCTTTCAAATGATTTGCAAGCGGCGGCATGTTCCTTGCGCCCAGCCCTGCGATTAGTTTTAGATGTTGGTCGTGACTATGGCGCACTTGGCGTAATTGTTTCGGGATCTGGACCAACAGTTGCATTTCTAGCAGAGGATGAAGAGAAGTCGATGGATTTAACCGTGGCACTGAGTTCCAGCGGGGTTGTGGCTGGCGTTGTCCGTGCAAGTGGCCCAGTGCATGGGGCCCGAGTAGTAGAAACGCTCTAGGAAAGAATTGCTGCACCAAATTTGCGGTGAGTTTGGTGGTATTCGCATTTATAAGGGAGAATTCAGGTTCCGCCATTGTGTAGTGGCTAGCACATGGGCCTTTGAAGCCCAGGGTCCAGGATCGATACCTGGTGGCGGAGCCACCAGCTCGCATCAGAAGTCTCAATAGACGGGAGTCGAACTTGGCCAAGACCCTTGAAGTAGCGATCGTGCTGGCTGCTGGCGAAGGCACCCGAATGAAGTCAGAGACGCCAAAAGTCTTACATTTTATTTCAGGAAAAACGATTATCGACCACGTGATTTCTCAAGTCTCTAAATTAAGTCCAGGCACGTTGCGCGTTGTCGTTGGCGCAGCTCGTGACTCTGTTGAGGAACATATAAAACAAATAGCACCGACCGTTGAGTTTATTTTTCAAGCTGAGCGAAATGGGACGGGCCATGCAGTGCAAGTAGCGCTCGCCGATTTGAAAATTAAAGGAACAGTTTTAATATGTGCTGGAGATACGCCACTTCTTCGCAGTGAAACTTTGGCGCAATTTATCGATGTTCATTCCGAGAGCAAGAATACAGTCTCGGTTTTGACTGCTCAATTTCCAGACCCAACTGGCTATGGTCGAATTCTGCGTAATGAGGCTGATGAGATTCTCGCGATCATCGAAGAGCTAGATGCCCCAGATGAAATCAAGATGATTGATGAAATTAACACCGGAGTCTACTTATTCGATATCGATGCTCTTCGCACCAGTGTTGCAAAGTTAAAGTCAGATAATTCTCAAGGCGAACTTTATTTAACTGATGTAATCGCAGATATCAAAGCATCGGGCGGCAGAGCAGCGGCCATCCTCTCGAATGATTACAGCGAAACTCTCGGGATAAACGATCGCTCACAACTTGCTGAATGTGCAGCAATCATGCGCGATCGAATTAATTACGAACACATGATTAATGGTGTTGAAATTATTGATCCGACAACAACTTGGATTGATGCCAGCGTAGAGATTGATTCTGATGCCACAATTTTTCCAGAAAGTTGGCTGGCTGGGACAACAAAAATTGGCTCAAAAGCAATCATCGGGCCGCGAACAACATTGATGAATGTAAAGGTCGGCTCTAGCGCTTCAGTTATCGAATCTAACTGCGTTGATTGCACGATCGGCGCCGGCGCAAGCGTAGGACCATATTCCTATTTGAGGGCGGGAACAAACTTAGGAGAAGGCGCTAAAGCTGGTGCTTTTGTCGAAATTAAGAACTCAACTATCGGTGAGGGTAGTAAAATTCCACACCTTTCCTATGTTGGTGACGCTGAAATTGGCTCGGGCACGAATATTGGCGCTGCCACAGTCTTTGTGAATTACGATGGCGTCGAGAAACACAAGACAAAAATTGGAGATGAAGTGCGAATTGGCAGCGACACAATGCTGGTTGCACCAGTTTCAATTGGCGACGGCGCTTACACTGCCGCAGGCTCAGTAATTACTGATGATATTCCAGCTGGCGCGATGGGTTTTGCCAGATCCAAGCAACGCAATATTCTTGGCTGGGTACTTCGCAAAAGATCGGGAACTAAATCTGCGCAGGTAGCAAAAGCCGCCGGCGCCAATGAATCCTCGGAACAAGGGAGCTAAAACATGAGCGAACTTCGACTTACCTCGGAAAAGCGACTACGGATATTTACCGGGCGCGGATATCCAGAGTTGGCCGAAGGTGTCGCTGCTGAACTCGGTATTCCGATTACTCCAACATCTGCTTATGATTTTGCAAATGGCGAGATATTTGTTCGCTTTGAAGAAAGTGTTCGCGGCAGTGATGCCTTTGTAATCCAATCGCACTGCGCGCCAGTTAATAAGCAAATCATGGAACAGTTAATTATGGTTGATGCTCTAAAGCGCGCATCAGCGAAGAGAATAACTGTTGTTGCCCCATTTTACGGATATGCCCGCCAAGATAAGAAACATCGGGGACGCGAACCAATCTCTGCGCGACTGATGGCTGACCTTTTCAAAACAGCTGGCGCCGACCGTCTGATGGTTGTAGATCTTCATACTTCACAAATTCAAGGTTTCTTTGATGGTCCTGTTGATCATCTCTTTGCTCTGCCTCTTCTTACAAATTATGTTGGTAGTAAAGTCGATCGCACCAAATTAACGATTGTTTCACCGGACTCGGGACGAGTGCGAGTTGCTGAACGTTGGTCGGATTTACTGGGTGGTTGCCCTATTGCGTTTATTCATAAAATGCGGGATCCAAGAATTCCAAATGAGTCACAGACCGGAAGAGTTGTTGGTGATGTAAAAGGCCAGACCTGTGTTGTGATTGATGACATGATCGATACCGCAGGAACAATTACAAAAGCAGTTGACGCTCTTTATGCAGAGGGAGCTAAAGATGTAATCATCGCAGCCACCCATGCAGTCTTTTCGGGACCAGCAGTAGAACGGTTGAAGGCATCAAATGTGAGTGAAGTTGTCGTGACCGACACCCTGCCAATCCCTGAAGATTCTCACTTCGATAATTTAACGGTGCTGCCGATTGCTCCACTTTTGGCGCGGGCGATACGCGAAGTCTTCGAGGATGGCTCAGTAACCAGCCTCTTTGATGGCATGAGCTAAATTAGGCCCGCCCAGACTTTGTCTTTTAGCTAGGGGTTAGATAGCCTAGCCACTCGTTCCGGCGAGGGATTTAAAAATCCGTAATCGACGGCTTGGCTCTCCTCGGACGTTGTCACATTGACGATTTAGATAGAGAGAGAAGCAAATGGCCGAAATTACAATTAATGCAACCAAGCGCACTGAGTTTGGCAAAGGCGCATCACGCCGCGATCGTCGCGCTGGCAATGTCCCAGCTGTTATTTATGGTCATGGTGCAGAACCACAACATGTTGCACTTCCACTTCGTGAACTTGGCGCCGCACTAAAAACCTCAAACGTTCTACTAGATGTTGTTGTTGATGGAAAAACAGAGCTGACACTTCCAAAGTCAGTAACACGTAATCCACTTACAGGCATACTTGCTCACATTGACTTAATTATTGTTCGTCGTGGCGAGCGAGTTAAAGTTGAAGTACCAGTTCACACGACAGGTAAGCATGATGTTGATGGAATTCTTGAACATATGAATAACACGATTGAAGTAGAAGCAGAAGCTACATCGATTCCACAGTTCCTTGAATTGAATATGGATGGCATGATGGCTGGCGATTCACGTTATGCATCTGATGTAATTCTCACCGCTGGCGTTATCCTTATTTCAGATCCAGCTATGGCAGTTATTCACCTTTCCGAACGTTCAACTGCTGTTGAGGAAGTTGAAGTTGTTGCTGAACCAGGTGCTATTGGTGAAGATGGCGAAGCACCAGCCACTGAAGCTGATAAAGAGTAATTTAGGAAATTAGCAATGATTGATGAACGCTGGTTAATTCTCGGACTCGGGAATACTGGCGATCAGTATGCGACTACACGTCACAACATTGGCCAGATGGTTCTTAACTATCTGGCCTCTGATGTTAAATTTTCAAGTCATAAATCCAGGACCCAAGTCGCGAGTATTCGAGTTGCTGGGCGCTCAGTGCTTCTGGCAAAAACTCTGGGATTTATGAACGAGAGCGGGGCTCCGGCAAAGGCGCTGGCAGACTTTTATAAAGTTTCTCCGGCAAATTTAGTTGTCATGCATGACGAGCTTGATATCGAATTCAATACTATTCGAATTAAGCAGGGCGGTGGCGACAACGGCCACAACGGTTTGAAATCACTAACTACGCATTTTGCTTCACCCGATTACTATCGCTTACGGATGGGAATTGGACGGCCACCAGCACCAATAGATCCATCGGATTTTGTACTTAAACCTTTCAGCCAGCCAGAGAAAAAGCGACTTCCTGATTTCATTGCTAGAGGTGCGCTTGCCGTCGAGCAGTTAATAGAAAAAGGCTTAGATTACGCGCAACAAGAATTCAACAAGTAATCAACCAGTATTACGAAGCCCAGCGGCAATACCATTTATCGTCAGTAAGAGCGCCCGCCTAATCAGGGGATCTGAAGCCGCACCATGACGTACCTTGTTCAATAAAGTAAATTGCAATAAATGTAGTGGCGCTAAATATGCATCTCTAACCTGGAGCGTACGGGCCAAAATTGGTTGATCGCCAAGCAGCTCACTCTTTTTGGTAAGCAGAAGTATTTCAGATTTAGTCAATTCGTATTCCGCCTCAATTGTGTCTAAGAAATGGTGCAACTTTGGATCAACCAAAGTCTTCACATATTTGCGCGCCATGGCTAGATCTGTTTTAGCAAGGGTCATTTCCACATTGCTGATAAAAGTGCGAAAGAAGTGCCAGTCATGCAACATCTCGGTTAGGACAGGACTCTTGCCACTTTCTCTTGCGGCCTTCAAGCCAGAGCCAACACCAAACCAACCTGGAACAATTTGTCTAGACTGGGTCCAGCCGAAAACCCAGGGAATCGCACGAAGTGAAGATAATCCACTTGCTGCATCAGGTCTGCGAGATGGCCGAGAACCCAAAAACATTTCACCTAACTGCTCGACCGGTGTTGAAGCATAAAAATATGCAGGCAAATCTGGATGGTCAACTAGTTCCCTGTAAGTAATAAACGCACTCTGACTTATTGAGTCCATGCAGGAGCCCCAGTTTGCAAGGGCGGCTTCTGACTGACGCGGAGCACGATTTAATACGGTTGCCTCCAAGGCGGCAGCGAGTGCCAACTCGACATTTTCTCTGGCAAGAGAGGGAAGCCCATATTTATCGCTTATTACTTCGCCTTGTTCAGTCATTTTAATTTGACCATCAATTGAACCCCAAGGAAGGGCAATCAATGCATCATATGTCGGACCGCCACCGCGACCAACCGAACCGCCACGACCATGGAACAAGCGAAGTTTCACACCGTGCTTGATCGCAATATCTCGCAATTTTCGTTGTGCCTTATGAATTTCCCATTGCGAAGTGGCAATACCTGCATCTTTATTTGAATCTGAATAGCCAAGCATCACTTCCTGAATATTGCCGCGCATTGTTACGAGCTCGCGGTACTCCTTGTCGGAAAGTAGGGCATCTAAAATTGTGTCTGCCGATTTAAGCTCAGCGACGGTTTCCAGAAGGGGAGCAAATCCGATCTTGCCGAACAGTCCGGTTATTCGTGAAAGTTGTACGGCAGCCAGAACATCTTCATGGGATTTGGTCATGGAAATTATGTAGGTCTCGATAACTTCAGGACCGAATTTTTCGATCAAATCCCTTATGGCAATAAAGGTATCAACAGTATTTTTAGCCTCAGAATCAAGATTCTGGAGATTCTCGAGACCAACACTTTCAATTTGAGCAAGAGCATGATGGTGGGCATCAGAGTGTTCACGGATATCCATAGTTGAGTGGGTCAAACCAAAACTTGAAACTGTGCGAATTATGCGTTCAAGTAAGCCAGTAGCAATCAATTCACCGCGATGAGCGAAAAGAGAAGTCCGCATTAAATTCAAATCTTCCAAAAGTTGTGCTGTGCTTTCGTAGTCACGCCCAGGAACATGTGGACCACCAACAGCATGGCGACGCTGGGTCAGTATCAATCGATGACGAATCGCAGTTGCTTTTAGTCGATAAGGTTCCTCGACATTTAATCTTCGAAAGCGCTCTTCAATTTCCGGCAGGACAGCTAAATCTTTAGTAACAGAAAGATCTAACTCTGGAGTGGTACCGGATATTCGAGTTGAGACTGATAGCGCCTGGCGCAGTACATCGAGGGCGCCAGTCATAGCACGAATGAAGTGGCCGGTTTGTAAGGTGATGGCTGCGGTAGTAACGGCCGCGGTGATATTTGGATTACCATCTCGATCACCACCGATCCAAGTTCCAAAACTTAAAGGACGGGCAGTTGGAGAAACTTCAACGCCAAGCCTCTTGAGCTCGATTGCAAAATCATCTAGGACTTCTGGAACCGTTAGCCGAAAAAGATCGTCCAAATAATAGAGAGCGTTAGTTGCCTCATCGAGTGGCTCGGGATGTCCAAGGCGTAACTCATCGGTCTCCCAGAGCAGATCAATTGTCTCTGAAAGCCTACGATCCCTCTTGGCATTTTCTGGTTGATCCAAAAGCTCAGCAATCGTATTCATTTTGCTTAGTACCGATCGCCTTGCCGCCTCAGTCGGATGGGCGGTGAATACTGGCCGCACAGAGAAATTATTGACCCATCCCTGAATATCTTTTGTTGTGAATTCTTTTGTTTCAGCCTGCACCTTTATTATTCGGTCCACGGCTCTGGCAAGCCACGAACCCCCAGTTATTCTCTCTTCGGCCAAAATCCGGGCACGGTGCACTTGTTCGGCCACATTTGCTAAGTTGAAATAGTTGCTAAATGCTCGAACTAATTGCACGCTTTGATCGACGGTTAGATTTTCCAATACTTCCTCGCCGCCACCTTCACGGACTTGCATACGAACCTTCTCAACTAATTCCAGAAGCTCACTGCCTTCTTGGCGGACCAATGATTCACCAAGCAATTCTCCGAGTCGGCGAACATCACTTCGCAAGCCCGCGTCGTCAGCCTGGATTTCGGAAATATGTTCAGTCATTGCTTAATTATTACAGGTATTGGGCCTTGGTAGAGCGAAATTTTATAAGAGAATACAATTTCTTCTAGATCACCCCCATCGCTTTTGGATGTGGGGCTTTTGGCGTTGTTCGGTGCTGTTTATTGAGGCAAGGAGGAGTTGATATGACACTTTTACCGGCATTTTCGGGATCTGAAATACAAACTCCTAGCAATGGCGGCGAATTAGTCTGTATTAACTCACTTCGCTCATTTGTTATTTCAATAGCCAGCCAAAACGCGCCGATTTTGGTTATTGCTCCATCAACTCGAATTGCAGATGAAATTTCCGATGAAATTCGTTCGTACTTAGGTAATTTCGTTTCTAATTTTCCAGCCTGGGAAACTCTTCCTCATGAACGGCTAAGCCCGAAGAGTGACACTGTAACTTCACGAATTAAAGCGCTGCATCAAATTACAGCTGCAAAGCCACCAAAAGTTATCGTTACATCTATACGAGGGGCGCTGCAGCCAATTGTTGGCGACTTGATGAGCGAAGAACTCATCACTCTTGCCCTAGGACAAAAAATTACTATGTTGAACCTTACGACCAGACTCTCCTACTTCGGCTTTACTCGCACAGACTTAGTTGAGAAACGTGGCGATTTTGCGATTCGAGGCGGAATTCTTGATGTCTTTCCAGCAGATCAAGAACACCCAATTCGTATTGATTTCTTTGGTGATGAAATTGAAGACTTACAATACTTTCGAGTTGCCGACCAGAGAACTTACGAACCATTGCTGCATAAAGTAACGATTTATCCAGGTCGCGAACTTCTGATCTCAAATGAAGTTAAGGAAAAGGCTAAGTATCTGGTTGCCGAATTTCCGCAACTTGCCGAGATGGCCAGTAAAATAAGCGAAGGAATTTCTGTCGAGGGCATGGAATCTATTGCTGCCTTACTCAAACCAGAATTTAAGAGCCTTTTAGATTTTTTGCCTAAAGAATTTCAAGTTGTAATAATCGACCAACCAAGAATTAAATCTCGAGCCGGCGATTTAGTCAGAACAAATTATGAATTCTTGGATGCTTCTTGGTCGAACGCCGCACTTGGGTCGCAGGCACCGATAGATTTAACTGGGCTGATTTCAAGTGGCGGTTATTCAACTTTTGAAGAGCTGCACGAATTAGCTGAGAAATTGGGATTAAGTTGGTGGGCTCTTAATCCATACAGAGAGAATCCAGATGAGCTGGCAGAAAAGAGTGAGCTCTCTGATTTTGCTGCAGTCCCGGTATATAGCGGGAATATCGAGAGTGCGATTGCTGATATATCTAACTGGTTAGCCAAGGGCTACCAATTAATCTTTAGCGCAAGCGGGCCGGGAATACTTGAGAGATATCAAGTTCTATTTCGTGAAGCCCAGATTCCCGAACGAAAAATCGCAGATATCGCGGGCTCCCTTACAAGGGAGGTAGTTCACTTAACAACAAGTGCGATCGAACACGGATTCGTCAATCACTCAGCAAAAATTGCATTGATAACAGAAAAAGATATTTCAGGTCAACGAACATCCAGTAAAGATCAGGCACGGATGCCCTCTCGGCGAAAGAAGGCGATCGATCCGCTTGAGCTAAAACTCGGAGATTACATAGTCCACGAGCAACATGGTGTTGGAAAATATATCGAACTTGTGAATCGCACCGTCGCCGATGTTTCACGGGAGTACCTAGTAATTGAATATGCTGCCTCAAAAAGAGGTCAACCTGCGGATCGGCTCTTTGTTCCAACTGACACTCTCGAACAAATTACAAGATATGTGGGCGGCGAGGCGCCAGCAGTGAATCGAATTGGTGGATCGGATTGGCAAAATACAAAACGTCGAGCCCGCAAGGCCGTTAAACAAATTGCCGCCGAACTAATTCAACTTTATGCGGCAAGAATGAGCGCACCAGGGTATGCCTTCTCTCAAGACACACCTTGGCAGAGGGAACTCGAAGAAGCATTCGCATATGTTGAAACAACCGACCAACTTGCCACCATTGAAGAAGTAAAAGCTGACATGGAGAAGTCACATCCGATGGATCGAGTCGTTTGCGGGGATGTCGGATATGGCAAAACCGAAATAGCAATCAGGGCGGCCTTCAAAGCGGTTCAAGATGGAAAACAAGTTGCGATATTGGTGCCTACAACTTTATTGGTACAACAACATCTTTCAACATTTATTAATAGGTATGCCGGATTCCCAGTAAAAGTTGCCGGGCTCTCCAGATTCAATTCGCCTAAAGAGGGGCGCGAGATACTTAAAGCAATGAAAAGTGGAGCAGTAGATGTCGTTATTGGCACACATCGATTGCTATCCAAAGATGTGGAATTTCGCGATCTTGGTCTGGTTATTGTGGATGAAGAGCAGCGTTTTGGCGTTGAACACAAGGAAGAGTTGAAAAAAACTCGGACAAATGTTGACGTTCTCTCAATGTCAGCTACGCCAATTCCGCGCACACTAGAGATGGCAATCACTGGAATTCGTGAGATGTCGAATATAACCACGCCACCTGAAGAGCGACACCCAATCTTAACTTACGTCGGTCCATACGATGATAAGCAAGTGACTGCCGCGATCCATCGTGAGTTGCTTCGAGATGGTCAAATTTTCTTTATTCACAATCGCGTTGAAAGTATTGATGGAATCGTTGAACGGCTCAGGAAACTGGTTCCTGAAGCAAAAATCCGAGTCGCTCATGGCCAAATGGGAGAGCGCGAACTGGAAAGTGCAATTCTGGCATTTTGGGAGAGAGAATTCGATATTTTAGTTTGCACAACAATTATTGAAAGCGGAATTGATATTCCGAATGCAAACACTTTAATTGTCGATCGGGCAGATACCTTCGGTCTTTCTCAACTGCACCAATTACGTGGCCGAGTTGGTCGCTCCCGAGAACGCGCGTATGCCTACTTTCTTTACTCAGCAGATAAGCCATTAACTGAAGTTGCACATGATCGCTTAACGACGATTGCCACAAATACTGATCTGGGCTCTGGCATGCAAGTTGCCCTTAAAGACTTGGAAATTCGTGGTGCGGGAAATCTTTTGGGAGGCGAACAGTCAGGACATATCGCCGAAGTAGGATTTGATCTCTACATGCGAATGGTGGCGGAAGCTGTAGAAGAATTTAAGACTGGCTTTGTTCCCAAAAATGAGGATGATGAAAAATTCAAGGAATGCAAAGTGGAAATTCCAATTACCGCTCATATTCCGGTTGAATATTTAACTTCCGAAAGGTTGCGCTTAGATATTTATCGACGAATGGCTGATGCCCAAAATATCGGGGACCTTACTGCGATTCGCGAGGAGCTGGTAGATCGCTTTGGCCCACTTCCAGATGAGGCCGAAAATCTGATGGCGGTTGCTCATCTTCGAACAATGGCAAAAGGATTTGGTTTAACTGAAGTTGTTTTGCAAGGAAAATTCTTGCGCCTTGCACCCCTGAATTTGCCAGATTCGGCACAGATGAGATTAAACCGAATTTATCCTGGGTCAATCGTGAAAGTCGCCACATCTACCGTCCTGGTAGCGCGGAGCACATCTCCCAATTGGATTGCTGGTGGGGATATAGGGGATACTTCAACTCTGCCATGGACGATAGAAGTACTGACTTCAATCGTTGCACCAGTTAAAAATCAAATTTGAGCATAGTTGAACGGGGAATTCATGAATACGTCCAAGAAGATTGTCGCAGCATTTGGTGCTGGGCTCCTATTACTTCTTACAGCTTGCTCTAATCCGAACTCAGCAGCGACCATCGGCAGAACAGATATCCCAACAGCAACAGTTCAAGGTTCAATTGATGGCCTATTAAAAGAACGTACGAAAGTTGACACAGCTGGGATGAATTTATCAACAGGTAGTGAATTAACAACAAATGCCATTCGCTTCCATGTAGTTTCAGTTTTGTTTGATGACATTGCAGCAAAGATTAAGATGAAGATTACCGATGCTGAACTTGCAGCTCGGCGTAAGTCAATCGTTGGTCAAATTGGTTCCGAGCAAGATCTAGGTCCAGCCTTAGTGAGTGCTCAGATCGCCGAGAAGGATTTCCCAAGATACCTACGGACCGTTTTAATAGCGGAAAAACTTGGCGATGCGCTTAAGGCGCAAGGGGATGAAAGTACAGATGGAAGCGGAATTCAAAAATTAATTGTGGCTATGGCAAAAGAGGAGAAGGTAAATCTAAATCCTCGTTATGGCGTTTGGGATTACGAGAATGCAAATATTGTCCCAGCTCCTGATAACTCGGCAATAAAGAAGTAACTAGATGTCAGATGCAACCTCACAGCTCGCAGGACTCCATGAGGTTATGGATCGTTTGCGATCTCCAGGCGGATGTCCTTGGGATAGCGAACAGAGCCACGAGAGCCTTCTTAAATATCTACTTGAGGAATCCTACGAATTTATTGAAGCCGTAGAAGTAGGTGACCGCGATGATATGCGCGAGGAACTTGGCGATGTCCTTCTACAAGTCTATTTCCACGCCCGAATAGCCGAAGAGCATCCAACTGATCCATTTTCTATTGAAGATGTTGCGAAGTCAGTTGCAGAGAAATTAGTTCGCAGACATCCGCACGTTTTTGCCGACACGAAAGTTTCAGGAAGCGCTGAAGTCCTAGAAAATTGGGAGGCACAAAAAGCTTTAGAAAAAGGCCGAACCTCAGCCACCGAAGGTATCCCTCTTGCCCAACCCGCACTAGCTCTTGCCACAAAACTGATTTACCGAGCTCAAAAATATGGCCATCAAATTTCGATCGAACATCCAGTCGCGCTGGCGCCAAGCATTAACCAAAAAGAATTGGGGCAGCTTTTACTAGGAATTCTGGACCAAGCCCTTGCGCTAGATATCGACCCAGAAGCGGCGCTGCGCTCGGCAACTAAGGGATACATAGCTCAAATCAAGGAATATGAATCGAATTAGCAAGTTAGAATTAGCATATGGTTTTGAAGTAAATATCCAGGTAAGACAACAGAAGGAGCACCATGGCACTTATCGAAGCAGTCCACGCACGTGAAATCTTAGATTCTCGCGGAAATCCAACTGTTGAAGTTGAAGTTGTTCTTGAAGATGGTTCGAGCGCTCGTGCTGCCGTACCGAGCGGTGCATCAACCGGAGCATTCGAAGCTGTTGAACTACGAGATGGCGGAAAGCGTTACCTCGGAAAAGGCGTTGAAAAAGCAGTTGCTTTTGTTAACGATGAGATTGCCCAAGCGGTTTCCGGATATGACGCTCAGGACCAACGCTTAATCGATCAAGAAATGTTAGATCTTGATGGTACAAAAAATAAGGGCAGATTGGGCGCCAATTCGATTCTTGGAGTGTCGCTTGCTGTCGCGCGCGCCGCTGCCGAATCTTCAGATCTTTCGTTCTTTCGCTACATAGGTGGACCAACAGCTCACACACTTCCAGTGCCGATGATGAATATCCTTAACGGTGGCGCACATGCGGATACAAATGTTGATATTCAAGAATTCATGGTTGCACCAATTGGCGCAGAATCTTTTAAAGAATCACTTCGATGGGGCGCAGAGATTTATCACAGCCTTAAATCTGTGTTAAAGCAACGTGGCCTAGCAACAAGCATTGGTGACGAGGGTGGCTTTGCACCAAACCTTGAGTCAAACCGCGCTGCCCTAGATTTAATTTTGGAGGCGGTAAGTGCGGCTGGTTTTAAGCCCGGTAAAGATATTGCTCTAGCAATGGATGTTGCCGCAACAGAATTTCACAAAGATGGAAAGTATTCATTTGAAGGAAATAAGCGTTCGGCCGATGAAATGATCGCTTACTACGCTGATTTAGTCGCTTCTTATCCAATCGTTTCAATCGAAGATCCACTTGATGAAGATGATTGGGAGGGTTGGGCAAAAATGACAGCTCAACTTGGCGCTAAGACTCAAATCGTAGGCGATGATCTTTTTGTTACGAATCCCGAGCGCCTTGCCAAGGGAATCAAACTTGGTACTGCAAATGCGCTTCTTGTTAAGGTAAATCAAATAGGCACTCTTACAGAAACGATAGATGCCGTTTCTCTTGCACATCGCAGCGGTTATCGTTCGATGATGAGTCACCGTTCTGGTGAAACTGAAGACACAACAATCGCAGACCTTGCTGTCGCGCTTGAATGTGGCCAAATAAAAACTGGTGCACCTGCGCGCAGCGAGAGAGTCGCTAAATACAACCAACTTTTACGCATTGAAGAAGAACTCAGTGACTCTGCACTTTATGCTGGTCGCGCCGCGTTCCCTCGTTTTAATGGCTAAAAGATGGCAAAGAAAAGTAATTCCTCTGCCCGCTGGCTAGCGGTTGTTACTGTTGCTTTTATTTTTGCAATCACACTTGCCCCACCTCTTCAACGCTTTTTCGCACAGCGAGCCCAAATAAATTCTATTCGGGTTCAAGTAAATGACAGCAATAACGCATTGGAAAAAGCTCGTCTGGAATTAGCAAAATGGAATGATCCCGAATATGTCGCGTCGCAAGCAAGACAAAGACTGCATTTTGTTTTTCCAGGAGAGCGGCAATACATCGTGCTAAATGTTCCTAAAACTGAAAGCGAGAAGCGTGCTCCAGCAGCACCAATTTCAACCTTAATTCCAAATGGACTCCCTTGGTATGGCAGGCTAATTTCTTCGATTACAAATACGAATATAGATAGATGACAAACAAACCAACCCAAGACGATTTGGATGTAATTCAAAATCAGCTCGGCCGTACTCCGCGAGATGTACATGCAATTTCATACCGTTGTCCCTGCGGAAAGCCAGCAGTAGTCGCAACACCACCGAGACTTTCTGATGGCACACCTTTCCCAACTTTTTATTATGCGACTTGCCCACGCTTAACTGGCGCAATTTCGACCCTAGAAACCACAGGGATGATGGGGGAGATGCAAAACCGGCTAGGCGAAGAGAGAGATTTGGCGACAAAATATCAGAGTGCTCACGATCAATATCAAGCAGCACGTGATGAACTTGGTATGGATGTCCAAGAAGTAAAAGGAATAACGGCGGGCGGTATGCCAGATCGGGTTAAGTGCTTACACTCGCTCGTTGCCCATTCCCTAAGCGCCGGGCCAGGTGTCAATCCACTTGGAGATGAAGCTCTAGCCGCGCTACCAAAATGGTGGCTAACAGATCCATGCGAAGTAGTAAGTGAGGAAAATAAATGAGTCGGGTTGCTGCTATTGATTGTGGAACTAATTCCATAAGACTTTTAATCGCCGATATCAATGGTGAAAATTTTCAAGAATTAGCGAGAGAGATGGAAATTGTCAGATTGGGGCAAGGCGTTGATTCGACGGGCAAATTCGATCCAGAAGCAATAGAGCGTACTTTGAGCACGACAAGAAAATATGCCGAAATAATTGCAAGCAAGGGAGTGGAAAAAATTCGCTTCTGTGCAACTTCGGCCACTCGAGATGCAAAGAACCGCGAGCTTTTTGTGGATGGTGTGCGCGAAATTTTAGGGATAGAGCCTGAAGTAATTTCTGGAAGTGAAGAAGCAGAACTCTCCTTCATTGGTGCAACTAAGGGACTCACGCATACCGAGAAGCCCTTCCTTGTGGTTGACATTGGCGGCGGCTCAACTGAGTTTGTTTTAGGCAACTCGGAAGTAGAGTTTGCAAAGTCAGTTGATATTGGTTGTGTGCGAATGTCAGAGCGCCATCTTAAGAAAGCCCCACAAGACCCCTTGGCAATTCAGCATGCAATAATCGATATAGATCTTGCTATCACTGAAGCCGCCTATACAGTCCCCCTTAAAGCGGCAAAAACTCTAATTGCAGTTGCCGGGACCGCAACGACAGTTGCAGCAGCCGCTCTTGGACTTAGTGAATATGATCGTCATGCAATTCATTTATCTCGGATTCCAGCAACTAAGGTATTTGAAATCGCGCAAATGTTCTCACTCATGTCGAGAGAGGAAATTGCCGCACTTGGTTATATGCATCCAGGTCGAGTTGACGTGATAGCAGCGGGTTCTCTTGTGCTTTCTAGGATCATGATCGCAACCGGGGCGAATGAATTCATGGCATCGGAATCCGATATTTTAGATGGCATGGGATGGTCGCTTAGCCGAGCTGAAAGTGATAAGCCTTAAACATTGCAATAATGTCTTGCGCTATCGTCTTACGCTAAATATGTGCATCGAATTCTGTATTTGTCCTACGGGATGTAACATAAGAATATGGATTTAAACAGTAGTGATCTTTGGTTTCTTTTAGGTAAATCAGCAGCTGTCTTTATTGGCGCCTTTGTAGCCATAAAGCTCATTAAGATGATTATGCGAAAATTCATTGTGCGCGTGTTACAACTTAGAGATGCTAATCAAGAAAGTTCTAGTTATGACAAAAGAATTAATCAGAGAGCCGATGCGCTTTCAGCAGTTTCTAACTCCGTTGTCACTATTTTTATTACAGTAATTGCTTTTTTGATATTACTTGATTTCGCACAAATTAATTTGGCGCCACTTCTCGCTGGAGCAAGCGTTTTTGGTGTTGCTATCGGATTTGGTGCGCAAACGCTGGTGAAAGATTTTATTGCTGGAATTTCCAATCTTGCCGAAGATCAATATGGCGTTGGTGACGTTATTGACGCAGGGGAAGCTGTCGGTGTTGTGGAGTCAATTAGTCTGAAAAGTACGCGGATTCGGTCACTAGATGGAACTCTTTGGCATATTCCCAATGGTTCAATCGAGCGCGTGGCTAACAAGAGCCAAGAATGGTCGCGCATGATCTTGGATATAAGTGTTGCCTATGAAAGTGATTTAAAGTATGTTCAAAAAACTATTATGGAAATCTTGACCGAATACTCAAATCTTCCAGATGTTAAAGAATTCTTAATAGATTTTCCAGAATTACTTGGAGTCGAGAAACTCGCGGATAGTTCAATAGATTTCAGAGTGGTAGCAAGAGTCCAGGCAGGTAAACAGTGGGAAATGGCCAGAAAATTGAGGTTCTTAGTCAAAGAGCGATTCGATGAAGCCGAGATCGAATTCCCATTCCCTCAACTCACGGTGTGGAAACGCGAAAGCAAGAAACCAGAGTAGAAATTTAGATAACTTCCTTATCGATTGTAATTTCGTTTAGATAATCCATATCGGGAGTTACGCCTATCCCGGCCCCAGTTGGAACATTTAAGTATCCATCCTCCATTATAAAAGGCATGGTGATGTCCTTTTTAAAGTAGCGAGAAGATGCTGATGTGTCACCTGGCAAAATAAATCCAGGCAGAGCTGCAAGTGCCAAGTTCGCCGCTCTTCCGATTCCCGTTTCAAGCATTCCGCCACACCAAACTGGAATATTTCTGCCAACACATAAATTATGGATCTTTACTGATTCAATATAGCCACCCACGCGGCCAGGTTTTATATTGATGACAGACGTTGCCTTAAGTTCTAGCGCATCTTCGGCTGATCGAAGCGAAGTTATCGATTCATCCAAACAGACTGGTGTCTTAATTTCTTTAGCCAAGAGCGCGTGCCCCAAAATATCGTGCTCATCCAACGGTTGTTCAATTAGTAATAAATCGAATTGATCTAATTTTCCTAAGCGCCCAGAGTCACTTCTAGAATAGGCCTGATTTGCATCTACCTGAAGCGCTATTTTGGGATATAGCTCGCGAATGGTTTTAACTGCTTCAATGTCCCATCCGGGTTGAATTTTCAATTTAATACGGCGATATCCAGCATCGACATAGGATTTAACCTCTTCGGCAAGTTCGGTTAAATTATTGGCTATCCCAACCGATACCCCGCACGCCACCTTGCTTTTAGTCGCACCTAAATAAGTGGCTAGCGAGACATTCCTATCTCGAAGTTGGGCATCTAGAACTGCCGTTTCAAGAGCCGCCTTTGTCATCTGCCAACCCAAAAATGGTTTCAAAATGATTGGCACATCCTCAGCAGTTAAATCCAATTTATCTCTAAGAGCAGGGATTAAAAATCTCTTCATCATGTCTTGGCAACCTGCGACATATTCAGGGGAATAAAGAGGTTCGGACATGGCCACACATTCTGACCAACCAACGGTTCCATTTTCATTTGTGACTTTTACGAGAAGAACTTCTCGGGATGTTTGCGTACTAAATGATGTCCTAAATGGTCGAACCAGTGGGATGTGTATTCTGCGAAGTTCAATTTCTTTTAGTTTCATATTCTCACAACATATTCATTATTTTTGGAAAAACCAATGACCTTGCCGCCATTTGCTAAAGATTCTACAAATTGCTCTCTGACTTTGTGCCGCCATTTTAAGCTTTCTTTCATATCTTGCTCTCTAATAGCCACAATATCTTCGGGGATTGAAATAAGAATGTCTGTACTGTGCGGATCCAAAATTGCATTTCTTGAGATAGGTTCTTCGCCGAAGACCGCCCAACTTGCCACAACACGATCTGTTTCATCGCCTGCATTCAAAGCATCGGCCATTGGGCCATAGAAATTTGTATGGTAGGCAGATATATCAACAGCTAGTTTGAGCAGATTAAGTTTTGCATTTCGTCTAACCAAAGGATCGAAAGTCCAAGTGATTTCCTTATAATTATTTTCCTTGGCCCAGTGCCATTGGTCAATCTTGAGTGCGTATCCAATTCCTCGGTTCCTAAACTTTCCTAGAACGGCAGTCATATGGGAGTGAAGATGCAACCCATTTGTGGTTCCAGGGAAAGAAAAAGATGCGCCGATGCATTCGTCACCTAAAAAGGCGCCAGATAAATATGCTCCGTTATGGACCATCGCTTGCATTAAGTTGGATGTTATTTCCGTTCCAACGGCCATTGGCCAAACCGAATCAAATACGTTCCGAGCAAAATTTTGCTCCTTTATAGAAACCAACGGAACAATTTTTACCTCAGTACTCATTGACAGATTCTAGTCGCGCGCCGAATTTGGTTTAGGTAGCAAGATCACGTGGAAGTTGGAACCATTTGCGCCTAGTAGACTGCTCTCACTACTTTCGCCCCCGTAGTCCAATGGCAGAGACAGAGGACTTAAAATCCTTCCAGTGTCGGTTCGAGTCCGACCGGGGGCACCAGCTGTGCGTAAAGTATCTCGCACTTAGTAAAAATATTCCAGCATTTATTTTGCAGTGCATACATAAATGCATACATATTTGCCGTGAAGGATTTGAAGGCGATGCTCTGATCCTCGATACATCTCAGCCCAGAGCATCTGCGCTCGAGCAAAGCTCGCGCTCCAACTGTCTCTGCCATTGGACTAGAACAGACCCCGGGTTGTTAACTTTCACGCTCACTGTCGTTTCTACTAAGAATTTTGGTTAAGGGACTGGCGGAAGCTTCCAAGTAAAGACCCTGGTATCTGAAAAGTAATCCCTGATTTTTCTTCCCTTTTTCAAGAATGAGGGGTACTGTCTAAAACAATACTCTAATGATAATTAGGGTGCCGTGGAAATTCCACCTCGCCCTAGAGAAGAAATTCTTGTGTGGAGGTGTTAGATGGACGCTCTATTTAACAAGGTAGGTGTCGCTAGAAGGCAGCGAGTCAGCACAGTTTTAATAATGGCTTTTACTGCAACAACAATTAATTTAGCTTCACCAGGGTATGCGGAGGGCCCTCCTGGTGGCCCACCAACTCCTGCTGGCCAAGGAACTCCTGCTGGCCCACCAACTCCTGCT
>CALEGP010000003.1 GCA_937876245.1 uncultured Actinomycetes bacterium | reverse complement strand
TAGTGGGCTTTAGGTAGTTAGTGGGCTTTAGGTAGTTAGTGGGCTTTAGGTAGTTAGTGGGCTTTAGAGGTTTCGTAAAAAATCTGGATTATCATCAGGTGGAATAATTTTTCCTCTGCCCTGAGATCCGCCACCAAAACCAGGATTTTTTCTTGGCCTTCCAAGAGCGAACCAGAGTATGGCGCCAAGAGATGAGAAAAGGAAAATCAATAAGAGCCAAGCCCATTTTGGCGCTTTTTGAACCTCTTCTTGGGGCGTACGCGCACAATCAAAAAAAGCATAAAACGTAATTGCCAGGAAGAACAGTGTTAACCAAATTCGCATAGTCAGAGTTTATGCCCTTGTTATGGCGAGTGCGAGCGTTATCAACAGTGATGTGACCAACTGCAGTTCGCCAGCCTTCCCGAGAAGCGGAATAAGCGCAGCTCCAGAGGCTCCCGCAAGGGTTGCTTTTATTAGTTTCCCCTGCATTGGGAGCGTAATAATTACAATTAGCGCCCAGGGTGTTATGGAAAAGGCAGCTAGGGATGCCGCGAAAGCCAGCAGCAAAAATGCGGATACCAAGTATCTAGCGTTCGTATCACCGAACCTGACAGCCAAAGTTTTCTTGCCCACGAGTTCATCCTTTGGGCGATCGCGCAAATTATTTAACCCCAAAATTGTGCACGAAAGAGCTCCCATTGGAATCGCAAGAAGAAGGGCCTGCCAAGTAATTCTTTGCGATTGTACGAAGTAGGATCCCATCGTTGCAACTAAACCAAAAAAGATAAAAACTGAAATCTCACCCAAACCACTGTAACCATACGGATTTTTTCCACCCGTATATTTCCAAGCAGCGATAATCGCGGCAGCTCCTACGATTATTAGATAGGGCGAAGTCCTAAGCGCGAGGAGTAGGCCAAAGAAAGCAGCAAGAGCAAATATAAAAATTGCTGCTCTTTTAACCTGCTTAGGTGTTCTTAAACCACTTGCCACTAGGCGCACCGGCCCAACTCGCGCCTCGTCGGTTCCTCGGATTCCATCTGAATAATCATTCGAGTAATTAACGGCAACTTGAAGCAATAATCCAACAGACAGCGCCAAGAGCGCATTAATCCAATTTACGGAGATACCATCGACGTTAATTAAAGCTGTCCCAATTAACACTGGGGCAATTGCGGCGGGAAGGGTGCGAGGGCGGGCACCAGAAATCCAAATATTCATCGAGCTATCCTTGCTCATCCACGAAAAACTGGCGGGCTTTGACACGGTCAGGTTTACCAATTCCAAGTCGCGGCAACTCTGAAACTTTTAGAAATTCTTTAGGAACAAAGTGTTTCCCAAACTTATCCCGTAGTATTTTGGAAATCGCTCCCTCGTCAACATCAGCGTCAAATAGCAAGCAAAGTTTCTGCCCCCATTCAGAATCTGCAACAGATGTAGCCAAAAAATTAACACTTTTAAAACTCTCAGAAAGTTCGGAATCTATTGCCGTCAAAGAAATATTGATCCCACCAGAAATAATTACATCATCTGCTCGGCCAATTATGAAAATCTTGCCATTAATAATTTCTCCGAGATCACTAGTCGTGAACCAACCATCAGAAACCACAGACTTCCAGAGCTCGTTCAAATTTTCATATCCATCGGCAATAACAGGACCCTTGATCTCTATTAGTCCAGTGCTATTTAATTTAACCTGTACGCCAGGCAGGGGCTTATTGTCATAAACACAACCTCCGCAAGTCTCGGTCATCCCATATGTTGTTACGATATTTATACCCTGCTCTTCTGCGCTCTCTAATAATGAGCTGCTCGCTGCGGCTCCACCAAGCAATACAGCTTTGCAATTCTTTAGGTGTCTGAGCAGTTGAGAATCACCAGTAAGGGCTCGATGAAGTTGAGTCGGTACTATCGCAGTGAAACTGGCCACTTGATTTACATCGACAGTCTCGGTTCCAAGTTGGATTGAGCGAGCGAGCACATTTAACCCTGCAATATGATTAGTTGATAGTAGGAGCGACCAGATATCACCAGACTCGGCGCCAACTGCGCTATTTGAAAGATCCGCGCATAGTTGAAGCGTCTTGGCTGAGAGGGCAACTCGTTTTAAGATACCCGAGGAGCCAGTGGTACTCGCAATGATTTTGACCGGCTGCTTTCCGATAAATGCATCGGCAAGTGCTTGTCTTAGCTCGCTGCTAGACCAATTGAGCCCGATATCGATCGCCGAGGTTTTCATGACCCCATAGGCTATCCATATATTTAGAAGGAGGAAATGTGAGCAAACCATTTAAGCGCGAGTCGGGCAGCCGAGAGATTCCAAAATGGAATATTGGCAGTGGTGCAGAGGGATTTTCTGACATTTTTTACGAAACAGCCGAGGGTATAGCGAAAATTACAATTAACCGGCCAGAAGTTAGAAATGCATTTAGACCACAAACTTTATTTGAATTACAAGAAGCATTTTCGCTGGCTCGAGATGATGACTCCGTCGGAGTTATTATTTTTACTGGTGCCGGAAGCGAAGCATTTTGTTCTGGTGGCGACATTAACGTCCGAGGAGATGATGGTTACCTCGGCAATGATTCACTAAGCAAAAAAGGAATTGGCCGGCTAAATGTTTTAGATTTACAGATTCAAATTCGTAGATTACCTAAACCTGTCGTAGCGATGGTTGCTGGTTGGGCTGTTGGGGGTGGACATGTATTGCATGTTGTTTGTGATTTAACAATCGCGGCTGACAATGCAAAATTTGGCCAAACCGGTCCTATGGTTGGCTCCTTTGATGGTGGATACGGTGCTGGCCTACTTGCTGCACATATCGGCCAGAAAAAAGCACGAGAAATTTGGTTTTTGTGTCGACAGTATGACGCGGCAGAAGCCCTCGACATGGGTCTAGTTAATACCGTTGTACCAGTTTCTGAACTCGAAGCCGAAACGGTTTCATGGTGCCGCGAAATGCTTCGACATTCGCCGATGGCTCTAAGACTATTAAAAGCAGGATTAAATGCAGCAGACGATGGGCTCGCAGGAGTTCAACAACTTGCGGGCGATGCCACTCTGCTTTTTTATATGACCGAAGAAGGCAAAGAGGGACGCGATGCATATAAGGAAAATCGCGAACCTAATTTCGATAAGTTCCCAAAGCGTCCTTAACTAAAACATGTGGCAACTTAGTGAAATATTTCAAGAGTTAACAGTTGTTGCCATACCTACCAGGACCAACTTTCGAGGGGTAAGCGCTCGAGAAGCCGCACTCTTTTGCGGCCCGCAAGGTTGGAGCGAGTTTGCGCCATTTGTTGAATATAGCGATGCTGAATCCGAACCTTGGCTTTATGCAGCTGTCGAAGGAGCATATAAAAAATGGCCCAAATTTAAGCGAAATTCAATCGCCATAAATGCCACCCTACCGAGGGTAGAGCAGGGAAGAGTAAACGAATTATTAGCACGCTTTCCTGGGGCAAAAACTGTGAAAATTAAAATTGACGATTTCGAAAAAGATAGCGGGCTTGTAGAAGCTGCACTTTCCTTTAATCCGGATTTCAAGATTAGGTTGGATGTAAATGGGGGATGGGATTTAGAACGCGCAATTACTAATTTAAATAGCTACAACCTTCGGTTTGGAAATATATTTGAATATGTTGAACAACCCTGCAGAGAAATTCCTGAGCTTGCCGCACTAAAAAAAGTAGCACCAATGAAAATCGCAATCGATGAATCAATTCGCAAGGCACTGGAAAGTGATTTTACTGAGGCAAAAGAGTTTGCCGATATTGCGATTATTAAATGGGCTCCTTCCGGTGGTATAGCCCGAGCCCAGAAACTAATAGAAAAAATAGGTTTACCCGTGGTTGTCTCAAGCGCTCTTGACACCGGGATTGGAATTTCCCATGGTCTTGCTTTGGCGGCCAGCCAAAATCAATTAAATTTTGATTGCGGGTTAGCGACTATGTCGTTATTGGTGAGTGATGTAGTTAAACCAGCATTGGAAATAAATGGTGGCACTATTTCAGTTTCGCGTGTTGAACCTGATGAGGCATTCATAGGTACGTACTTGGCAACTCCGGCACGTAGAATCTGGTGGCAAGAGCGAATAACAAGAATTTGGGAATCAGGGTTCGGCGAAAGGTGGAGCAATGAGCAGCACAACTGACTTAGCCCGCCAAGTGATTCGAAAATTAATTGAGTCAGGAGTTTCAGATTTCGTTATTTCCCCTGGCTCAAGAAATGCTCCACTCTCAATTGCGGTGCACGAAGCTAAAACAAGAGGCTTAGTGGAACTTCACGTGAAATTGGATGAGCGAGGTGCGGGCTTCTATGCGTTAGGGATAGCTAAGGCTAGTAATAAGCACGTCGCTGTTATCTGTACCAGTGGCACAGCAGCCGCCAATTTCCATCCGGCAATCTTGGAAGCATTTCACGCAAATATTAAATTAATTGCAATTACAGCTGATCGACCAGAACGCCTTCGAAAAACCGGTGCGAACCAAACTACAGACCAAGTTGGAATTTTTCCAAATGTTCCAAGTTTTGATGTTGTCGCAGGCTTGAAATTTGAACTTGGGGATGGGCCAGTTCACTTAAATATTCAGTTCGATGAGCCACTTCTTCCAAATAATAAAAGCGATTGGCTCTCTGGCATAAAAGTTGGCACGGGCTCGGTGCAAATCAGGCATCCGAAGAATCTTGCGGTCTCAGGTAATGGAGTTATCGTCCTAGGTCATGACTTGGGCACTTTTTCCAAGGCCGATATTAAATCGTTTATCGAACTATCAGGTCTTCCGGTAATTGCCGAAGATCCGCTAAGTTTCAAAAATGCGATAGCACACGGGAGCGCCTTCTTGGTCGATGAAGCAATTAGAAATTATTTGAAACCAGACTATGTAATTGTAGTTGGTCGAACTACGCTATCTAGAAGTATAAATAGTTATGTCGAATCTGCAGACGCAACCTATGTCATCGATCCCAGAATCTCGACGATTGACAGAAAACGGACTGCGACACAAATTTTCTTTGAGTTACCCAAATTGGAAGTTGCAAGCCCAAGCCAGGCTTGGATTTCTGATTGGAATGAGATTTCAAGGTTGGCAGCATTAGAAATTTCACGAGACGAGATCTGGTCAGAACAGCGAGCCATTTCAACTATTGCCGCTGCCCTGCCAGATGAAGCTGCGCTCTTTGTAGGGTCCTCGCGGCCAATTCGAGACATTGAAACATTTGCCAGGCCACGAGAAGGGCTGAGTGTTTTTAGCAATCGAGGGTTAGCAGGAATTGACGGGAATTTATCGACTATTTTTGGCATCTCAAATTATTTTGAGCGAAGTTTTGCGATAGTAGGAGATCTAACTTTTCTTCATGATTTAACTGCTTTGCTATCACCGCCTGCCGCAAATTTAACGATCTTTGTTATTGATAATAATGGCGGAGGAATTTTCTCTACTTTGCCTCAAGCAGCCGTCGAAGGATTTACCGGATTTGAGGAAGTATTTGGCACCCCACAGAATCAAGATCTGGAGAAATTGATTAATGGATTTGGTTTAGAGGCAGGAAAGGTAAAAACAGATTCTGACTTGCGGCGAGCTATTTCTCACGAGAAAACTGGACTACATTTTGTAATTGTTGAGGTTCCAGATCGCGTTGTTATGGCAGAAAATTTAGTAAAAACTTATGCCCGGATTTCAAGTGCAGTGCGCATCGGACTTAGCTTAGCCTGACTCTCTGCAAGTTCATCTTCTGGATTAGATCCCGCAACAATTCCACAGCCGCTGAAAATCCTCATTGATTTTTTATCCGATGACAATTGGCCACTTCGTAACGCTATGCCAATTTCTCCATCACCGAGAGAATCAATCCAGCCAACTGGCCCGGCATATCTTCCGCGGTTCATATCTTCAAGCTCGTCAATTACTGAATTAGCAATTTTAGTTGGGGTTCCACAAACAGCGGCAGAAGGATGCAATGAGGCAATCAATAAAAAAATATCAACTGGATTTGTTGAATCATTTAAGACTCCGGTCACATCTGTTGCAAGATGCATAACGTTTGCAAGGTGTAAGACGAATGGTGATTCTGGAACGTTTGTAGATGAGCAATATGGCGAAAGAGCATCAGCAACGGAGCGAACTGCATATTCGTGCTCTTCTAGGTCCTTGGAAGATTTGGCCAGTGATGCCGCAAGTGCCAAATCACCGACTTCATCACCAGATCTTCGAATAGTTCCTGCCAAGATTCGTGAAGTAACCAGAGATTTATTAAGGCGGACTAACAGTTCTGGCGTGGCACCGATTAAATCAGATACTAAGAAAACCCAAGTTGAGGGGTAATTCTTAGTTAGAAATGCGATCAAATTGCGAGTAGAAATAGTCTGCGAATTGTGAGCGATTAAATCTCGAGCTAGAACCACTTTTTCAAGTTCACCTTTTTTAATTTTTTCGACTGCGCTAGCAACCCGTATCTTCCATTCGTTATCTGATAGCCCACCAGATTCGAAGATGACAGTGCCACTTTGATCGGAATCTGCAAGAAGTGAAATCTCTGGTTGCCTCTGATCACCCACCCAAGTAATCCAAGATTTTCCATCCCTTTGCCCAATAATAATTTCTGGAATAACCAATTTCGATTCTTCTGATGGGTCAAATGAAAATGAGGAGAAGAGTATTGGGCCAGTTCCACTACCGTGGACATTATTTTGAATCTTGAGAGTCGCTAATTGTTCGTGCCACCACTTTCGGGCATCAGCGAATCTATTTTTGCCCTTAACGCTTGTACTTCGCCACTCGCCAAATCCAACAAGCCCCTCACCCAAGCGAATCCAGGTTGTTGAAACTTCTAGGTCTGCAGCGATCAACTCTAAAGGTGGGTGCTCACCGAGAATTTCGGTCGTTATGTTTGTTGACACAGTGAATCTATTATTATCGTTTTGAAACTAATCGCCAAACCGCAGGCAGCGCAGTACTTGCAATAGCAATCTTGAAGACTTCACCAAATATAAATGGGGTAAAGCCCTTTTCAAATACCCATTGCCAATTTTCGCCTGTGTACTCGTGTAGCCAAATTAGGCCAAAAGAAAAAATTATGGCATTTCCGATTACCATTGTTGGAATTACTGTTTTGAGTTTCTGGTCCCATTTGCGCCCGGCAAGAGCGCCAATAACCAGGGTTGAAAGAAGCATCCCAATTAGGTAGCCCCCAGTTGCACCGGTGATTCTTTCTAAACCATGGGAGTTAGAAGCGAAGATCGGTGCGCCGAGCGCTCCCATTAAAAGATAGAAAGCCATCGTGCTAAATCCCAGACTTGCACCATAGGCAGTTCCAAGGAGTAGGACACCTAGGGTTTGACCAGTAAATGGAATTGGTGAGCCAGGAATTGGAAAGGAAATTTGTGCCATTATTGCCAAGAACACCGTGCCACTTAAAATCAGTGAAATTTGTGTTACTGCAGTTGAGCGCGAGATGAACGCTGATTTTAGGGTGCTTACTTGAGCTATCTGGACCATAGATAAAACCTCTCTCGGAATTTCTTAACTTGTAGTCGGAGCCTACTACCGAGAGAATATACGCGTGAGTAGAGCGGATCTAGGCAAAGAGCCCGAGGAAGTCTCGGCGATGTTCGACGGCGTCGCTCGCAGATATGACTTGCTAAATGACTTGTTAAGTCTGGGGCGAACGAAGGTTTGGCGCAAAGCCGCGACCTCAATAATCGGACCAAAATCTGGGATGCGAATTTTAGATATTGCCGCCGGAACTGGTTCTTCAAGTAGACCTTTGGCAGATGCTGGTGCGGATGTCATACCACTCGATTTTTCTACAGGAATGTTGGCTGCTGGTAGAAAACGGCATCCAGATTTACCCTTCACCCAGGGAGATGCGCTTGCGCTTTCTTTCCAGGAAAATGAATTTGATGTTGCCACAATCTCTTTCGGCTTGCGAAATACCTCAGATCCTTTAAAAGCACTTCAAGAGTCGCTTCGCGTCTTAAAGCCCGGAGGGCGGGCCGTAGTTGTTGAATTTTCACAGCCGACGAATAATATTTTTCGATTTATCTATCTGCGATACCTAATGCGCGCACTCCCCGCCATTGCAAAAAAAGTTTCGTCTAACCCAGATGCCTATGTTTACTTGGCGGAATCAATCTTGGCCTGGCCGAATCAGACAGGACTTGGCGCTTTGATGGCAGAGGCTGGTTTCGAGAAAGTTCAATGGAAAAATCTGACATTTGGAATCGTCGCCATACATACCGGGCACAAGGATGGGCCAAAATCGTGATAGATGCCACATTGCCTCAAACTTGGGTATTTTCATGATTTTTGATTGTTATCTAATTCACCGAGACGCGTAGACTCTACTCTCGTGAACCCATATGTGCCGATTTTGGTAATTGGAGCAATTGGCTTTGGTTTTGGTGCTTTTTCACTTATTGCTGCGGCGCTAACTGGACCAAAGCGTTATAACCGAGCAAAAGCTGAAGCATATGAATGTGGAATTCAACCTTCACCACAAGCAGCGGGCGGTGGACGTTTTCCAGTTAAATACTTCCTAACGGCAATGCTATTTATTGTTTTTGATATAGAAATAGTATTTTTATATCCGTGGGCCGTTACATTCGACAAACTTGGACTATTCGGATTGGTTGAAATGTTCATTTTTATTTCAACTGTTTTTGTTGCCTACGCCTATGTTTGGCGACGTGGCGGATTGGAATGGGATTAAATCCATGGGCCTAGAAGAAAAGTTACCAGCGGGGTTTGCTTTAACTACCGTTGAAAATCTGGCTGGGTACATGCGAAAGAATTCACTTTGGCCAGCAACTTTTGGATTGGCATGTTGTGCAATTGAAATGATGGCATTTGGTGGTGGGCGTTATGATGCAGCGCGTTTTGGAATGGAAGTTTTCCGAGCTTCCCCTCGGCAAGCAGATTTAATGATTGTTGCGGGACGTGTATCAAACAAAATGGCTCCAGTGCTTCGCCAGATTTATGATCAAATGGCTGCTCCAAATTGGGTTATTGCAATGGGTGCTTGCGCATCGTCAGGCGGTATGTTTAATAATTACGCAATCGTTCAAGGTGTTGACCACATTGTTCCAGTCGATATCTATCTTCCAGGGTGCCCGCCTCGCCCAGAAATGTTGATGGATGCAATTTTGAAACTTCACGAACATATCGGAAATGAGAAACTTGGCGTAAATAGGGAGCAAATAATTCGTGAAGTTGAAGCTGCCGCTCTTGCCGCAAAACCAACTCACCAACTAAACGGCCTTCTCTCATGAGCGAAAACACGGGAGCTTTTGGAACTCAAGGATCTGGTGACACTTCTGGCTTTGGTGGTTTGATCAGGAGCGCCATTAATATCGGCTCCAGCGAGCGGCCATACGGCGGATATTTTGATGAAATTGCAGACGAACTTGAACGGGCATATCCAGAATTTAGTGACGCGATTGAAAAAGTTGTCGTAGATCGCGGTGAATTAACTTTGCATGTAAAACGTGAACGTCTTTTTGAAACAGCGACGAAGTTACGTGACACGCAATCACTTCGATTTGAAATTTGCCTGGGAGTGAATGGAGTTCACTATCCTGAGGATAAGGATCGAGAACTGCATGCGGTCTACCCATTGCTTTCGATGACACATAATCGGCGCATCCGTCTAGAAGTTAGCATCCCAGATTCTGATCCGCACCTGCCTTCACTTGTGGAAGTTTGGGGTGGAAATAATTGGCACGAACGTGAAACATGGGACATGTTTGGAATTATTTTTGATGGGCATCCCGGCTTAACTCGAATTTTAATGCCAGATGATTGGCCAGGTCATCCGCAACGAAAAGATTATCCACTTGGTGGAATTCCTATTGAATATAAGGGCGCTACGGTTCCTGCGCCATCCGAACGCAGGTCATATCGATGACTACTCGCGATTCATACGCATCAGAGACCGACACAACTGAAGGTCGCGTTTACTCGGTAACTGGTGGGGATTGGGATTCTCTAGTAACTGAAATTGGTCAGAGTAAAGAAGAACGTGTTGTTGTGAACATGGGCCCACAGCACCCTTCCACCCACGGTGTACTTCGCTTAGTTCTGGAACTTGAGGGTGAAACTATTACCGAGGTCAGAGCGGGGATTGGTTATCTCCATACTGGAATCGAAAAGAATACGGAATATCGCACTTGGACTCAGGGCGTAACTTTTGTAACTCGAATGGATTATTTGGCTCCTATTTTTAATGAGACTGCTTATTGCTTAGGCGTTGAGAAACTGCTTGGAATTACCAATGACATTCCAGAGCGAGCAAGTGAAATCCGTGTCCTTATGATGGAGCTAAACAGAATTTCTTCGCACATGGTTGCACTTGGTACCGGAGCTCTTGAACTGGGAGCTCTCTCACCTATGATTTTTGCTTTTCGTGAGAGGGAGAAAGTTTTAGACGTATTTGAGTTGGTTTCTGGTCTTCGCATGAATATGGCATATGTCCGACCAGGGGGAGTCGCTCAGGATTTGCCGAAGGGCGCTATTCCAAAAATTCGAGAGACAGTCAAGGAACTTCGTCATAATTTTAAGGACAATGAAAAATTATTGGTTGGCAACACGATTTGGATGAAGCGCACCCAAGGAATTGGTTATCTAGATCTTGCTGGTTGCACCACTCTTGGAATTACAGGTCCAGTACTTCGCTCGACTGGGATGCCATGGGATCTTAGAAAAACCGAACCATATTGCGGATATGAAAATTATGAATTTGATATTGTTACTACAGATACGTGTGACGTTTATGGGCGTTTCTTAATTCGCATGCAAGAGCTAGAGCAATCACTACGAATTATCGAACAAGCTTGTGACAAGTTAGAGAAGTCAGAAGGCCAGCCAGTTATGGTTGCAGATAAGAAAATTGCTTGGCCATCTCAACTATCAGTTGGCAGTGATGGACTAGGAAACTCACTCGACCACATTCGTGAAATTATGAGTACTTCTATGGAGTCATTGATCCATCACTTCAAGCTAGTAACTGAAGGATTTCGAGTTCCTGCGGGTCAGGTTTACTCGGCCGTCGAATCTCCTCGTGGTGAAACAGGCGTTCATTTAGTTTCAGATGGCGGGACTCGGCCCTATCGAGTTCACTTCCGCGAACCATCTTTTAATAATCTTCAAGCGACTTCTGCAATGTCTGAGGGTGGAATGCTTGCCGACATAATTGGTGCGGTTGCTTCAATTGATCCAGTAATGGGTGGGGTTGATCGTTAATGAAATTTACATCAGAGCAATTAAAAATAATGGATTCCATTATTTCTAGATATCCAAGATCTCGTTCAGCAATAATGCCGCTATTGCATTACGTGCAGGCTATTGATGGATATGTAACTGAACGCGGCATCGAAACCATTGCTGAAATATTGAATCTTGCAACCGCTGAAGTCACTGCGGTATCTTCGTTTTATACGCAATACCGGAGTGAGCCTGCTGGTGAATACCATGTCGGAGTCTGTATTAATACACTCTGCGCTGTAATGGGTGGGGATGAAATTTACGAATCTCTTACTGATCATCTCGGAATAGAAAATCATGAAACCACTAAAGATGGCAAAGTTTCTATTGAGCGGATTGAGTGTAATGCTGCCTGTGACTATGCCCCAGTCGTAATGGTTAATTGGGAATTTTACGATAATCAAACTCCGCAAAGCGTTAAGGATTTAGTTGATTCTGCCCGTGCCGGAAATCCTCGTCCTCCAACTCGCGGACCAAGCAAATTGCGTACATGGAAAGAGAATTCAGAGGTATTAGCTGGATTAAATGATGGACTTGCCCATGAAGGCGTCTCGGCTGGAAGTGCTTCGCTTTTAGGGTTACAGATTTCGAAAAATGGAGGAAGGCAATGACAAAACTAACTCCAGTTCTATCGGCACATTGGGACGAGAAGGATTCATTTACTATTGAAGGTTACAAGCGAGTTGGTGGCTACAAGGCGGTAACCAAAGCTCTGACAATGGAGCCAGATGCAGTAATCCAAATGATTAAGGATTCGGGATTGCGCGGCCGAGGCGGCGCTGGTTTCCCGACTGGAAGCAAGTGGGGATTTATTCCACAAGGCGACAATAAAGAACATTACTTAGTAGTGAATGCTGATGAATCAGAGCCAGGCACTTGTAAAGATATGCCATTACTTATGGCAAATCCACATGTCTTAATTGAAGGAATAATTATTGGCTCGTACGCAATTCGTGCCAACCACGCTTTTATCTATCTGCGCGGAGAAGTTGTTCATGTTTTTCGTCGGGTACAGCAAGCGATTGAAGATGCCTATAAAGCTGGCTTGCTTGGAAAAAATATTGGCGGGAAAGGCTATGACTTAGAGCTAACTTTGCATGCTGGTGCTGGTGCCTATATTTGCGGTGAAGAGACTGCACTTCTCGATTCGCTCGAAGGTTTCCGAGGTCAGCCAAGACTTCGGCCTCCCTTCCCTGCTATAGCGGGATTGTATGCAAAGCCAACCGTTGTTAATAATGTTGAATCCATTGCCTCAGTGCCAGCAATTATCAATAACGGTATCGAATGGTTTCAAGAAATGGGAACTGAGAAAAGTAAGGGATTTACTCTCTACTCCCTCTCTGGCCACGTAAATAATCCAGGTCAATTTGAAGCACCACTTGGAATAACTCTTAGAGAAATCCTCGAACTTGCTGGTGGAATTCGCGAAGGGCACCAACTTAAATTTTGGACACCCGGCGGATCTTCAACTCCGCTATTTACTGACCAGCACCTAGATATTCCTCTGGATTATGAGGGCGTATCTGCTGCAGGTTCAATGCTTGGCACGAAAGCGCTTCAAATCTTTGATGAAACTACTTGTGTTGTAAGAGCTGTTCTTCGTTGGAGTGAGTTCTACAAACATGAATCCTGCGGAAAGTGCACACCGTGTCGTGAAGGAACTTGGTGGTTAGTTCAGATGCTCCATGATCTCGAGGCCGGAAAAGGCACTGAAGCTGACCTTGCTAAATTATTGGATCTTTGCGACAACATTGCGGGCCGTTCTTTCTGTGCCCTTGCAGATGGCGCCGTCGCACCAATTATTTCCTCACTTAAGTATTTCCGTGATGAGTACTTAGAACATCAACGCAATGGTGGTTGTCCATTCGACCGTGTTGCTTCAACAATCTTCAAAACGGTAGGTGTATAAATGACTCCCGAACAAGCGCTATTAGAAACTGAAGTTGCTATAGAAATGATCACGGTAGTAATTGATGGATTTGAAGTTACCGTACCAAAAGGAACTCTTGTAATTCGAGCAGCAGAAAAACTTGGAATTCAGATTCCTCGATTCTGTGATCATCCACTGCTTAAGCCAGCAGGCGCTTGCCGCCAATGTTTGGTGGATATTGAAATAAATGGAAGGGCGTTTCCAAAACCGCAGGCATCTTGCACTATTCCAGTTGAAAACAACATGATTGTTAAGACTCAATTGACTTCAACAGTGGCAGAAAAGGCGCAAGAGGGAATCATGGAATTCCTCCTTATTAATCACCCTCTTGATTGCGCTGTCTGCGACAAGGGAGGGGAGTGCCCGCTACAAAATCAAGCGATGAGCACTGGTCGTCCAGAATCGCGGTTTGAAGGTGTAAAACGCACATTTGAAAAACCAATCTCTATTTCATCCCAGGTGCTTCTAGATCGAGAACGTTGCGTTCTCTGCGCACGTTGTACTCGCTTCTCTGAAGAGATTGCCGGCGATCCTTTTATTACACTTAACGAACGAGGCGCACTTCAACAAGTAGGAATTTATGAAAAAGATCCTTTTGAATCTTATTATTCCGGGAACACGGTTCAGATTTGTCCGGTTGGTGCACTTACTGGAACGTCATATCGATTTAGAGCTCGACCATTTGATTTAGTTTCAATTGACTCGGCTTGCGAGCACTGTGCCTCTGGTTGTGCGATGCGCACAGATATCCGACGAGGGAAAACCCTTCGCCGACTTGCTGGTGATGACCCTTCGGTCAATGAAGAGTGGAATTGCGACAAGGGACGTTGGGCTTTTAAATATTTAACAAATCGAGAACGTGTAACGACGCCTATGATACGCGGCGCGGATGGCGAACTTCATGAAACCTCTTGGCCAGAAGCAATCGCCTTTGCGGCTGCTGGCTTGAAAGACAAACGTGCCGGAGTCCTGGTTGGCGGCCGTACAACCGTTGAAGATGCCTACGGTTACAGCAAATTTGCTCGTGTTGCACTTGGAACAAACGATATTGATTTTCGAGCACGACCACACTCCGACGAAGAGACATCCTTTTTATCAAGGGTTGCGCTCAATCTTAAAACCACTTACAAAGATATAGATGTTGCTGATCAAGTTGTGTTGCTTGGTTTCGAGCCAGAAGAAGAATCACCAATAGTCTTCTTGCGAATTTACAAACAGGTTAGCAAGCGTGCTTTGCCAGTACTTTCTGATGCCCCATTCGCTAGTCGAGGATCGGAAAAATTAGGCGCAGTGCTGATATCGGATCTTTCAAAAATCGCTAATCTGACGACTAAGAGTGTTGTAATCGTCGGCGAACGACTAGCTGAAACTAGAGGTGCTTTTTCATCTGTTTACGAGTTAATAAATAAGAGCGGAGCAAAATTAGCTTGGATTCCACGTCGTTCAGGTGAGCCTGGTGCGTTGGCCGCTGGTGCAATTCCGACACTTCTGCCAGGTGGACGTCCAGTTACTGATCCAGCTGCCCGAGTCGATGTTGCCGCTGCATGGTCAGTTGAATCACTTCCAACCAGCCAAGGGCGCTCAACTTCAGAAATCCTCTTGGCGCTAAATGTAAAGAATTTGGATGCTGTTGTTATCGGTGGCGTGGATCCACTAGATATTTCCTCGACGGCTCTCACACAATTATTGAACTCGTTTGTCGTTTCACTTGAAATTTCACACAGCGCAATTACTGCTGTGGCAGATGTAGTCCTGCCGGTTGCTGCAGTTATCGAAAAAAGTGGTTCTTACTTAGATTGGCAAGGAAGTCCGCGAGTATTTGAAAAGGCAATTGCCGACTCTCTTTCTCGAAGTGATGTTCGAATTCTTTCTATGCTCGCTGATGAAATGGGAAGCCCAATCAATTTGCCTACTGTTTCAGCCACAGCTCGTGAAATTGCTTCGCTTGGCAAGTGGGATGGCACGCCGGTAGCTTTTGAAAAATCAGTATCAGAAAAAATTACAGAGCTGGGTGAAAAATTAAATCTTAAATCCTGGCGACTGCTTTTAGATCTTGGAACTCTCCAAGGGGGCGAAGCCAACCTTGCTGGCACAGCGCGAAAAGCCAGCGCTCATATTTCAAAGGCCCGCGCCGAAAAAATTGGCGTAAAGTCAGGTGAATTGATTTCAATTTCCTCAGAACTCGGATCACTAGAACTTCCGGTAGAAATATGTGAAATGGCAGATGACCTAATCTGGGTTCCTCGCAATTCAATTGGCTCACAAGTCATCGCCAATCTTGGATTTGTAAATGGTCAAGTTAAGGTGATAAAAGCGTGAGTACTGCAGAATTAATCGGTACCGATCCTGGGTGGATTTCGCTTGTAAAAGGGTTCCTGATTTTTATAGTTTGTGTCCTTGCAACCCTGATGTCAGTTTGGGGAGAGCGCCGTATTGTCGCTCGTATGCAGCAACGCGTTGGCCCTAACCGAGTTGGTCCCTTCGGCTTAATTCAGGCGCTTGCTGATGGCGTAAAACTCGCGCTTAAGGAAGATTTAATTCCGAAAGCTGCTGATCGAATTGTTTTTGTTATGGCGCCGATAATCAGCGCAACTACCTGTTTTATGTCATTTGCTGTCATTCCACTTTCCGGAAAAGTGACTCTCTTTGGACATAAGACGGTCATGCAATTGACCGATATTCCAGTTGGAGTTTTATACGTACTTGCTATCACCTCAATTGGCGTATATGGAATTGTTTTGGCGGGGTGGTCTTCTGGATCAACTTATCCATTGTTAGGTGGACTTCGCTCAAGTGCTCAAGTTATTTCTTACGAAGTTGCAATGGGACTTTCATTGGTAGCGGTATTTATTTACTCTGGATCGATGTCTACTGCTGACATCGTCGCAGCGCAAGACAAGTGGTGGTTCTGCGTAACGCTCTTCCCATCATTTGTTATTTATGCGATCTCAATGGTTGGAGAAACCAACAGGGCGCCGTTCGATTTAGCCGAGGCAGAAGGTGAACTTGTGGGAGGTTTTCACACAGAATATTCGTCACTTAAATTCGCACTCTTTTTCTTGGCTGAGTATGTAAATATCATGGCAGTGTCAGCGCTAGCTACGACGCTATTTTTAGGTGGGTACCACGCCCTACCTGGATTGGGCTTCACCGAAAGTTGGCTTGGTGGCTGGTTCACGGTGCTCTGGTTTTTGGTTAAAGTTATTTTCTTCTTCTTCGTATTTGTCTGGCTCCGTGGAACTCTCCCACGACTTCGATATGACCAATTTATGAAATTTGGCTGGAAAGTTTTAATTCCAGTTTCATTGCTCTGGATTATGGTTGTTGCCACATTGCGCGTGCTCTCACAACAAGGCGCCTCTCGTTCGGCCGTCATTGGTTTTACTTTCGGCGTTGCCTTACTCGTACTGGCGGGCTCTAGCTTGATGGAGTCAGCGAAGAATCGACGGGCTCGGGAAGATGCACTTGGCGAAGTATCGATACCTAGTTTCCCAGTTCCAGCAATGCCCAGTAAGAGTTATGAAATCAGAATGGAAGAATTAAATGACTGAACTTACCCCCCGTCCCGACGATCTTGGTTTAACTGCTGCTGCAAAAGCAAACGTTCCAATCGAGAACCAAAATGCCAAGAGTTTCTTTGCGCAACTGCAAGGCTTTTGGGTGACTTTTACTACCATGTTTAAGAAAGTCACAACTGTTGAATATCCAGAAGTTAAGGAACCCATGGCAGAAGGTTTTCATGGGCGCCACCAGCTAAATCGTTACGACGATGGTCTTGAGAAGTGCATTGGCTGCGAGCTATGTGCCTGGGCCTGTCCTGCAGATGCGATACTCGTTGAGGGCGAAAGTAATACTGAAGATGCTAGATACTCGCCGGGGGAGCGTTATGGCAAGGTTTATCAAATCAATTATCTCCGTTGCATTTTCTGTGGTCTCTGTGTGGAAGCGTGCCCAACTCGGGCGCTGACTATGACAAATGAGTACGAGCTAGCTGATGACTCTCGAAGCAAATTAATTTTTGAGAAGGAAGACCTATTGGCTCCGCTTCGATCAGGAGCTTTGAAACCTCCTCACCCAATGGCTGAGGGAAAAACTCATATCGATTATTACCGTGGGGATATTACGGATATTAAAAATGATTAATTTTGCGCTGGAAGTTGGCCCGACCGCGACTCCGGAAGCGGTTATGTTCTGGATTCTTGCGCCAATCGCGGTTGCAGCTGCAGCAGGAATGATTTTTGCGAAGAAGGCGGTTCACTCGGCGCTTCTTCTCGCTTGGGTAATGATTACCTTAGCTATTTTCTATATCGCCCAAGATGCACTCTTTCTAGGAATCGTCCAGATTGTTGTGTATACCGGTGCAGTAATGATGCTATTCCTATTCATTCTTATGCTTGTGGGAGTTGATAGTTCAGATTCCCTCGTCGAAAATATCCGAGGACTGCGTCCTGCTTCGATTGTTGCAGCGGTGGGACTTGGCGGATTATTAGTTTCCTTAATTGGTCGTGCCACTCTTGGAACAGATGTAGTCGGTTTATCGGCTGCAAATTCGGGAGGAAATGTTCAAGGCATAGCCGAAGAATTATTCACCAAGTATGTTTGGGCTTTTGAGGTTGTTTCTGCATTATTAATTACTGCGGCACTTGGTGCCATGGTTTTAGCCCACAGCAGCGTAATCAAATCACGTACCGCTCAGCGCGATCAATCAATTGCGAGATTCCGTGGTGCATCACTGGCAAATGCTGCTGGTCTTCCTAGCTCGGGTGTATTTTCTCGTCACAATGCAGTTGATGTACCGGCGCTACTTCCCGATGGCACTCCGGCACCAACTTCGATATCAAAGACGCTCGAGGCTCGCGGAGATATGTTGTCCAGTAAGCCATTTGAGTTAGAAGAGAAAGAAGCGGAGGAAGACTAAATGGATGTTTCAAATTACGTTTATCTTTCTGCACTCCTATTTACTATCGGAGCGATTGGGGTCGTAGTTCGAAGAAATGCGATTGTTATCTTCATGTGCGTAGAACTCATGTTAAATGCGGCAAATCTAGCTTTCGTAACCTTTTCCAGAATTCACGGAAATCTCTCAGGCCAGGTAGCTTCCTTTTTCACCATGGTGGTTGCGGCTTGTGAAGTTGTAGTTGGCCTAGCGATAATAGTTGCGATTTATCGCTCCCGTCGATCAGCATCTGTCGATGATGCTAGTTTGTTGAAACGATAATGACGACGAGCACTAACTTAGTTTACTTAATCGCCCTACCACTTTTCAGCTCAGCCCTATTGCTGCTTCTGGGTCGCATCGCGGATAAGTGGGGTCATATTTTTGCAACATTGATTTCGGCAAGCGTATTTGCAGTTGCTTTAATTGAATTTTTTGCGATGCAAGGCAGAGACGGACTTGCCAGACCAGCTACGCAAAAGATCTTTGAATGGATTTCGGTTGGAAGTCTTCACGTCGATGCATCCCTTCTACTTGATCAACTCTCTATTTGTTTTGTACTTTTGATTTCTGGCGTGGGAACTCTTATACATGTCTATTCAATTGCCTATATGTCGCACGATCATGATCGCCGCAGATTCTTTGCTTACCTAAACTTCTTTATCGCGGCTATGTTGCTCCTTGTCCTTGGCGACTCGTATTTAAATCTTTATGTGGGCTGGGAAGGTGTGGGTCTTGCTTCTTACTTGCTGATTGGTTTCTGGAATCAAAAACCGGCATATGCAACAGCGGCCAAGAAAGCATTCGTCGCAAATCGCGTTGGAGATGTGGGCCTTTCATTGGCTATCATGATTGCATTTACTCAATTTGGAACAGTTACTTTCGCTGGTGTTAAAGAAGGTGCTCATGGCGCATCAGCTGCTGCACTAACCGCAATTGGCGCAGCCTTACTATTGGCAGCTGCTGGAAAATCAGCACAATTCCCACTGCAATCCTGGCTTGGCGATGCAATGGCAGGCCCAACCCCAGTTTCGGCGCTGATCCACGCAGCTACCATGGTGACAGCTGGGGTGTATTTAATAACTCGTTCGAACTTTATTTTTGATGCTTCACCTACTGCGCAACTTATGGTTGTTAGTGTCGGAGCCATAACGCTGTTGTTCGGTGCAGTAATCGGAACAGCTAAGGACGACATTAAGAAGGCGCTTGCAGCATCGACGATGTCGCAGATCGGTTACATGATTCTCGCTACCGGACTTGGTCCAGTTGGATATGCATTCGCTATCATGCACTTGCTGACACACGGTTTCTTTAAGGCTGGAATGTTCCTAGGTGCTGGTTCAGTAATGCACGGAATGAATGACGAAGTAAATATGCGACGTTACGGTGCAATCAGAAAAGTTATGCCGATCACCGCAGCAACATTTGGGCTTGGTTACCTTGCCATACTCGGTGTTCCACCCTTTGCAGGTTTCTATTCAAAAGATAAAATTATAGAAACCGCATTCAACGCGGGGGGAGCAAAAGGAATCCTATTAGGCGGAGCTGCTCTACTTGGCGCAGCAGTAACGGCATTTTATATGACTCGAGTAATTGTTTTAACATTTACCGGAACCAAACGTTGGGACGAAAACGCTAAGCCACATGAATCACCAATCTTGATGTGGGCACCAATGGCAGTACTTGCCCTCGGCTCTGTGACTTCTGGCTTTCTATTAAGTTCGGGAGGCGCTCTAGTCAATTGGTTACAACCAATTGTAAATGAAAACCATGAAAACCATGCCGAAGAATTCTTGCCTCCGCTCGTTGTTTCATTGATGGCTCTTGTAGTAATTGCAATAGGAGTAGCTCTAGCAGTATTTAAATACCGGACAGTTCCTCTGGTCGCTCCAACTAATGTTTCAGTTTTCACCAAGGCTGCTCGAAATGATTTATATCAGGATTCATTTAATGAGGCCGTATTTATGCGTCCTGGCCAGAAGTTAACTTCTGGATTGGTCAAGACTGATTACAAGGTTATTGATGGTCTTCTCCGAATGATTGGCTGGATCATTCAAACCTCATCCACCGCCGTTCGCTCTATTCAGAGCGGATTTGTCCGAAGTTATGCGCTGATTATGGTCTTGGGCGTACTAGCCCTAGTCGTAATGGTTTGGTTGGTGACGCTATGAGTATTTTGACCACCCTTCAACTGCTGCCACTAATAGGGGCGGGATTAATCGCCTTTTTACCAGTTAGCAACGCCAAATTAGTTAAGCAAGTCGCACTTGGATTCGCAGTTTTGGTGATGATTGTTTCCATTTTCATGGCCTTTGGCTTTGAGAAAAGTGAAAGATCACTTCAATTTAGCGAGTCCCGCAGCTGGATTTCGGCATTCAATATTAATTACGCAGTTGGCATTGATGGAATGGCGCTAGTGCTAATTTTAATGACCAGCATCTTGGTTCCGATTGTTTTTCTTGCCGGATGGAACGAATCGGAGAACGGTCGCTGGAGCGTGAAGACTTTTTACATACTTCTACTAGTTCTAGAAACCATGATGATCGGCGTATTTGCTGCAACAGATGTGTTTCTCTTCTATGTAATTTTTGAGGCGATGTTACTTCCGGTCTACTTCCTAATTGGCGGATATGGATCAGGAGAACGTGCCGCCGCCGCAATGAAGTTCTTGCTCTATAGTCTTTTTGGTGGCCTTCTAATGCTGGCTTCAGTAATTGGGCTATACATAATTTCGACAAATCAGGGTGGCGGAACTTTTGATATTACGAAACTTTCCGAATTAAGCATTGACACTGCGACACAGAATTGGTTATTCCTCGGCTTCTTTATCGCCTTTGCAATTAAAGCGCCGCTCTGGCCATTCCATACCTGGCTTCCAACTGCGGCAAAGTCTGCGACTGCTGGCACTTCTACTTTATTACTCGGAGTTCTAGATAAAGTTGGTACTTACGGAATGATTCGCTTCTGTATGAGTTTTTTCCCTGAAGCTACGAAAACATTTACGCCAGCGATTATTACCCTGGCCGTTATATCCATTCTGTATGGTGCATTCTTGGCAATTGGACAGAAGGATATTAATTCCCTGATTGCTTTCACTTCGATTTCACATTTTGGTTTTATAACGTTGGGAATCTTTGCCTTAACTTCACAGGGCTTATCCGGCGCAATTTTCTATATGGTCAACCATGGTTTCTCAACGGCAGCGCTATTCCTGACTGCCGGTTGGATGATCAAACGTCGTGGTTCATCACAAATTGCTGATTTTGGCGGTTTACAGCGAGTGGCCCCGGTCCTTGCTTGGAGCTTCTTCCTTGCTGGAATGTCGGCACTTGCACTTCCAGGTCTCTCCAGTTTTGTTAGCGAATTTTTAGTCCTAGTTGGATCATTTGCTAAGTATCCTGTTGCAGCGATTCTTGGAACGACCGGAATTATTTTGGCTTCACTCTATGTATTACTGGCAGTCCAGAGAGCGCTTCATGGGGAAACACCAACCTCGGCAGCTGGAATTATTGACCTTAATCTGCGTGAGAAAATCGCAATTGGGCCGGTTATTGCAGTGTTAGTTCTGTTGGGTTTCTATCCAAAACCAGCGCTTGATGTTATTAATCCAACTACGCAAACAATTATGACCCATGTCGGGGTAAGCGATCCGATCGCAAAGGTGGTCAAATAATGTTGACGTCGCCCAAGCTAGATTACGCACTCTTAGCTCCAATTCTTATAATTTTAGCTACGGCCATTCTGGGTGTTCTGGTTGAAGCTTTTATTAAGCAGGCGCTACGCGCTCGACTGCAGCTGACAATTTCGCTGGCCGGTATCGTTATTGCTTTCGAGCAACTCTATCGAGTGCGAAATCAAGGATCATCGATGGCTGCCATTACCTCGGTATCAATTGATGGCGCTGGAATTTTCCTACAAGGAACAATCTTAGTTCTGGCTTTTGTAGGAATTCTATTGATTGCCGACCAAGATCACTTTGCACCACAAGCATCTGCGCTGCCCGGATCAATAGAAGAGGCCGCTGCCCTTGAATCAGGACGAGCACAAACTGAAGTATTTCCCTTAACCCTATTTGCAGTTTCCGGAATGATGCTCTTCCCGGTAGCTACGGATTTCATCACGCTATTTGTTGCCCTTGAAGTTCTCTCTCTGCCTCTTTATTTGATGGCTGGCTTATCACGGCGACGTAGGCTGCTTTCTCAAGAAGCGGCCCTCAAATACTTTTTACTTGGCGCCTACTCGTCAGCGTTTTTCCTCTTCGGAGCAGCGCTTCTCTATGGCTATTCAGGATCACTTTCCTTAAATGGCCTAACCGATGCAATCCATGGTGGTGGTGGTAACGATGTCTTCTTGCTTCTTGGAATTGCCTTTGTTTCTGTTGGTTTGCTTTTCAAGGTTGGCGCGGTGCCATTCCATTCTTGGACACCAGATGTTTATCAAGGCGCCCCAACTCCGATAACGGGATTTATGGCAGCGGCAACCAAGGCAGCAGCATTTGGTGCAACCATGCGAATTTTCTATGTTGGCCTGGATGCCGCACAATGGAGTTGGAAACCAATAATTTCAGTCATTGCAGTCGTCACTATGTTGTTTGGCGCAATCGCAGCCATTTCCCAGCGCGATATAAAACGCATTCTGGCATTCTCCTCAATTGCACACGCAGGCTTTTTGCTTACAGCAGTTGTGTCGCTTAACCAAAGTGGATTGGCTGCGCTGCTCTTCTATTCAGTGGCCTACGGACTAGCAACCCTTGGCGCCTTTGGTGTTGTAACTCTGATCCGCGATTCGGCCGGTGAAGTCTCTGACATCAATCGCTGGCTTGGTTTGGGCAAGAAATCTCCGCTTATCGCCGCCACCATGTCGCTATTTCTCTTAAGTTTCGCTGGAATTCCACTGACAAGTGGATTCGTTGGCAAGTTTGCAATATTTTCCGCCGCATATGAATCTGGAAACATCTATTTGGTAGTCGTCGGAGTTCTTGCCAGTGCGATCGCAGTCTTTTTTTACCTGCGAATAATTTTGATGCTCTTCTTTGCTGATGCTTCGAATGATTCTGTATCAGTTGTAATTCCCCCACTACTTACTAGAGTCGCGATTTTCTTGAGCGCAATTGTTACAATACTCCTCGGCCTTGCTCCATCAATACTCTTTGATGTCGCACAAAACTTTGCCTACTTCATTCGCTAATGTCGCGAATTGGAATTCCAGATATTGATCTGGCCCTTGAAACCAGGCTCCTTGCCTCTATGCAGGAAGTTGAAGTATTTTTACGAGAAGCAATAGAAGGAAAATATCCACTAGTAATTGAGACTTCCCGGCATCTTATTGATGCGGGCGGAAAACGACTTAGGCCATTACTAACTCTTCTCGCATCCCATTTTGGAAATCCTGAAGCTGATGGGCTCATTGAAGCTGCCGTCGTCTGCGAACTTACCCACCTGGGAACTTTGTACCATGATGATGTTATGGATGAGGCGCCACTTCGTCGAGGAGTTGAAAGCGCAAATAATCGTTGGGATAACAGCGTTGCAATTTTGACCGGCGACTATTTGTTCGCAAAAACTTCGCAACTTTTGGCTGACCTTGGACCAGAGGCCGTTCGCTTGCAAGCTCTTACTTTTGAACGTTTGGTGATTGGCCAAATAACTGAGACTCAGGGATCTAGTCAAGGTAAAACTCAGTTAGAGCATTACCTAAATGTTGTTTCAGATAAAACCGCATCGCTGATATCGGCAAGTGCCAGATATGGAGCGCTAATTTCCGGGGCAGAACCAATAGTGATTGATGCTCTTACAAATTTCGGTGAAGAAATAGGAGTTGTTTTCCAACTTGCAGATGACATTATTGACATTGTCAGCGACTCTCACGAGTCAGGCAAAACACCGGGAACAGACTTGCGAGAGGGAGTTCCAACATTGGTAACTTTATTTATTCTAGAATCTGAGGACCCCAATGATGCTAAACTCAAAGAGTTACTGTGTGCTCCAATTACGGATGAAGCAGTAGTACAAGAAACTATTTTGAAACTTCGCTCACATATTGCTCTGACAAAGTCTCGCGAACTAGTAGCAGAGAGAGCTAAGTCTGCACAGATGCACTTGAGTCTACTTCCCGAGGGCCCAGCAAAAGCTGCTTTAGTCGGGCTGAGCCAAGCTGTTATCTCTAGAACTTCCTGACTTAATTAAGTCGTAGCCAAGGGTTATCAGGGCTATCCAAATAAATACGAAGCCAATCCATCTTGCAGTTGGCATGGGCTCATGGCGCAGGAAGACAGCTAGTAAAAACTGAATCGTTGGGGTCAGGTACTGCAACAAGCCAATCATTGTGAATGGAATTCGCGTCGTGGCTCCATTGAACAATAGGAGGGGAATCGCTGTAGCGGCGCCGGCACCAATCAAAAGCGCGGTTAAACCCGCGCCATGACCAAATTGACCGGTTCCCTTACTTCCAAGCCAAAGCAAGTAGGCGCCATAAAAAACGGAAGAGATAAGCGTTTCGATTGCAAGTCCCTGGAGAGATCCCAAATTTATTTTCTTCTTAACAAAACTATAGGAACTCCAAGAAAAAGCTAGGGCGAATGAAATCCAAGGCGGACGACCATAGTCAATTGTTAAAACAATAACTCCGAAGATAGCGACTAAAAAAGCAATCCACTGGATCTTACGCAATTCCTCTTTGAAAATCAGAATTCCCATCATCACTAAGAGAATTGGCTGCATGTAATAACCAAGTGATGCCTCAACGATTTGTTCGTGATTAACTGCCCAAATATAGGTAATCCAATTTATCGAGATCAAGCCAGCTGCAGCAAAAAATTGCCAAAAGATTTTCGGAGTCTTCATTAGTGCAAAAGTTGATTTCAATTGATGACCGACAGCGAGAGCGATAATACAAATTACAAGTGACCAAACCGAACGGTGGGCAACCATTTCCAGCGGTGTGGCTGGTTGAAGCAGTGGCCAATAAAGTGGAAATAGTCCCCACAAGGTGTAGGAGATAAATCCATAAATTAAGCCAAGACGGTAGTTACTCACCTATTAGCGATAGTTCGTAAACTGAACTGCAAACTCTAAAGTTTGTGCTTTTACTAGAGCCATTGTGTCCTGTAGGTCATCTCGGGATTTACTTGTCACCCTAAGAGTCTCGCCTTGGATCTGTGTCTTAATAGATTTTGGTCCTTCGTCACGAATTATTTTTGCCAGTTTTTTGGCATTCTCAGTTGAGATTCCTTCTATTAGTGTGCAACTAATTTTATAGATTTTGCCACTAAGTTCCGGGTCTGATGATTCAAGGTGTTTGAGCGAAACCTGACGCTTGATCAATTTATCCTTAAAGACTTCGAGAACGGCCTTTGCCTTCTCTTCGGACTGAGCCTCAATAAGAATCTTCTCGCCAGATTTTTCAATTTTACTATCCGTATTTTTGAAATCAAAGCGCGTGGCAATTTCGCGGTCTGCTTGATTAAAAGCATTATCCACTTCCATATGATCAACTTCGGAGACAACATCAAAACTTGAATCAGCCACTTTAAGGACCCCTTTTTCAGTAATCTATTTTTATCTTATTCTAATGAGCCCAATTGTAGGGTAAATTAGCGCCATGATTCGGAGCGCTCGTAAATTGCCGAACCTGCCCTATTTCTGGTCGCTAATTGATTGGACTTTGCCTTCGTTAAACCCTTACAAGGGCAAATTACAACGCGCCCAGAGCGTTGATGACATGGCCACAATCGCCCGAAAACGAACACCTAAAGTTGTATTTGATTATGTAGAGGGCGGGGCCGTTGACGAAATCGCCTATGCCAGATCTCGAGAGGTATATTCTAGAGTTGAGTTCAATTCAAGAGTTTTGCGTGATGTTTCCAGGCTAGATACCTCAGAGATTATTCTTGGCAAAAAAGTTGATTTACCAATTTGTTTTGCTCCGACCGGTTACACAAGACTTATGCATCATGTTGGTGAACCCGCAGTAGCAAATGTGGCGGCAGAAAAGAATTTAATCTATGCCTTATCAACGATGGGAACGACTTCGCCCGCCGAATTAGCAAGCGCAGTTCCAAATTCGCGGAGATGGTTTCAGTTGTATGTCATGAAAAATCGGAACGATAGTTTGGCTGTTATTAAACAAGCTCGGGAGAGCGGATTTGAAACCTTAGTATTAACAGTAGATACGCCTGTAGCTGGATTGCGGTACCGAGACAATAGGAATGGGCTAACTATTCCACCGCGAATTCGAATCAACACAGTATTCGCTATTGCCCGAAAGCCGATTTGGTGGCTGAATCTTTTCACTACAGGCAAGTTGGAATTCGCAGCATTTCGAGGTTGGGATAAATCTCTTTCACACCTAGCCGCAGCAATTTTTGATCCCGCAACGACTTTCAAAGATATTTCGTGGTTGCGATCGGTTTGGGATGGGCCAATAGTTATAAAGGGAATTCAAAGTGTTGAAGATGCAAAAACAGTGGCAAAACTGGGAATTCAAGGAATTATCCTTTCAAATCATGGAGGGCGCCAATTTGATCGAGGCCCAGTTCCACTCGAAATTCTTCCTGATGTAGTCAGGGCAGTCGGAAAAAAGGTGGAAATTTATATTGATGGCGGGATTATGTCTGGCCTAGATGCCCTTAGCGCCATTGCTCTTGGCGCAAAAGCAGTCTTTATCGGCCGGGCATATCTATATGGTGCAATGGCAAATGGCGAAGCAGGTGTTGAACAAGTTATAGAAATAATGCGACGCGAATTCGAAAACGGAATGGCCCTAACAGGCGCAACCAATATTGCTGAAGTTCGAAAAAATGGCGCTCGGATTAGGAGTTGGTGAATGAGCAAAGTTGCAATTGTTACCGGAGGAGCTAAAGGAATTGGCTTTGGAAGCACAAAACGTCTCTTGGAAGATGGCGCAATTGTGATTATGTTTGATTTAGATGAAGCTGGCTTAATAAAGGCACAAGAGGGCTTTGCGGAGTTTGGTGAGAAAATTTCAGGAATGAAAGTTGACGTTTCTTCTGATTCTCAAGTGAAGAGCGCGGTTGCAAGTATTGGCGAAAAGTATGGACAAATAGATTATTTGGTGAATTGTGCCGGAATCCAAACTTATGGAACAGCGGTGGAAACAAGTGAAGAAACTTGGGACAAGACATTTAATGTGAATGTTAAGTCCATGTACCTAACTGCCAAGTATGCGATTCCATTTATGCGCAAGGCAAAAGGCGGATCTATAGTAAATATTTCCTCAGTTCAATCATTAGCCAACCAAAAAGGTGTTGTCGCATACGCGGCTTCAAAGGGCGCAATAAATTCACTAACTCGAGCTATAGCAATCGATCATGCGGCAGAACAAATCAGATGCAACGCGATCCTGCCAGCGTCGGTGGATACGCCAATGTTGCGGGAATCCGCTCGGGTATTTAGTGCTGGAAGAAGTGAAGATGAGATTTTGAAAGAGTGGGGAAGTTCTCACCCAATTGGTCGTATGGCCAGCATTCATGACATTGGGGAACTTGTGGGATTCCTCTGTTCAGATAAAGCTTCATTTATTACCGGAAGTTCTTACGTGATTGATGGCGGATTAATGACCCAAGTTCCTGTCATTCTGCCGGACTAAAGACGATTTCGAGAGCATGAGTTAATAAGGTAATCTACGCAAGCCGTAATAAACCCTGGCGGGTTGCCCGAGCGGCCAATGGGAGGGGACTGTAAATCCCCCGGCTCTGCCTTCGAAGGTTCAAATCCTTCACCCGCCACCAGTTCGGTCTCATGAAAATGAGCGTGAGTTCTATATTTAGTTGTATTCAAAACGTATTCTTTCACTAGCTACTGACAATTTCTAGTGCCTTTAAATTGCAGGTGTAGGCAATCGTTTCATACCAAATCAATACTAAAAATAGGCTAAATCGCTTTGGAATCCTTGCCCTTCGGGAGGGGGTATGCCAATGTCAATGGCGGGGTTACGAAGTTTTCTTTAAAGCCTTGACCAGAGCCGGGACACTTATGCTTGCAGCCTTCCAAACGATATCTGAATCTATCCGGTGGTAGGCATGTGCCAAGTATGTCCTCATACCAATGATTGACTTCCAATCCACATCTGAATATTTCACTTTTATGGAGTCAGACATTTTTATGCAGGCTTCACCAATATTTTACAACGCTCTCTCAATACCCCATTGGTGGGTTATATCTTCAAGAAAGAACTCTTCGCTCTTTGCCACGAGTATTTCCAAGGAGATGGCTATTTCGAGAATATCCTGAACTCTTTCTTCATCAGACCTACTCATAGCAAAATTGCTTCTTCACGAATGCGAACATCACGAGGCTTTAGGCCATTCATTGAAATAACATCTACCGGTAATTTTAGAAATTGCTCCAATTCTTCATTGAGCAAAAGCCAATCAAGCACTGAAACGTCTTTGTCGAAGGTCACCAGAAAATCAACATCACTATCTGGTCTATCTTCGCCCCTGGCAACACTTCCAAACACTGCAATCTTGAGGCCTTTATGGCGTGCGGCGATAGCCTTAATCACTTCGCTATTTTCTTTCAGAAATGCCATGCGCCCACTCATACCAAAAGAATACCAGCCGAGAATTTAAGGTGGCTCTTAGCGCTAGTTCCCGTGTGAAATCTGGCTTGGCTGGGCGAGGGTTTGCCCTCGATCAGGATTGTAAATCCCCATACCTTCGAAGGTTCAAATCCGCACGCCTAGCCACCAGTAAGAACTCATGAGAATGAGCCTGAATTCCAGACGCCTAAAACTTACTTAATTTCAGCAATTCTGGCCTTTGCCATTGCAATCAAGAGTTTCTCATCGATTAGCCAATCATTTGGAACAGCCACAGTCTTTTTCTTTACATCGAGATCTTTCATCTTTGGCCTAAATCTCTCTAGTACCTCTTGGCTCCAAGGTGCAAAGAGTATGTGGTTCTTTGCAGTACTGATTCCAAAAACATAGGAATCCCTGAATTTAAGCATTGGCTGATTCCAAGCAATCACGAGCTCTAGCTGGGGGAATTTTGTGGTCAGAGTTTTTAAGATGGCACGAACTGTCTTGGCCTGTTTGGGATCAATAGTCTTAAAGTATTGAGTAGGAGTTTCAAAACGCTTTGCCGATTTCGAGCCACGGGAATACATAACGAGAGCGTTGGCATGCGCTTGTGAAAAGCCAAAGTTCTCTCGGAGGTGGGCAATTTGTTCTGGATACTTAGCATCAGAGAGCTTTGCCATAACCTTAAACCAGTAAGCCATTTTTTCGCCGTAGCGTCTTTCGATTGCGGGAAAGTGGGCCTCCCTACTTGCATCTTTATATGCCACGGACCAACATTACCGAATTTTCAGAATCAACTTTCCGGTAGATGTGCGGTTCTCCAAATTTAAGTGCGCATCAGAGGCCTGGCCTAGGGCGTAACTAGCAACAATTGCAATTTTTAAGTCATTGCGCACAAAGGCAGCGAAGACGTCATTGGCGCGCCAGAGTAATTCCTTTCTGGTGGCCACAAAATCAGCGAGTGTCGGCCTGGTCAGAAATATAGAACCGGCTGAGATCTTCATTATCTCGATGGGTTCGACTTGGCCACTCGCAGCGCCAAAAATAGCAAATGTTCCCCTGCGGCCAAGAGCCTGCAACCCTTGTTCAAAGGTGCTCTGTCCTACTCCATCGTAGATAACACTCACACCCTTGCCATCAGTAAATTCCTTCACGCGAATTGCAAAATTTTCGTAGCCAATTGCTAAGTCTGCTCCAGCAGATCTTGCCAAGTCTTGCTTCGCCGATGTAGATGCAGTGGCAATTACTCGGCCGCCAAGTGACTTTATATATTGCGTTAGCAATAATCCAACACCGCCAGCACCTGAATGAACAAGGGCTATATCGCCTGGTTTAATTCTGTATGAATCTCTAGTCAAATAATGCGCAGTCATTCCTTGAAGTAAGAGCGCAATAGCATCTTCATCGGCAATATCTTCTGGAATTGGAATCAAACTGGCCGCTGGAATCGCAGCAAATTCCGCGTATCCGCCACTTGCCATAACCCAACCAACTCGCATTCCAATCTTTAAATCTTCTGGTGCAGCTGTTCCAAGTTCAGTGATTATGCCGATGCCTTCAACACCGGGAGTAAATGGCAGGCTCTGCGGATATCTGCCAAGGCGATGGTAGATATCAATGAAATTAACTCCTGCTATAGAAACTTTGATTAGCCCTTGAGTTGCCGTAATAGTGGGAGGATCGATTTCGGATAAGCGCAGAACTTCAGGGCCGCCGACTTCTGAGATCTGAATTGCCTTCATCTAGTCCTAGGCAATACGTGTACGGCGCAGTGTTGCTAACTTTTCTGCGGTTTCAAAAAGGTCAGCAATAAATAGTTCATCTGTGCGTGTCACAAGGTAAGTGCCTCTGCGCGAATAGGGTGGTCTCTTTCCTTAAGACCACCGGTTGAGATCACATCGACAGGAATTTTGAGATAATCCGCAAGTGCATCCTGTAGGCCAACCAGGTCCAACAAGGAAGTTCCCTTGTCGAAGGTCACCAGAAAATCAACATCACTATCTGGTCTATCTTCGCCCCTGGCAACACTTCCAAACACTGCAATCTTGAGGCCTTTATGGCGTGCGGCGATAGCCTTAATCACTTCGCTATTTTCTTTCAGAAATGCCATGCGCCCACTCATACCAAAAGAATACCAGCCGAGAATTTAAGGTGGCTCTTAGCGCTAGTTCCCGTGTGAAATCTGGCTTGGCTGGGCGAGGGTTTGCCCTCGATCAGGATTGTAAATCCCCATACCTTCGAAGGTTCAAATCCGCACGCCTAGCCACCAGTAACTAACGTATTTAGTTCTTTTCTTATGCAATTATTCAATTTCTACCTACATGAGCGTTGTACGGCTAATTGATAAGGCCCAGGTCACATTTTTTGTTATTTTCAAGGCGAATTGTCACAAGATTGTTATGACAAATACTTGACGAGCGTCATAAAAGAACAAGAGAATTAGCCAAGTAAGCCCCCACCCGGTTTACGCATGGGAGAGACATGGCCATTGAAACGCGCAATATGCCAGGTGTTGAAGGCATGGATCATGTTGGAATGACCATTCCTAATCTTGATGAGGCAGTTTCGTTTTATTGCACTCTGCTTGGCGCAAAAGAAATATTTCGTCTGGGCCCATTTGATGGACGCGAGTTTCCAGAAGTAGACGGCAAAGATTGGTCACTTGCGCATGTGAATGTTGCCGACGGGCGTTTCACTTTGGCGATGCTTGAATATGGCAATGGCAGCAGGCTTGAACTTTTTCAATATGACCGTCCCGAAGATCGCCGGACAACACCACCAAAAAATTCAGATTTAGGCGGACACCATATTGCTTTCAAAGTTACAAACCTGGATAAAGTTTTGGAACTTAGGGCTGAATATGGATTGACTTTCATGGCTGGACCAATTGAAATTAATGAAGGACCTGCTGCTGGCCAACGGATTATTTATGTTTTGGATCCTTGGAACAATCAACTTGAATTAGTGGAATACGAACGGGCTTCAAAATAGTGTCAGTTACAACGATGAATGCAGGCGTGGAGATGCGCCATATCAGTAAGCGATTCGATGCTGTCCAAGCACTTTCAAATGTGAGTCTGGATTTACGCCCCGGCGAGGTTCACACTGTTGCTGGCGAAAATGGATCGGGGAAATCAACACTTTTAAAGATTTTGGGCGGTGTTATAAGGCCAGATAAAGGCGAAATTTTAGTAGCAGGAGCTACAAAAGAATTTCACTCTGTAAGAGATGCGATGAGATATGGCGTGACTATGGTGAGTCAAGAACTTAGTCTAATTCCTAATCTTGGGATCGCTGAAAATATCTTTATTGGGCACAACCAATCTCGCAATAAATTCGGCATCGACTGGAAAGATACAGATCGAAGAGCTCTAGAGATACTAGAACGTTTAAATATTTCAGTTGATCCACGTCGGGAAGTATCTACGCTTCCTCAGCACGAACAGCAACTGGTTGAAATAGCGCGAGCACTATCTTTTAATGCCAAAGTTTTATTGTTGGATGAGCCAACATCCTCACTCGCACCCAATGAAGTCGAAGCACTCTTTAAGGTTGTGCGCCAACTCCGTGAAGATGGGGTGGCTGTGGTTTTAATTACCCACCGCATGTCTGAGATGCTTGAAATTAGTGATCGTTTTACCGTGCTTCGTGATGGTAAATTCATTGATACCAGCGATCGTTCTGGGATTGATGAAAACTGGCTAATAGAACGAATGGTTATCAATAAACCAAAAGCATCAGCTCGAAGAAATTACAGCGCCGTAGGGAAGAGGCCAGTACTTGAAGTTAAAGGGTTATCTGATCGTGCCGGGGCCTACCGGGATATCTCCTTTGAAGTTCGAGAAGGTGAGATTGTTGGCCTTGCGGGACTTGCTGGTGCCGGTCGAACCGAGCTTGTCGAAACTCTCTCGGGAGTACGCCAGAGAAAAGCTGGATCGGTATTTATAAATGGAAGAAAAGCAGGAAATAATTCACGAACCGCTCTTGCTTCAGGAATTGCACTCGTGCCAGATGATCGTCGTGAAAAATCAACTATTCATGAAATGTCGGTTCGAGATAATTTGATGTTGTCGCAGCACAAGTTTGAATTGAAACATCGCTCTAAGCGAAATGAAGAAAGAATTGTTGGAAATTGGATTGATAAGTTCAGCATCAAAGCTTCTGGCGCAGATGCCCTAATTAAGAGCCTTTCCGGCGGCAATCAACAGAAAGTCGTTATTGCTAGATGTCTACAGACCAATCCAAAAATCCTAATTTTAGATGAGGCAACTCGCGGCGTGGACTTGGGAGCTAAAGCCGAGATTTATGAAATCTTGCGTAAATTGGCAGATGAAGGCCTAAGCATTCTTCTCGTTTCCTCTGAAATCAGCGAAATTTTTGAAATTTCGGATCGGATACTTGTTATGCATGCCGGAGAACTTTCAGCAAACCTAGACCGAAGCAAAACCAGTGAAGCCGAAGTTGTGGCTGCAGCGACAGGAGTAAAGTAAATGAAATTTAGAATGCCAACGTTGAGCACGATGCCGGCATGGTTCGGTGTGTTATTTCTAGAAATTCTTTTGATAATCGTTATGGCCATCACTCAGCCAGTATTTTTTTCTGGGTCAAATTTGTCGAATATTATTCGCTCTTCTGCAATTCCTATCGTTCTTGGCATTGGAATGACATACACAATTCTTACTGCTGGTATTGATCTAAGCGTAGGAAGTGTTCTGGCATTCTCGGGAATCTTGCTTTCAGGGATGGTTGATTTAATGCCGCGGTATTTTGCAGTAGTAGCAACTATCGCGCTAGTAACACTGATTGTTGGTGGTGTGAATGGCACGCTCATCGGCAGGCTGGGGTTGAATAGTTTTGTGGTGACGCTTGGAACTCTCGGAATTTTTCGTGGAATTTCTTACCTGGTTACCAACGGAACAACTCGCAGAGTTGACACCGGTTCGCTAATAAACAAGATTGGTGATGGGAACGTGGGCCCAATACCAGGGCCAATGCTTGTAGTAATTGTGCTTGCCGGTATTTCTATTTATATTTTGAAATCTACCTACTTTGGGCGAGATATTTATGCAGTTGGCGGGAATGAATTTGCGGCAAAGTTGGCGGGAATCTATACCGGCAGAGTCAAAATGAATGCCTATGTAATTTCTGCATTCTGCGCTGCGATAGCTGGAATCATGCAAGTTGGTCGCCTAAGTTCGGCCGCGCCGACTGCTGGCGCTGGATTGGAATTAACTGTTGTGGCCGGAGTTCTGCTTGGTGGAACTCGCCTTAGCGGTGGCGTGGGAAGTATTTGGGGAACAGTAATTGGCCTCCTCTTCCTGCAAACCGTATCGAATTCCCTGACAATTCAGGGGGTCTCCTCATACTGGCAACAAGTTGTTACTGGTGTCTTGTTAGGAGCTGCAGTTCTGTTCGACCGAATCCGTCTTGAATTATCAGGCCGGGCAAAATCTAAGGAGAAAAGTAATGAAGTTTAAGAATCGAAAGGTGTTGTTCCTGCCTTTGATGGCAGCTGCAGCACTAATTGTTCCTTCAGTTGCACCAGCTACGGCTGCACCAAAAATTACTGTTGGATTTAGCTACCCAATCGAAGCTAATACATACTTAAAGGCAATCGGAACTGCCGCTGAAAAGACGCTTGCTAAGGCCGGATACGGTTTCATGCCAATCGACGCACAACTCGATGGCAATAAGCAAATTTCAGATATCGAAGCAATGATCACAAAGAAGGTCGGCGCTATGATCGTTTATCCTCTTGACTCAGTTGGCCTAAAGCCAGCAATGGATAAGGCGAAAGCTGCCGGCATCAAAGTGATCACAATGAACTACACAGTTAAAGATTCTGCCAAGAAGCCGGCAAAGCCTGCTCTTGCTCAGGTGCAAGATGGCTTCCCACAACGCGCACTTGCAAAAGAACGAGTTAAATACCTAGAAGAAGTTCTTCCTAAGGGTGGAAATGTTCTCTACGTGGGACTTGGTTTCCCTGTAGCGGCTCTGGAAGCGCATGCAAAGATGTTTAAGCAAGAACTCGATAAGGTAAGCAAGTACAACTACTTGGGTCGCGTTGATAACCAGAGCGATGACTCTGAAGGCGGACGCCAAGCAGTAGAACAAGCACTTATCAAGTACCCAAGCGTTGATGCAATTGTTGCTTACAACGACCCAACAGCTCTTGGAGCTTATGCTGCAATAGCTGCACGAGGAAAGATTGCAATCAAGGTTGTTGGACTACAAATGCAACCAGAGGCTGTAACTTCCATCAAAAAGGGTGAAATTGACGGTTCATGGGACTTCAATCCAGTTGAGTCAGGAATTTCTCTTGCAAACCTAACTATCTCAATCCTTAAAAAAGAACCAAAGGCAAACTGGAAGAAGACAATCCAGACTCCAGCCAAGTTCTATGATGCCTCTACAGTCTCAGAGTTCGTACCTTGGGATAAGCGGCTAAAAAAGATCAAGTAAGTAATAGCATAAATAAAAATCCCCGCTCTCGATATTGAGAACGGGGATTTTTATTGAAGAAAAGTGTTAACTGCTACCTTTGCGGCGCCGGAGTGAATCGGTATAGACCGCAATGATAATAACAACACCAACCACAACAGTTTGCCATTCTTGCTGAATTGCCATGATGCGGAGGCCATTAATCAATACAGCCATAATTAGCGCGCCAATTACAGTACCTATTAATATTGCAGCCTCTCGTCTATATGACCTATCCAAGAATCAGTATTTATGGCCATTTCGTTACCTAAACGTTATCGAACTATGAGGATTAGCTAAGGTTGTAAGCACTTGTCGCAGTTTTGCTCCAGAAATTTTCACTTTCAGATGGAGCCAGATCTTGCATCAAAAACTCTGCCAGGGAGACTACCTCAGCATAAGATCCACTTAAAGTTGCAACTGGCCAATCCGATCCAAACATTAATCTTTGCGGTGTAAAAATTTCTATCAAGTGGTTCGTATATGGTTGAAAATCTTGCGGCTTCCACTTATGCCAATTTGATTCGGTTACAAGTCCCGAAACTTTGCAGACTACATTGGGGTAGGAAGCGAGTTCTGTCATTAAAGTTTTCCAAGGCTCCATAATATTTTTAGAAATATAAGGTTTTGAGATGTGATCCATAATAAATTGCACGTCTGGACAGGATTTAACTAATTCGATCGCTCCTTTCAACTCTGGAGTTTTGGTAAGTAAATCGTATGCAATTCCAAATTTCGCGAGCTTGCGAACATTCGCAATTGTCTCTGGCTTACCTAAATAATTTGAATCGGGATGATCTTGCGCGATATCCCTAATACTCTTTAAGTAGCTTGCACCTGGTAAGTCAAAGTAGCGATGGAGATGATCTATTGCATCTGTAGCATCAATCTTCAACCAACCTACGACTCCTGCGATCAATGGATCCGTCTCGGCGAGAGCTAAAAGTTCTGGAGTTTCTGCGTAATCGGCAACCGTTTGTACCAAGACGGTTTTGCTAATTTCGACTCCTGCGATTGCTTCACGAAGATCAGACATAGAAAAATTCTGGTGGATTGGTTGCATTGCTTCGCCAGTAATCCAATCCTGGTCCCTGACAGATAAGTCCCAAATATGGTGGTGGGAATCAATTCGCATTTTTATCCCTCTGCAACGATATTGTTAAGCGGCTTTCCTTCCGCTAACAATTTAAGTTGGGATTCAACAAGTTTGCGAGCGCGAGGCTCAAATGCGGTGGAATTGCCGCCGACATGAGGAACCAATAGTAGGTTCTTCGCGCCCCACAGCGGGTGTCCGACAGGAAGTGGCTCTGGGTCTGTTACGTCAAGTGCAGCATGAAGGCGGCCAGAGTTTAACTCTGAAATCAGTGCGTCGGTATCAATAATTGGCCCTCGCGCAACATTCACGATCAGAGCGCCGTCTTTCATCTTTGCTAAACGTTGCTTGTCGAACATATTCCGACTCTCATCGGTAAGGGGCAGAATTAAAATGACGATATCTAAAGTTGGTAAGTAGTTGTCGAGCTCGCCAATTTTAATTGACCCTTCTCGGCCAGATTTTGAGAAACTAGTTACTCTGACGTCGAATCCCGAAAGATTTTTTACGACCTGTTTTCCAATTGAGCCAAAACCAATAACGCCAATATTGCTATCAGAAAGAGAGGTAAAACGTCTGTGGTCCCAAGTTTGAGTCATTTGGTCTCGGATAAATTCTGGAAATCCACGTCGAGATGAAAGTGCTAAGCCGACTGCAAGCTCCGCCGTTGAGGCATCATGAACTCCACTCGCATTGCAAAGGGTTAGGTCAGGTCTAACGAATGCGAGCGCATCGTCATACCCAGCGTTTGGCATCTGCAAGGTTTTTAAGTTGGGCATTTTTGCTACATATGAAAGAGCGTGTGCGCCACCCATATAGGAAGGTACATAAAAGTTAATTAATGAAAGATCTGAAGTATCAAGCGGAAAATCTTTAGGCGAGTGGAGAGTTACACCATCAGGAAGAGTTAGATCAGACCACTGCGTCCACGCCACGATCTTGCTCATAAATTAAGGCCTCTCTTGAATTACTTCAACGACATTGGTCAATTTACCAACACCGGCGACATCTATTTCAACTACATCATTTTCATTAAGGGAGATGTCTAACGGTGGAACTATTCCGGTTCCAGTAGAGAGAATCACGCCATGAGGGAAATCTTGACACCTGAATAAATAGGAAATTAAATCCGCCAAAGTCCGATTCAGCGAACCAAGGGAAGTTTGAGCCTCCCAAACAATGGCTGCATCCCTAATAATTTTTGCTTTGATAGTCATGTCATTTGCCTCTGGCACAAGCCAGACTGGAGTTATATCTGGTCCAAGGGCCGTTGATCCCACATATATTTTTGCCTGCGTTAAATAAAGTGGATTTTCACCTTCGATAGTTCGGGCTGTCATGTCGTTGCATATGGCATAGCCAATTATTTCGCGATACCTATTTATATATATCGCTACTTCGGGCTCTGGCACTGAAGCTTGCGAGTCATACCTAATTCCGACAGGTTGGTTTGTTCCACGAGTACGCACGGCGCTGCCTTTAAAGAAAAGCTCTGGGCGATCGGCCTCATATACGCGTTGATAAACGTCAGGCACTCCGCTCTCTTCCTTGCGCGCATCTCGCGAACGAAGATAGGTAACGCCGGCACCCCAGAGTTCGATTTCCGGCGCAATCGGGGCAACAAGTTCGCCGGTAATTGATTCGGAGCTTTTTTCAATTACCGCTTTCAACTCACTTAATTTCATATGCATCGCCTGGGTAAGGGTTGGAAGTTCAGCGATAATTGAGTGTTGCCCAGCAACGGTAACTGCGAATTGATATGGATTAGTTTCAGTCCTTAAGATTGAAAATTTCATTTCTAGTCCAGATGGAATTTCTCTGGAAGGGTATGCCACCAATCTCCGGCGCCAACTTCGGCAACGGGATTTTGCATCGGGCCGGTAATTTTCCACCAGCGCTGGGTTTCTGGGTCAGCAGCAACTTTTGCCATATCTGCTTCATAATCCTCTCCGGTGTATTCCATATAAGAAAAAAGAAGATTCTCGTATCTGTAGATAGAAAAATTCTGAACATTAGCTTCTTTAAGCATTGCTAAAACACTAGGCCAGACATTTTCATGGATTTGCTCGTACTCCACTATATCTTTGGGTTTTATTCCAACAACCTGGGCGATTCGCTTTACTGTCATTGGGGCATCCTTTCAATAAGTCCAGCATCTTCCAATTCTGACCAAATATCGGGCGGTAGCTCTACATCAAAATCTGAGATATTTGCAAGGAGTTCGGAACTATTTCTAGAACCAGTAAGAACCGAAGTAACAGCAGAATGACGCAACGGAAATTGTAGTGCTGCACTTGTAAGAGAGATGCCCCGCTTTTTTAGAAAAGCACCTATCTCCTGAGCTCGGTTTATTATTTCATCTGACGCCGGCAAATATTCAAAAGTTGCTCCGGGTTTGGGATCAGCCAATACTCCAGAGTTAAAAACGCCACCAATTGTAATGTCCACCTTACGTTCTATCGCGTACGGTAATAATTTCCTCTGCGCACTTTGATCTAGCAAGGTGTAGCGACCAGCTATCAGCGCGATATCCAAATCAACGTTTTTCATAATCTCAATCGCAACATCACAGAAATTAATGCCAATTCCTATCGCCTTAATAATTCCTTGACGTTTGAAATCCTCCAAGACCGGGTATGCGTTATTAATCGCCTCTGGAACGTGGTTTTCGGCATCATGCATTAGGGCAATATCGATATGTCCCACGCCAAGTCGCTCTAAACTCTCATTGAAGGAGCGCTTAATTCCTTCTGATGAATAATCAAATACCGGTTGAATATGTGGATCTGCGTCTGGAAACCAGGGAACTGGGTCGGCCTTCTCAACCCGATTTAAGGTTCGGCCCACCTTGGTTTCCAAAACGAAACTTTCATCAACAGTACTTAAAACCCTGCCAAGCCGTTCTTCAGAGAGGCCATGTCCATAAAGCGGCGCAGTATCAAAGTAGTTAATTCCCTGAGCAAGTGCCGTCTTTATAAGATGATCACTCTCATTATTTTCCACTGATTGAAAAAGTCCGGCCAAGGGCGCAGTTCCAAGGCTCAGTCTGGTTAAATCGAGAGGAACGCGCTTCATTCGGATTTTCTGATTATGACGCTCCATGAAATTTATCGTATAGGATTTTTGTCAGTAAGCGAAGAGGCCAAATAAAAATTAGAGCAAAAAGGGAATTCATGCCAATAATCACGGGTTTTAAAACTATAGATGTCAGATTTCCAACATCTCGAGGACTAGATGGATCTGATGCAATGAATAAGGAGCCGGATTATTCGGCGGCGCTGCTAATACTCGAAACAGATGATCCGAATCTGGAGGGGCATGGTTTTGTTTTCACCTGTGGCCGGGGAAATGATCTGCAATGTGAGGCAATCGAATTGCTTGCTCCATATGCTGTGGGTCGTGAAATTTCTGAACTTGCAATAAGCATGGGAGATTTCGCACGCAGCCTAGTAAGAGATTCGCAAATTCGATGGCTCGGCCCGGAAAAAGGTGTAACGCAAATGGCGGCAGGCGCTGTTGTGAATGCGGCCTGGGATCTAGTTAGTAAAAATGCAAAGAAGCCACTTTGGAAGTTCTTATCTGATTTATCTCCGGAAGAAATTGTTGAGCTTGTAGATTTTCGTTACATAACTGATGCCCTTACCCCGGAAGAAGCGCTGGAAATTTTGCGTAAAGCAGAACCCAATCGAGCGGCTAATGAGGCACAGTTAATAGAAGTTGGTCTTCCGGCATACACAACAACACCTGGCTGGCTTGGATATAGTGATGAGAAAATGGTTCGACTTGCAAAAGAAGCAGTTGCTGGCGGATATAAATTAATTAAATTAAAGTGCGGCGGAAATCTCGAGGACGACAAGCGCCGGTTGCGATTGGCTCGTGAGGCGGTCGGACCAGATATTAAGATTTCAATCGATGCCAATCAAGTTTGGGATGTGAACGAGGCAATTGAGTGGATTAAGGGCATCGGGGATGTAAATCTTCATTGGGTTGAGGAACCTACAAACCCAGATGATGTTTTGGGCCATGCCGTAATTGCGAAGGCAATAGCACCAGTTCGTGTCGCAACTGGCGAGCATGGAATGAACCGGATAATTTTTAAACAAATGTTACAAGCCAAATCTTTTTCCTTTATGCAGATTGATGCAACCCGAGTTGCCGGCGTAAATGAAAACCTGGCTAATATTTTGATGGCAGCAAAATTTGGTATTCCGGTCTGTCCTCATGCAGGCGGAGTTGGTTTATGTGAAATGGTTCAGCACCTAGCGATGTTCGATGCGGTTGCCGTAACTGGCCACCACGCCGAACGCGTTGTTGAATTTGTTGATCACTTGCATGAACACTTCGTTGTTCCAACCGATATTCAAAATGCCCACTACATGCCGCCATTAAAACCAGGCGCAGGCTCAGAAATGTATGCCCAAACAATCGCCGATTACACTTTCCCTACTGGAAAAGAATGGATAACAACATGAGTACAGAATTCGCTGGGTTAAATGCCGTAGTAACTGGAGCAGGATCTGGAATTGGTCTGGCAACTGCAAAAATACTGAAGGAGCGGGGCGCAACTGTTTATGGTTTTGATCTTGCAGAGGGCAATATGGCTGGAATCGCGACTTGGGTTAAGTGCGATGTCGGCGATGATGAATCGGTTATAAAGGCATTTGAAGGAATTGCTAATTTAGATATTTTAATAAATAACGCCGGAATTGGTGCAGTTGGTAATATCGAAGCTAACTCATCAGAAGAGTGGCTTAAGGTAATGAATGTAAATGTTCTGGGAATAGTTCGCACTTCGAAGTCCGCGCTCCCACTTCTGCGCAAGAGTAAAGCTGCCGCGATTGTTAATACTTGCTCTGTTGCAGCAACTGCTGGGATTCCAAAGCGCGCTGCTTACAGTGCCTCTAAAGGGGCCGTACTTTCACTCACTCTTGCTATGGCGAATGACCATATTGCCGAAGGCATCCGAGTTAACTGCGTAAATCCAGGAACAGCAGATACGCCATGGGTGCAACGTTTACTTGCTCAGGCCGCCGATCCGATTGCCGAGCGCCAAGCTCTTGAATCTCGCCAACCTCTTGGTCGGTTGGTCTCAGCCGAGGAGGTTGCAAGCGCGCTCTGTTATTTAGCAAGCCCATTGCAAGGTTCAACTACTGGAACGTCCGTCACTGTCGATGGCGGAATGCAAGGACTCCGCATCCCCAAATAAGCAGCCGATGAATTTGAGCGCGCTGAAACAGAAAAGGAAACAGATTAGTACTGACTGGTAAAACCCGTTGACCGAAAAATCAGGCGTAACCTTCAATTGAACATCATTGAGGTGCAGCTCGTATCTCAATCCAACGGAAAGGTACTAATCAATGAACAAGGCAAACCCAATTCCCCTTGGCTTACTTGGTTATGGCATGTCGACCGTTTTGCTTAGTTTCGCAAATATAGGAACATATCCGCTCGGCGGAATGGTTTTTGCAATGGCCATCTTCTTCGGTGGAATCGCTCAAGCATTTGTTTGCGTAATGCTTTATTCCAAAGGAGATACCTTCGGAACCACAGCATTTGGAGGCTACGCTTTTCTCTGGCTTTCATTTGCATTTATGAATATTGGCGGGGCCCATGGTTGGTGGAGCGTTGATAGTAAGGATGTTGGCTACTACTTGTTACTTTGGGCGATATTTACGGCGGGACTTGCTATGGCATCAACAGTTGCGCCAAAAGTCCTGACCATAATCTTGTTAATGACTATTGTGCTTCTTGGCTCACTGGGCCTAGGCGCGATAAACGGCAACGACACACTTTCCAAATTTGGAGGGTATGAAGGAGTCTTAACTGGAGCGCTAGCAATTTATCTAGCTTTCGCGTTCTTGATCAATGAAACACATGGAAACAGCAAGTGGCCTGTTGGGTCACCATTTCGATCATAAGTAGTTGAATACGAGTTTGCCCTGCTTTTGCTCAAATATAGGCAGGGCAAACTTTCCCCTATTTTTCATTGCGCCCCAAAATTGCTGAACATAGGATATTCAAATGGAATTAATTGAATTTAAGCCAACCACCGACCAACTAGCTTATACATTTGGTGGCGTTGCCCCAGTAATGAGAATCAAACCTGGGACCGCATTGAAACTGTGGTCTGAGGACGCGTTTAATAATACGATAAATAAAGTAACTGATTTGTCTAGCGAAAAAGTGGACTTACGTTTTGTTAATCCCCAGACCGGTCCATTTTATGTTGAAGGGGCGGAACCTGGTGATGCGCTAGCCGTTCATATAGTTGATATGAAACCGGCGCGCGGGCATGGCGCGTCAAGCACGATTCCATTTTTCGGTGGCCTAACATCAACGGATAGAACTGCAATGTTGCAAGATCCGCTGCCAGATACAACTTGGATTTATGAAGTTAATACCATCAAAAATACCGTCGGCTTTGAATCGCGCTTCGGCAATTTTTCAGTGGAGCTTCCTATCGAATGCATGTTTGGAACAATTGGTGTTGCGCCAGCTGGTGGAGAGGTGCGATCGTCGTTAGTTCCTGAACGATTCGGGGGAAATATGGATTCTCCTGAGGTTCGAAAGGGGGCGACTGTTTATCTTGGAATAAATGTTGAAGGCGCGCTTTTTTCTATTGGCGACGGACACTACCGACAGGGTGAAGGTGAAGCGTGTGGAACCGCTGTCGAAGGGGCCATGAATTCCATAATTATTGTTGACTTAATTAAGGGTGCGGCTCCAGCTTGGCCACGTATAGAAGACGACAACTTTTACATGGCTGTTGGTTCCTCGAGGCCGATGGAGGATTCGTGGCGTATTGGTCAGATTGAATTAATTCGTTGGTTTCAGGACCTATATGGACTGCACCAAATGGATGCATATCAATTACTATCTCAAATTACCAAAGTTCCAATAGCAAATGTAGTGGATGCAAACTACAGCGTCGTATTAAAGGCGGCAAAAGAATTGCTACCCAACGTAAGTGCTTTTAGGGGTATGCATGCAAGTCTAAAAGATCGAGCTAAAGGCTTAATGCTGTAAACCAACTAAATAAGAAAAGGACCAAAATGGATCTAAAAATGAAGGGCATGAACGCGATAGTTACCGGAGGCACAAAGGGAATCGGTCGGGCAATTGTTGAGGCGTTGATTGGCGAAGGAGTAAATGTTGCCTTCTGTGCTCGCAATACTGATGAAGTCAAGAAGACAGAATCGGATTTAAGTAAGAGCGGATCGAAAGTTATAGGTTCGTCAGTCGATGTTGGAGATGCCGCAAAATTAGAAAAATGGGTCAATGATTCTGCAAAGGAGCTAGGCGGGTTAGATATTGTTGTTTGTAACGTAAGCGCCTTGGCGATTCCTGAAAGTGAAGAAAATTGGCAAGCTTCATTGAATATTGATGTCATGCATACCGTTCGAACCTGTACGGCAGCAATTCCATATCTTGAAAAAAGCAAGAGCGCTTCAATAATTAATATTTCGAGCGTCTCGGGACGCGAGGCGGATTTTGCTGGTGGACCTTATGGAACGGCTAAGACGGCAATTATCGCTTATACGGCACATCTTGCCTTCTCGCTGGCTGCTAAAAATATTCGTGCTAATACTGTTTCACCAGGTAATACTTATTTTCCTGGTGGTGTTTGGGAAAATATAGAAGAAGGCAATCCTGATCTTTTCAAGTTGGCTATGGGATTAAATCCAACTGGACGATTTGGAACTCCAGAAGAGCAGGCATTCGCAGTAACTATGTTAGCTAGTCCACTCGCATCACGTATTTCTGGTACCAACTTAGTAGTGGACGGTGCACTGACTCGCGGCATTCAATTCTAAAACTTAACCAAAAGGTCCTCGGCAACAGCAGGGGACCTTTTATATTTAATAACAACAAATTCCTAAATAATTTTTAGTTTTCCTCAAGAATTAGAGAAACAGAATTAATGCACCACCGCTGGTCTGTTGGAACTTCGTATCCTTCGCCTTCGAAAACATGACCAAGGTGCGACCCACAATTTGCGCATCGAACTTCGGTACGAACTCGCATGCCAAGTGTGCGATCTTCGATTAGAACAACAGCATCATCTTTAGTGGGCGCATAGAAAGAGGGCCAACCACAACCAGAGTGGAATTTTGTCTCACTTTTAAATAGCTCGTTATTGCAAGCTTTGCAGCGGTAGCTACCAATTTTGTCGCTGTCGTTGTATTCGCCAGTAAATGGTCGTTCGGTTGCACCTTGACGTAAAACTTCGTATGAGAGTTGGTCGATTTTGCTGGCAAGCGCAGTCTCATCGATTTTGACTGGATAATTGGTATCTTCGCTTATTTGGCTAGGCATTTTGGCATTTTACACAAAATTAGTCGGCTCTGCCATAGCTAGAATTTGTCCATGCGAAACCGCTGGAAACGAGTAAGAAAGCTTTTCGCTGACCGGAGCATCTGGGTAAGACAAATTTTGGTTACCGCGATCGCCTCCGGAGTTGCCTGGAAAGCGGGTGATTTAATGATTAGGGACGGTGGGCTTGTTGCCGCAATTATCTGCGCTCTTAGTATTCGAATATCGCTATATAAGTCAGTTCGCGAAGGGTTTGGCCAAATTGTTGGAACAACGATTGGCGCCGGAGTCGCTTTGACATGTGTTTCGCTTTTCAGTTTTGGATTTGTCTCAATAGCCATGACAGTACTTCTGTGTTCTATTTTGGCAAGAGCGCTGCATTTGGGTGATGTGGCTTCAGTTAATGTTCCGGTCACAGCCTTAATTGTTATTCATCCAGGACTTAATGAGAGCACGGCATTTTCCAGACTCTCATCTACTTTAATTGGTGCTGGTGTTGCAATTATTTTTTCCTATTTCTCACATGCAAAAACTCCAACTGCACGAACTATCGATCAAGTTACTACACTCGCAAGTAAGTGCGCGAAATTATTGGGGGATATGTCTGAGGGAGTCGCGATGGGGTTTACCCAAACTCAATCAGGTAAGTGGTTAGCAAGAGCTAGATTGTTAGCCGAAGATATTCCGGGCTTGCGAGCACAGGCGATTGAGGCGCGCAGTCATGCAAAATGGTTCCAAACTTCAGATAAGGCAAAAGCGCAAGCACAAGGACTTTATATTCGAGGAGTCGCAATAGAACATACAGTTGTCCAGGTTCGAACAATCGCTCGCACGCTTTTTGATTTGTCTGTGACTAGTGGAATCGAAGATAAAGTTCGGCGAGAAATCGCCCAAGCGCTTTCGACGGTAAGTTTTGCCGTGAGTTCAAAAGCTGATCAAATTCGGAACGCAAGAAGCGGCAATGAGGCCCAGTCAGCAATCGAAGATGCCAGACTTGCGGGGGCAGCACTCGCGGATTCTTTGATGGAGATCTCTGGAAAAGTTGAGCAGGAACAAATCATCCGGGGGATATCTTTAGTTTCGAACATCACAATCATCGCTGATTCACTAGATGAATCCTCACCTGCTCTCCATAGCGTTCTTACACCGGGAGAACCTGCAATGAATCAATTACTCAAAATTTCACCAATCGAGCAAAGGGCTCGAATTGGGGCACAGATTTCACGGTCAACAAAGCCAATTCTTACTCTTCGGCAACGAATTCGTAATTACTTTCGGTCTAGGTAATGTGGAAATTTCTCCCATTCCGAGAGTGGTTGTAGGCTCGCCCTCTACTTCTACTGCCCCCCTAGCTCAGTTGGTAGAGCGTTTCCATGGTAAGGAAGAGGTCAACGGTTCGATTCCGTTGGGGGGCTCGGATAAGTATTTTCCACGCATGACCCTTGGCGGGGTAGCTCAGCTTGGTAGAGCAAACGGCTCATAATCGTTGTGTCGCCGGTTCAAATCCGGCCTCCGCTACTAGTAATTTTTCGAAATGCGCAGGTTTGAAGTAACCTAGCGCTCTTAATGAAGAAGGAGCACCACCATGGCAAGTAAGAGTTCGGATGTACGTCCAAAGATAACTATGGCCTGCGTTGAGTGCAAAGAGCGTAATTATATTACGAAGAAAAATCGCCGCAACGACCCAGACCGTCTTGAACTAAAGAAGTTCTGCCCTCGTTGCAAGCTCTCGACAGTTCACCGCGAGACTCGCTAATCCGATGCTGAACCCCGACCTAGTCGGGCGCACTTTCACTAGTGCCGAGTCTGTAACGGTTACAGAGCAAGCAATAAGAAAGTTTGCCGAAGTAATCGGTGAAACAAATTTCGATGTTGCCCCTCCGACTTTCACGATTTCAATAACTCTTGATCAGTCGCAATCGCTTTTGCAAGACAGTGGATTGGACTGGACTCGAGTAGTTCATGGTGAGCAAAAATTTGTACTCAATCGCGCGATAGTCCCTGGTGATGTCTTTATTTGTTCTTCAACTATCGAAAGCGCTCGCAACGTAGCTGGAAATGAAATTGTAACGGTTCGATCTGATTTGCACGCGGATACCCAATTGGTAGTTTCAACTTGGTCCACCTTGGTGGTCAGAGCATGACTAAAATAGTTGAAGGTCTAGAAATTTCAGAAGAAACTTATGTTATCAATCGTGCGCTATTAGTTAAATATGCAAATGCAAGCGGCGATCAAAATCCAATCCACCAAGATGAAGCTTTTGCTAAATCTGTCGGCTTGCCCGATGTAATTGCCCACGGCATGTTAACCATGGCTTTAGCAGGAAAATTTTTGTCAGATATTTCTGGTCCTGAAAATGTTCTCGAATTCTCTGCCAAGTTCATTAAGCCTGTTGTTGTGCCAGCTAATACTGATGTTTCCCTAATTATTTCCGGCAAAGTAGGCGAGATAAGCGATGGCCGAGCCAAGATTGAGCTTCTGGCGATGTGTAACGAAGTAAAAGTCTTAGGTGTGGCAAAGGGTGTAATCAAACTCCAATGAGCGTGTCTTTTAAGACTTACAAAAGAATTGGCGATTTGCGTAAATTTAGTACGAAAACTTTTCGAGCTACGGTATTAATTTATGCTGATAGCTATTTAGAAGATGTAGTAAATTCGATAAATTCCGTGAAAATGAACTCCAAGGATGATGTCGCCATCTACCTAATTATTTCCGGCACTCCTGAGCTAAACCAAATAGCATCGATCGTTGATGCACGAACTTATGTGATTCAAATATCAGAGGGCGTCGGTTGGGGCGAAGCAGTAAATTCCATGCTTAAACTCTCTAATTCACCTCATGTAATTGTTATGGATCCATCGACTATCTTGATGGGGGATGCAATTACTCCGGTTCTCGATAAATTATCTGAAAATGAATTTAGTGCAGTTGGTTGGCGCGGCGGACTGGTGAACGTTGAAGACCAATGGCGCAGCGTGGACGATAGAGGCGTAGGTGAAGTCGACGTACTTTTTAGTTATTTCCTTGGGCTGAATCGAGAGCACGCCATAGAGGCTGGAGCTTTTAATATTCGAGCCGTCTATTATCGAAATGCAGATATCGAATTTGGATTGAAATTGCGACAGGCTCGCGGTCGATTGTGGCAATTGGAGCTGCCCCTAAGTCAGGGGCGCCATCACGGTTACTACGACACCGATCCTGAATATCGCGAGGAACAGTCCAAGAAAAATTATGATCGGATACTTCAGCGCTTTCGAGGTAAAACAGAAATATTGTCGCCTCGCAGGTAACCTTGAGCCATGGCCAACAACGATTTATCTGGGTTCACCACATTAGGTGTTGGTGGCCCGGCCAAAAGCATTATTCACGTTAAGACCGAGGTCGAGTTAATTAATGCCGTCAGGGAAGCTGATAGATCCAGTACTCCGATATTAATTTTAGGCGGCGGCTCCAATATCTTAATGAGCGATGATGGTTTTTCTGGCACTGTTATAAAAGTTGAGATAACAGGAAATACATATGAGATCGATGCTTGTAGCGGTGGAACGCTAACAGTAAGCGCCGGAAGTGATTGGGATGAGTTCGTTAATTTTACAATGGAAAAAGGCCTTGCCAATCTTGAGTCGCTAAGTGGAATTCCTGGAACCGTAGGTGGGGCACCAATTCAAAATATTGGAGCTTATGGACACGATGTGTCAGAAGTAATCGCCAAGGTGCGCACTTTTGACCGACAAGAAGATAAAGTAAAAACTTTTGCGGCAAGCGAATGCGAATTTAGTTATCGGGGCTCAGTTTTCAAAAGTGCCGCCGGACGCTATGTAATTTTGGATGTTACTTTCCAATTACGTAACGGAGAAACTTCACTACCAATTGGATATGCCGAACTAGCAATGGAACTAGGTGTCGAAATCGGGGCCCGGGTTGCTATCAAGGATGTGCGTAATGCCGTGCTGAAATTGCGCAATGCAAAAGGAATGTTGGCTGGAATGGGCATCAATTCGGCAGGTTCATTTTTTATGAATCCGATACTCGATAAGAAAATTGCTGATCAATTACCTAGCCAGGCCCCACGTTGGGAGATGTCCAACGGCATGATTAAAACTTCGGCGGCTTGGCTAATGGAGAGCGCCGGGGTCCATAAAGGCGATCGTTTGGCGGGAGCACAAATTTCACCGAAGCACGTATTGGCACTTTCAAATGCTGGAGATGCAACTGCCCTTGATTTAATCGAGCTTGCAAAATTTGCCCAGAAAAAAGTTATGGAAAAATTTGGAATTATGTTGCAATCTGAAGTTCAGTTAATTGGTTTAAGTCTTTAAATTACTTAGCTTCTCCAAGTAATTTTGCTATACGCCCGATACCTTCGACAATATCCTCATCACCAAGCGCGTAGGAAAAACGTAGATAGCCAGAAGGCCCAAATGCTTCACCAGGAACAGCCGCTACCTCAACTTCATCCAGAATCAGCGCAGCAAGTTCAGCTGAACTCTGTGGCCGTTTGCCTCGTATTTCTCTGCCAAGAATGCCTTTTACTGATGGATAAACATAGAAGGCGCCGGTCGGCGTTGGACAGATTACGCCAGGAATTTTATTTAGTAACTCAACAATAAGTTTGCGACGCCTATTGAATGCAACTCCCATTTCATGGACTGCTGATAAATCACCAGTAAGAGCAGCGATTGCTGCATGTTGAGATACGTTTGAAACATTTGAAGTTAGGTGTGACTGCAAGTTAGTCGCGGCCTTGATTACATCTCTCGGTCCGATCATCCAACCAACGCGCCAACCAGTCATCGCATAAGTTTTTGCAACACCATTCAAAATAATTGTTTGATCGGCCATTTCTGGAACAAGTACCGGAAGACTTGGAGCTTTAACGCCATCGTAAAGTAGGTGTTCGTAAATCTCATCAGAGATTACCCAGATGCCATGTTCAAGAGCCCATTCACCAATTGCTTTGACTTGATCAGCTGAGTAAACCGAACCCGTTGGATTCGAAGGCGAGCAAAATAGTAAGGCTTTGGTTTTCGCAGTGCGAGCAGCTTCAAGTTGTTCAACTGTAACTAAGTAATTTTGTGATTCATCCGCAAAAACTTCAATGACAGTTCCGCCGGCTAATTTGATGCACTCCGGATAAGTCGTCCAGTAAGGCGCTGGCAAAATTACTTCGTCGCCCGGATCTATAATTGAGGCGAAAGATTCGTATACCGCTTGCTTGCCACCGTTGGTTACAAGTACTTGGTCGACAGTAATTACATAATTTGAATCACGCAGGGTTTTTGCAACAATGGCGTTGCGGAGTTCTGGCAGGCCCGGAGTAGGTGTGTAGCGATGGTTTGCTGGTTTTGCAGCAGCCTCGGCAGCAGCCTGAACAATGTAACTAGGCGTTGGAAAATCTGGCTCTCCTGCGCCGAATCCGATAACCGGGCGACCGGCAGCTTTAAGGGCTTTGGCCTTTCCATCAACGGCTAAAGTGGCTGATTCTGCGATTGCTGCGATTCTGCGAGAAATTCTTGGTTTTGCGCTCATAGTGGGTGAGTATGCCACTCTCAGTTTTACTCTGGAGCCCTAGACGCTCTACACTCCGCATTCTGGCGCTTGCATTAGGTCATGCTGACGCATGTCTACCTGACTTAAGTAACGCTCGAAGGGCAGTAGCTCAACTGGCCAGAGTTCCGGTCTCCAAAACCGGCGGTTGGGGGTTCAAGTCCCTCCTGCCCTGCAATTAACTTGCAGGAAATAGTTGCAAGAATCAAGAGTTGTATTAGGAAGTAATAAATAGGAAAGAGGTAGTGAACGTGGTTGATGAGAAAGATCCATCACACAACACAGACCAAGAAGCTCTAGGGCTCTTTGGTCGAATTGGCCTTTTCTATCGCCAAGTTGTTTCCGAACTTCGTAAAGTTGTTTGGCCAACTCGCAACCAACTCACAACCTATACAGCAGTAGTTTTGGTATTCGTAGGTTTCGTTATCGCCGTAGTTTCAGTTTTTGACTTGATATTAACAAAAATTGTTTTCTGGGTATTTGGGTAAGGAGGGAATCTAATGTCATTTGATGGTTTAGAAAATCTAGATACTCCCACCCCTGCCGACTCAACGAATATAACTAGTTCAGGAATTGATTTTGAGGCCGCGCTCGCATCAACGGTTATCACTGAAGATATTGAGAGCCCAGTCATTTCTGAAGTAATCGTAGACGAAGTTATTGGGACCCAAGAAGCGATATCAGCAATTGAAGATGAAGTTGCTCTGGAAGATGGCGAAGAGGCAGAAGAAGAGAACGATGAAAATGCCGAGTTCCGCCGAGCGCTACGTAGCGCACCAGGTGATTGGTATGTTGTTCATTCATACGCTGGATATGAGAAGAAGGTTAAGGGCAACCTTGCTAACCGAATCACCGCGTTAAATATGGAAGATTATATTTTTCAAGTGGAAGTTCCAGAAGAAGAAGTTATGGAAATCAAGAATGGTCAACGTAAGCAGGTAAAACGTAATGTTTTCCCTGGCTATGTCTTGGTACGAATGGAACTTACCGATGAGTCTTGGTCATGCGTTCGAAATACTCCAGGAGTGACTGGCTTCGTCGGAAATGCCCATCATCCTTCACCGCTTACTTTGCCTGAAGTTGAGAATATTCTGGCACCACGTCCTGTTAAGAAATCAGACAAAATTGATATTCGTATGATTGATTTCGAAATCAATGAATCTGTAACCGTTATGGATGGTCCATTCGCAACATTGCCAGCCACAATCTCTGAGATTATGCCAGAACAAGGAAAGCTGAAGGTTTTGGTTTCAATCTTCGGTCGCGAAACCCCAGTAGAACTTTCATTTAGCCAAGTCCAAAAGATTTAATTAGAAGATAGAGAAAAGGAAAAGAAAAATGGCACCGAAGAAGAAGATCACGGCACTTATTAAGTTGCAGATTCAAGCTGGAGCAGCAACACCTGCACCACCTGTTGGACCAGCACTTGGCCAGCACGGTGTGAATATCATGGACTTCGTTAAGGCATACAACGCAGCGACTGAGGCACAAAAGGGCCAGATCATCCCAGTTGAGATCACAGTCTTTGAAGACCGGACATTTACATTTATCACAAAGACGCCACCAGCATCTCGCTTGATCTTAAAAGCCGCCGGAGTTGAAAAAGGTTCACCGATTCCACACAAAACCAAGGTGGCAAACATTACTAAAGCTCAGGTTGAAGAGATTGCGAAGATCAAGATGGCTGACTTGAATGCAAATGATCTTGAAGCCGCAAGTTTGATTATCGCCGGTACTGCTCGTTCAATGGGTATCACTGTCGGTTAATTAATAAAGAACGTGGGAGAACCTCGCTGGTTCGTTAACCACAACTCCGCCTAACAAATTGTTAGTCGAAAATTAAGGAGAAGAAATGAAGCGCAGTAAAAAATATAACGAGGCAGCTGCAAAGATCGATCAAAAGATTCTATACACGCCTTCCCAAGCTGTTAAGTTGGCTAAGGAAACTAGCACAACCAAATATGACGCCACTGTTGAAGTAGCGCTACTACTTGGTGTTGACCCAAAGAAGGCGGATCAGGCAATTCGCTCGACAGTAAATCTGCCACACGGAACCGGCAAAACTGCCCGCGTTCTAGTATTCGCAGGGGGAGAGCGCGCTGATGAAGCTCGTGCAGCTGGCGCCGATATTGTTGGCGCAGATGAACTTATTGAAGAAGTTTCAAAGGGTCGTCTTGATTATGATGCTGTTGTTTCAACACCAGAATTAATGGGTAAGGTCGGGCGCTTAGGAAAGGTTCTTGGACCTCGAGGACTGATGCCAAACCCAAAGACCGGCACAGTTACAACAAATGTGGCAAAAGCCGTGTCTGACATTAAGGGCGGAAAAATTGAATTCCGCGTTGATAAGAATTCAAATCTTCACTACATAATTGGTAAAACATCTTTCACGACTGAACAGCTAGCCGAGAACTACGCCGCAGCACTTGAAGAGGTTATGCGTGCGAAGCCAAACTCTTCAAAGGGTCGTTTCATTCGTAAAGCCACAATCTCTACGACAATGGGACCTGGAATCCAAGTCGATCCAACAATTTCTCGTGATGGTGGAGATAACGTTCAGGCTTAATTCTCTCCAGAATTTGAGCCAGAAATAGAATTTTGACTAGGGTGGGCCTCATCGCCTACCCTAAGCAAAGTTGAAGAAGTTAGGCCCAGCAATACCAGTACCAAAGACTGCAGGTCCTTTTAGTAATAACTAAAAGGTTAATTGTTGAAAAACAGCCAGCATAGGTGCCCACGTAACCTCGTGCGCATTTATGCGACGGGGTTTTTTGATTTTAGAGCGAAAGGAAGCCATATGGCTCGCCCAGATAAAGAAGCAGCTGTTGCCGAACTGACGGAAGATTTCCGTACAGCAAGCGCAACCGTGCTTACCGAATATCGTGGTCTCACTGTTACATCAATGAAGGAGCTTCGCCGAGCACTTGGTAGCGATACAAAGTACTCAGTAGTGAAGAACACCCTGACAAAAATTGCCGCAAAAGATGCAGGAGTAGATATCGATCCATCTCTACTAACTGGTCCATCCGCGCTGGCATTTATTAAGGGCGATCCAATTGATGCAGCAAAGAGCCTAAAGAACTTTTCAAAAGAAAATCCACTCCTTGTAATAAAAGGTGGAATTTTCGAAGGTAAATCTGTAACTGTTGCAGAAATAATGAAGCTAGCTGACCTTGAATCTCGTGAGGTTCTATTGTCCAAGCTTGCTGGTGCGATGAAGGGTTCACTTGCCAAGGCAATTCGTACCATCGATGCACTTCGCTTGAAGAAAGAAGAAACCGAAGGTGCTCCAGCATCTGTGTCCGAGGCACCAACAGAAACTAATGAGGCAGAGGTTCCAGCTGTAGCTGAAACAGTGTCTGAAACAGCGTCCGAAGCACCAGCCGAAGTAGTTGCAGATGCAACTCCAGAGGCTCCAGCTGCAGAAGCAGCATCAGAAGTAACAGAAACCCCAGAAGCCTAATAACCAATCTCTTAAGAAAAAGGACAATAAAAAAATGGCAAAGCTATCCTCAGATGATCTATTAACACAGTTCAAAGAAATGACTCTTGTTGAGCTTTCAGATTTCGTAAAAGCTTTTGAAACTGAATTTGATGTAACAGCAGCAGCGCCTGTTGCAGCAGCAGGTGGCGCCGGAGCAGCCGGTGGCCCAGCAGCAGCAAGCGAACAAGATGAGTTCACGCTCATTCTTGAAGAAGCTGGTTCACAGAAGATCGCAGTAATCAAGGAAGTTCGTAACATCAACTCAGCACTTGGTCTAAAAGAAGCCAAGGACTTGGTAGATGGAACTCCAGCTACTTTGATCGAAAAGGGGACCAAAGAAGCTGTGGATAAGGCAAAGGCAGCCCTTGAGGCAGCTGGCGCTAAGGTCACAGTTAAGTAACCTCAGCTTCAAGTTACCCACAAGAGGTAGAAAAGGGGCCCAATTTGGGTCCCTTTTTTTGTGTGATGGGTGTATAAGCCCGGTTGGACAGATGCCTGGTTAATTCGATACTCTCGCCCCTCGCAAATTTAAAAAACCCAGAGGTCAGGCATATAGCGGCTGAGACCTGGCGGTAGCCGTGCGTTTACATCTGGAGGAATTTTGGCCGCATTGAAGTCAAAGTCGTTTGCACCTGCTCGCGTTTCATTCGCAAAAATTCGTGAACCCCTCGAAGTTCCAAACCTCTTATCACTTCAGTTAGACAGTGTTGATTGGTTACTTGGTAACGACGCTTGGCGTTCTCGACTTATTGTCGCTGAAAAAGCTGGCCGTGGTGAAGTACCAAGTACATCAGGATTGGAAGAGATCTTTGAAGAGATCTCACCGATCGAGGATTTCCAGGGAACGATGAGTCTCTCATTTAGAGAACACCGATTCGAACCGCCTAAATATTCAGTTGCTGAATGTAAGGAACGCGATGTCACTTACTCGGCTCCGCTCTTCTTAACGGCAGAATTCACAAATAATATAACCGGCGAAATTAAATCCCAGACTGTTTTCATGGGTGACTTCCCACTGATGACACCTCGCGGAACTTTCGTAATTAACGGAACCGAGCGCGTCGTTGTCTCGCAGATTGTTCGATCACCTGGCGTTTATTTCGAACGCACGATTGAAAAAACTTCAGATAAAGATATCTTTACTGCGAAAATAATTCCGAGCCGTGGTGCTTGGTTGGAGTTTGAAGTTGATAAGAAGGACATGGTTGGCGTACGTATTGATCGCAAACGTAAGCAATCAGTAACAATTTTCTTGAAGGCGCTTGGTTGGAGTGAGGAGCAAATCCTTGAACAATTCGGTGAATTCGAATCGATTCGTGCAACGTTAGAAAAAGATAACGTAAACACTCAAGACGAGGCACTGCTTGATATTTATCGTAAGTTACGTCCTGGCGAGCCACCGACTAAGGAGGCCGCACAAGGACTTATCGAGAACTTGTACTTCAATCCTAAGCGTTATGACTTAGCTAAAGTTGGTCGCTTCAAAGTAAATAAGAAGCTTGGCCTTGACCTTGATCTTTCAAAGGGCTTGTTAAATATCGAAGATATTGTTGCAACAATTCGTTATTTGGTATCTCTGCATAATGGCGATGCTCTAATGGAATACGGCAAGCAAGTGCGTGTCGAAACTGACGATATTGATCACTTTGGTAACCGTCGCCTTCGTACTGTTGGTGAACTTATTCAAAATCAAGTTCGCACAGGGCTATCTAGAATGGAACGCGTTGTTCGTGAGCGCATGACCACGCAAGATGTCGAAGCGATTACGCCACAAACATTGATTAACATCCGTCCGGTTGTTGCATCAATTAAAGAATTCTTCGGAACATCTCAGCTTTCACAATTTATGGACCAGACAAATCCACTTTCTGGAATGACTCACAAGCGTCGTCTTTCAGCACTTGGGCCTGGCGGTCTTTCTCGTGAACGCGCAGGCTTTGAAGTGCGTGACGTTCACCCATCTCACTATGGTCGTATGTGTCCAATTGAAACTCCGGAAGGTCCAAACATTGGACTTATCGGTTCGCTTGCAACATATGCGCGCGTGACTCCATTTGGATTTATTGAAACTCCTTATCGCAAAGTCACAAAGGGTAAGGTCTCAGACCAAGTTGATTACTTAACAGCTGACGAAGAAGATGAGCATGTTATTGCGCAAGCAAATGCTCCGCTTACTTCTGATTCACACTTTGCAGAACCACGAGTACTTGTTCGTCGTCGTGGTGGCGAAGTTGAATTTATTCACGCTGAAGAAGTTGACTACATGGATGTGTCACCACGTCAGATGGTTTCAGTTGCAACCGCAATGATTCCTTTTCTTGAGCACGACGATGCAAACCGCGCATTGATGGGCTCAAACATGATGCGTCAGGCTGTTCCGCTAATTCGCGCAGAAGCACCATTTGTTGGAACTGGTATGGAATATCGAGCAGCGGTCGATGCTGGCGATGTTCTACTGGCTCGCAACTCTGGCGTAATCACTGAATTATCGGCAGATGAAGTCACTGTCATGAATGATGATGGAACTACAGAGCATTATTTCCTTGAGAAGTTCACTCGCTCAAACCAAGGAACAAGCCGCAATCAAAAAGTAATTGTTGAAGCAGGCGCGCGAGTCGAGACTGGCCAAGTTATAGCTGATGGCCCATCAACCCAAAAGGGCGAAATGGCCTTAGGCAAAAACTTGCTCGTGGCATTCATGTCATGGGAAGGCCATAACTACGAAGATGCAATTATTCTTTCGCAACGTCTTGTGCAAGATGACGTGCTTACTTCGATTCACATCGAGGAGTACGAAGTCGATGCTCGCGATACCAAGCTTGGGCCTGAGGAAATCACCCGTGATATTCCTAATGTAAGCGAAGAAGTTCTTGCCGATCTTGATGATCGAGGAATTATTCGTATTGGTGCCGAAGTTGTGCCTGGCGACATTCTTGTTGGAAAAGTAACCCCTAAGGGCGAAACTGAGCTAACTCCAGAAGAGCGTTTACTACGTGCGATCTTTGGTGAAAAAGCTCGCGAAGTTCGCGATACATCACTAAAGGTGCCACACGGTGAATCAGGCAAAGTCATTGATGTTCGCATTCAATCTGCTGATGATGGTTATGAACTTCCAGCTGGCGTTAACCAGATAGTTCGGGTATTTGTTGCGCAGAAGCGAAAGATTCAAGATGGTGACAAACTTGCTGGCCGCCACGGCAACAAGGGCGTTATCTCAAAGATTCTTCCAGTAGAAGATATGCCGTTCCTAGAAGATGGAACCGCTGTTGATGTTGTCTTGAACCCACTTGGTGTTCCGGGGCGTATGAACGTAGGACAGATATTAGAAACTCACTTAGGTTGGGTTGCAAAATCTGGTTGGAAACTAGAAGGCAATGAGCCATGGCAGAAAGATCTGCGTGAACATGGTTTTGCCGATGCTCCAGCAGACACGACTGTTGCAACTCCAGTATTTGATGGCGCAAAAGAGGAAGAACTAATCGGACTCCTCTCATCAACGCTTCCTAATAAAGATGGCATGCGTTTAGTTGGTGGAAACGGAAAGGCTCGTCTATATGACGGACGTACCGGAGAGCCATACAAAGAGGAAATTACAGTTGGCTATATGTACATCTTGAAGCTTCACCACTTGGTGGATGACAAGATTCACGCGCGTTCAACAGGTCCTTACTCGATGATCACTCAGCAGCCACTTGGTGGAAAAGCACAATTTGGTGGGCAGCGCTTTGGTGAGATGGAAGTTTGGGCACTTGAAGCGTATGGCGCCGCTTACACTCTTCAAGAGCTACTAACAATTAAGTCCGATGATGTGCTTGGTCGCGTAAAGCTATACGAAGCCATTGTAAAGGGCGAAAACATTCCAGAACCTGGTATCCCAGAATCATTCAAGGTACTTGTCAAGGAAATGCAATCACTTTGTCTTAATGTGGAAGTTCTTTCATCTGAAGGTGTTGCGATTGAAATGCGCGATACCGACGAAGAAGTATTCCGTGCCGCCGAAGAACTTGGAATCAACTTGTCACGAGTTGAACCTTCAAGCGTCGAAGAAGTTTAGGGAGAGGGATAAAAAATGTTAGATGTTAACTTTTTTGATGAACTGCGAATCGGCTTAGCCTCGACAGAAAATATTCGTGGATGGTCTTTTGGTGAAGTAAAGAAACCAGAGACCATTAATTATCGAACCCTCAAGCCAGAGAAGGATGGACTCTTCGACGAAAAGATCTTCGGACCTACTCGTGACTGGGAATGTTATTGCGGTAAGTACAAGCGTGTCCGTTTCAAGGGAATTATTTGCGAGCGTTGCGGTGTTGAAGTTACTCGCGCAAAAGTTCGTCGTGAACGTATGGGTCATATCGAACTTGCAGCACCAGTTACTCATATCTGGTATTTCAAGGGCGTTCCATCTCGCCTTGGCTACTTACTAGACCTTGCTCCTAAGGATCTGGAAAAAGTTATTTATTTTGCTGCTTACATGATCACCGAAGTGGATACCGAAGCTCGCGCTGAAGATCTACCAGCACTTGAAAAACGCCTTGGTGCAGATAAGAAGAAGATTGAAACTCGTCGCGATGGTGACCTAGATGCTCGCCAAAAGAAGCTAGAAGCAGATACTGCTGAACTAGAAGCTGCTGGCGAAAAAGCTGATGTTAAGCGCAAGGTTCGCGAAGCGGCTGAACGTGAATTAAAAGTAATCCGTGATAAATCGCAACGTGAACTAGATCGCTTGGACACGGTTTGGGCTCGCTTCAAGAATTTGAAGGTTCAGGATCTTGAGGGCGACGAGTCTTTATATCGTGAACTAACGATTCGTTTTGGTGTCTATTTCAAAGGTTCTATGGGTGCTGCTGCAATCAAGCACCGCCTAGAAACTTTTGATCTACAAAGTGAATATGAAATGCTTACCGAGCTTGCACAAACAGGTAAAGGTCAGAAGAAGACTCGCGCAATCAAGCGTTTGAAGGTCGTATCTTCTTTCCTAAATACCAGCAATCATCCGGCATCAATGGTTCTGGATTGCGTTCCAGTTATTCCACCAGATCTACGTCCAATGGTTCAATTAGATGGCGGTCGTTTTGCAACCTCAGATCTAAATGATCTTTATCGTCGTGTCATCAACCGTAACAATCGTTTGAAGCGACTTGCAGATCTCGGCGCTCCTGAAATTATCGTCAACAATGAAAAGCGTATGTTGCAAGAAGCAGTTGATGCGCTATTTGATAACGGTCGCCGTGGTCGTCCAGTAACTGGACCAGGAAATCGTCCACTTAAATCACTTTCAGACATGCTTAAGGGTAAGCAAGGGCGTTTCCGCCAGAACTTGCTCGGAAAGCGCGTGGATTATTCAGGCCGTTCAGTAATCGTTGTTGGTCCGCAACTTAAATTGCACCAATGCGGTCTGCCAAAGCAAATGGCGCTCGAGCTCTTCAAGCCTTTCGTAATGAAGCGCTTGGTTGACCTCAATCACGCACAGAACATCAAATCCGCAAAACGTATGGTCGAGCGTGCTCGTCCTGTTGTGTGGGATGTCTTAGAAGAAGTGATTGCAGAGCATCCGGTACTTCTTAACCGCGCACCTACTCTTCACCGCCTAGGAATTCAAGCTTTCGAACCACAATTGGTTGAAGGTAAAGCAATTCAAATTCACCCACTCGTTTGTACTGCATTTAACGCAGACTTCGACGGTGACCAGATGGCTGTTCACCTACCTCTGTCAGCAGAAGCACAAGCAGAAGCTCGCGTACTAATGCTTTCAAGTAACAATATTTTGTCACCTGCTTCAGGGCGACCAATTACATCTCCTACCCAGGACATGGTTCTTGGCCTTTACTTCCTGACTTCACTTCGCGAAAATGAACTTGGTGAAGGCCGCGCTTTCGGTTCAATTGCTGAAGCGTTGATGGCATATGACCGTAATTCACTAACAATGCAAGCAAGGATCAAAATTCGCTTGACTCATAGTGGAGTATCTGAAATTCGTGAAACAACTCTAGGTCGAGCTCTCTTTAATGAAATCTTGCCAGAAGGTTACAAGTTTGTTGACTATGACGTAACTAAGAAACTTCTTGGTCAGATTGTTGATGATCTAGCCGAAGGATTTGCAAAGGTTAAGGTCGCACAGACTCTTGATGAGCTGAAATCACTTGGTTTCTACTGGGCAACTCGCGCTGGCATCACAATTGCGATTGAAGATGTTGTTACACCTGCCAAGAAGCAAGAAATCTTGGATGGTTATGAAATTAAAGCCGAAAAGGTGCAGAGCCAGTATGAAAAGGGCCTGATTACCGATGATGAGCGTCGTCAAGAGCTTATTGAAATTTGGACAAATGCAACAACAGATGTTGCAAAGGCGATGGAAGATAACTTCCCAAAGACCAACCCAGTTTGGATGATGGTTTACTCCGGTGCACGTGGAAACATGATGCAAGTTCGTCAGATCGCAGGTATGCGTGGTCTGGTAGCGAACCCAAAGGGTGAAATTATTCCTCGTCCGATTAAGTCAAACTTCCGTGAAGGACTTTCAGTTCTTGAGTACTTCATTGCAACTCACGGTGCTCGTAAGGGTCTTGCTGATACCGCGCTACGTACTGCTGACTCCGGATACCTAACTCGTCGTCTTTGCGACGTGGCACAGGATGTAATTATTCGCGAAGAAGATTGCGGAACTGATCGAGGTCTAACCTTGAAGATTGCTGCACTTGATTCAGCGGGCGAATTAGTTCGCGATGATCATGTTGAAACTTCACTTTTCGGCCGTAACTTGGCTGAAGATGCAGTTCAAAATGGCAAAGTTATCCTTTCGTCCGGTACTGACCTTGGTGACAAGAATATTGATACCCTTGTTGCAGCAGGAATCGGTGAAGTCAAAGTTCGTTCAGTTCTAACTTGCGACAGCAAAGTTGGGCAATGCGCAATGTGCTACGGCCGTTCAATGGCTGCGGGCAAGTTGGTAGATGTCGGCGAAGCTGTTGGAATCATTGCAGCTCAATCAATTGGTGAGCCAGGTACCCAGTTAACTATGCGTACTTTCCACACCGGCGGCGTTGCAGGAGACGACATCACCCATGGTCTTCCTCGTATTGTGGAACTCTTCGAAGCTCGCACACCTAAGGGTGTTGCGCCAATCGCAGAAACAGCAGGCGTGGTTAGCTTCCTTGAAGATGCGAAGGGCAAGAAGATAATCGTTACGCCAGAAGATGGCAGCGAGCCAGTCGCTTACCCAATCACTCGTCGTCAAAAACTAAAAGTTGAAGATGGTATGCGCGTTGGAGTTGGTCAGCAGATGGTTGTTGGCGCGATTGATCCGAAGCAAGTGCTTCGTATTCTTGGTCCACGTCAAACACAGATTCACCTAGTGACCGAAATCCAAGAGGTTTATCGTTCTCAAGGTGTATCTATCCACGATAAGCACATCGAAATTATTGTTCGCCAAATGCTAAAGCGCATAACAGTGCTTGAACCGGGCGATGCCGATCTACTTCCAGGAGAGCTAGTAGAACGTGGTCGTTTCGAAACCGAGAACCGTCGTGTTGTCTCAACCGGTGGCAAGGCCGCATCTGGTCGCCCTGAACTTATGGGTATCACAAAAGCTTCGCTTGCAACCGAATCATGGTTGTCAGCAGCTTCATTCCAGGAGACTACGAAGGTACTAACTGATGCTGCGCTATCTGAGAAGAGCGATCCATTGCTCGGTCTTAAAGAGAATGTAATTATCGGTAAGTTGATTCCAGCTGGTACCGGGCTTGCTCGATACCGCAACGTTCGAGTCGAACCAACAGAAGAAGCAAAGGCTGCGGTTTATGCTGCTTATGATGAATACGACTTCACCCCATTTGAAACTCAAGGGTCAGGTGAAGCAGTTCGTTTGGATGAGTTCGAAACTCGCTAAACAATTTAATTTAAAAGCCCCGGCGTTAATTGCACCGGGGCTTTTTGTTGAGGTTTTAGTATGACTTAGTAATTTCTTAATTCTTATTGAGAACGATAATATTTCCAATTCTTCTGGTAATTAATCAACTTCCAAAGCCCTATTTATTTAGAAATACAACCAACACCGCGCCAACGAAATGTGAAACGAAAGCTGCGGCCGTAAGTGCGTGGAAAAGTTCATGAAAACCAAACCAGTTTATGGATATATTCGGTTTTTTAATTGCATAAATAATTCCACCGGCGGTATAGAAGATTCCACCCAACAAAATTAGTAAGAAAATTGCAACGCCACCAGTTCGCCAAAAAGTTGGAAGAAAAAATATGGCTGCCCAACCCAATGCAATATAGAGCGGTACATAAACCCAGCGGGGGGCGCCAAGCCAGAGCACGCGAATTAGTGCGGTCATAATTGCACCGCCCCAAACGCATGAGAGCAGAATGATCGCCTGATCTTTGTCGAGTAGGTATACCGAAAAGGGGGTATATGTACCGGCAATCAATATTGGAATGTTTGCATGATCGATACGACGCCAGAGGGCCCGGTATTTCTCTTGCCATTTGACCCGGTGGTAGAGGGCGCTGCAGGTAAAGAGCGTTACGGCCGTGAGAGTGAAGATTCCGAGGGTAATTCGACCTTGAAGTTGCTCTGCGGTCGTAATCAGGACCAAACCAGCTACGAGTGAGATGGGGGACATCACCAGGTGGATCAGGCCTCGCCCTTTAGGCTTGGCAAGTTGAGCTTTTTCGGCCATTTTCATGCCTTAACCATAGGCGGAATGGCTGAAAAGCCATCGGCGTGTCGGATTTGGGATTTACCGGCGTTTTTGGGGGGCTAGGAGTAAAACCCGTTTTGACCGCATGAGGTTTGTCGGGCTATCATCCTCGTCTGCTCTTTTTTGAATTGAGCGCATGTAACCGTCTGTAATAACTTGAAAAAGTAATTGCCGAAATTTACGAAGTTGGGTCAACACACCCGACCGCGTGGGTCGAGAAACAAGCGGAAAACAAGCGTTAAAAACAAAATTGCAACGCAGTAATGAACGGAGAAGAAGTGCCAACAATTCAGCAGCTGGTCCGTAAGGGTCGCGCAGAAAAGATAACCAAGACAAGCACGCCTGCACTTAAAGGCAGTCCGCAACGTCGAGGTGTTTGTACTCGTGTTTATACAACAACTCCAAAGAAGCCAAACTCTGCGCTTCGTAAAGTTGCACGTGTACGTCTTACAAGTGGCATGGAAGTAACTGCATACATTCCTGGAGAAGGACATAACTTACAAGAGCACTCAATCGTTCTTGTTCGTGGTGGCCGTGTTAAAGATCTTCCGGGTGTTCGTTACAAAATCGTTCGCGGGTCACTAGATACCCAAGGTGTTAAGGATCGTAAGCAATCACGTAGCCGTTATGGTGCAAAGAGAGAGAAGAAGTAATGCCACGTAAAGGTCCTATAACTAAGCGCCCGGTCGTTGCCGATCCGGTTTACAACTCACCTGTTGTTACTGCGCTAATAAATAAAATTTTAATTCATGGTAAGCGTTCAACTGCTGAAGCAATTGTTTATCAAGCACTTGAAGGATGCCGTGAAAAGACTGGCGGAACAGATCCAGTAATTACTTTGAAGCGCGCACTAGATAACGTAAAGCCAACACTTGAAGTTAAATCTCGCCGAGTTGGTGGAGCTACATACCAAGTGCCTTTGGAAGTTAAAGCAGGACGCGCAACAACTCTTGCACTTCGCTGGATGATTGACTACTCACGTCAACGCCGCGAAAAGTCAATGGCAGAGCGCTTACAAAATGAATTACTTGATGCATCAAATGGTCTCGGCGCAGCTGTAAAGAAGCGCGAAGACACTCACAAGATGGCTGAAGCCAACAAAGCTTTTGCACACTACCGCTGGTAAATCCAGAAACTAACTTTCAGAAACTAATAAGGAGACTCGCAACGTGGCCGTAGAAGCAGCAATCGACCTAGCCAAGGTTCGCAACATTGGAATCATGGCGCATATTGACGCGGGTAAAACCACGACAACTGAGCGAATCCTTTTCTACACCGGTATTAACTACAAAATTGGTGAAGTTCATGATGGCGGCGCCACTATGGACTGGATGGAGCAAGAGCAGGAGCGCGGAATCACAATTACGTCTGCTGCAACAACTTGTGTTTGGAAAGACCACCTAATTAACATTATCGATACTCCTGGCCACGTGGATTTTACGGTAGAGGTTGAACGTTCGCTTCGAGTCCTAGACGGTGCAGTATGTGTATTTGATGGTGTTGCTGGCGTAGAACCACAATCAGAAACCGTTTGGCGTCAAGCTGATCGCTATAACGTGCCTCGTATTTGTTTTGTAAATAAGTTGGACCGCACTGGAGCTTCATTCCAACGCTGCGTAGACATGATCGGAACTCGCCTAAATGCGATTGCACTAGTTCTGCAACTTCCGATTGGCTCCGAAGGAGACTTCAGTGGCGTCATTGATCTAATTGCAATGAAGGCGCTTGTCTGGCCAGGCGAAACTAAAAAAGGCGAAGATTACATCATTGAAGAAATCCCAGCAGAAATGGTGGAAGAGGCTAAGACGGCTCGTCATAATCTTTTGGAAACACTTGCTGACGCAGATGATGCAATCATGGAAAAATACCTCGAGGGTATTGAGCTATCTGATGAAGAAATTATTGCGGGTATTCGCCGTGCAACTCTTGCTGACAAATTAACACCAGTTCTTACTGGTTCAGCTTTCAAGAACAAGGGCGTTCAGCCAATGCTTGATGCAGTTAACCGCTACCTGCCAAGCCCACTAGATATTTCCGCAATTGTTGGTCACAAGATGGGCGATCCAGAAGTTGAAGTAGAGCGTCAACCTGCAGATTCAGAGCCGTTCTCAGCGCTGGCTTTCAAGATCATGTCAGATCCACACCTTGGAAAACTAACTTTTGTTCGTATTTACTCTGGTCGCCTAGATACCGGAACCGCAATTCTTAACTCAACAAAAGATAATAAAGAACGAATTGGAAAGATTTATCAGATGCACGCCAATAAGCGTGAAGAAAAAGATTCAGCTGGCGCAGGAATGATCATCGCCGTTATGGGACTTAAAAACACCACAACAGGAGACACTCTCTGTGATCCAAATAAGCCTGTAATTCTTGAATCAATGGACTTCCCAGCTCCAGTTATCTCTGTAGCAATCGAACCAAAGACCAAAGCTGACCAAGAAAAACTTGGTATTGCTATTCAACGCCTGGCAGAAGAAGATCCAACATTCCACGTGAAGTCAGATGAAGAGACTGGCCAAACAATCATCTCTGGCATGGGCGAACTACACCTTGAAATTCTTGTTGACCGTATGCGCCGCGAATTCAAAGTGGAAGCAAATGTTGGTAAGCCACAAGTTGCTTACCGTGAAACTCTTCGCAAGCCAGTTGATCGATATGACTACACCCACAAGAAGCAATCTGGCGGATCAGGTCAATTCGCAAAAGTTCAAATTGCAATTGAGCCGCTTCCAACCGGAAGCGAGCAAAGCTACGAATTCGTAAACAAGATCACCGGTGGCCGTATTCCTAGAGAATATATTCCATCAGTAGATGTTGGTTGTAAAGAGGGAATGGCAAACGGTCCACTAGCTGGTTATCCACTAGTTGATGTTCGTGTAACTCTTCTTGACGGCGCTTATCACGACGTTGACTCATCAGAGCTTGCATTCAAAATTGCCGGACTTCAAGCATTCAGAGAGGCTTCACGCCTTGCTGGACCAGTAATTCTGGAACCAGTTATGTCAGTAGAAGTTATTACTCCAGAAGATTTCATGGGCGATGTCATCGGCGATCTCAACTCTCGCCGCGGCCAAATTCAATCCATGGATGAGCGCTCAGGCGCTCGTATTGTCAAAGCTGTTGTTCCGTTATCAGAGATGTTCGGCTATGTCGGAGATCTGCGAAGCAGAACACAAGGTCGCGCAAGCTACAGCATGCAATTTGATTCGTATGCCGAGGTTCCAGCCGCGGTCGCGAAGGAAATCATCGCAAAGGTTCGCGGCGAGTAATCGCTAAGAACAGTTGCGAATCGGCAAACGAAAACAACCTAACTAACAAACTAAAAGAACCAACAGGAGGAAAAAGTGGCAAAGGCAAAGTTCGAGCGGAATAAGCCGCACGTAAACATTGGCACAATCGGTCACATCGATCACGGTAAGACCACTCTTACTGCTGCGATCTCAAAGGTACTTCACGATAAGTATCCTGATGTAAACCCATTCACACCATTCGATCAAATCGATAAGGCACCAGAAGAGCGCGCCCGTGGAATAACAATTTCTATTGCGCATATCGAATACCAAACAGAAGCGCGTCACTATGCACACGTTGACTGTCCAGGCCACGCTGACTACATCAAGAATATGATTACCGGCGCTGCTCAAATGGACGGTGCAATTCTTGTAGTAGCTGCAACAGATGGTCCAATGCCTCAGACCAAGGAGCACGTTCTACTTGCTCGTCAGGTTGGCGTTCCATCAATCGTTGTTGCTCTTAACAAGTCAGACATGGTTGACGATGAAGAAATTCTTGAACTCGTTGAAATGGAAGTTCGTGAACTCCTAAGCAAGTACGAATTCCCAGGAGATGACACACCAATCGTTCGCGTATCAGCACTTAAGGCTCTTGAAGGAGATGCCAAGTGGGCAGAATCAATCATAGAACTTATGGCTGCTGTAGATAGCTTTATCCCACAGCCAGTTCGTGAAGTTGATAAGCCATTCTTGATGCCAGTAGAAGATGTTTTCACAATCACAGGTCGTGGAACTGTTGTAACTGGTCGTATCGAGCGCGGCATTGTTAAAGTCAACGAGGAAGTTGAAATCGTTGGTATCCGTCCCGATTCACAGAAGACAACCGTTACAGGTGTTGAAATGTTCCGCAAGCTACTTGACGAAGGTCAAGCTGGTGAGAATGTTGGACTTCTTCTTCGTGGAACAAAGCGTGAAGATGTAGAACGTGGCCAGGTTGTTTGCAAGCCAGGCACAATCACTCCACACACTGAATTCTCTGCGAATGCTTACATCCTTTCAAAGGATGAAGGCGGACGTCACACACCATTCTTCAATAACTATCGTCCTCAGTTCTACTTCCGTACAACTGATGTAACAGGAATCGTAACTCTTCCAGCAGGAACAGAAATGGTTATGCCTGGCGATAACACTGAAATGGCTGTTGTTCTTATTCAACCAATCGCTATGGAAGAGGGCCTACGTTTCGCTATTCGCGAAGGTGGCCGCACTGTAGGAGCAGGTCGAGTAACAAAGATCCTCAAGTAATCAGAAGTGTTTCGATGATTGGCTTCGTAAGGGGCCAATCATTAAACAAGATTTAAAAATAGGTTTTCAAGGTTTTTACAAGCAGTTCAGAGAAAAAAGGAGAAGCAAATGGCGGGACAAAAGATCCGCATTCGGCTTAAGGCGTATGACCACGAAGTGATCGACACATCTGCGAAGAAGATCGTAGAAACTGTTGAGCGCACCGGGGCGACTGTCGCAGGCCCAGTTCCATTGCCAACAGAGAAGAACACCTTTTGTGTTATTCGCTCTCCTCATAAATATAAAGATAGCCGTGAACATTTCGAGATGCGCACACATAAGCGCCTAATCGACATCATCGATCCAACTCCTAAAACAGTTGACTCGTTGATGCGCCTCGACCTTCCAGCCGGCGTTGACATTGAGATAAAGCTCTAAGGGGATATGACAAATGGCTAACGTTAAAACTGTTCAATCCCAAGGCTCTGCTATAAAAGGCATCCTCGGCAAGAAGCTTGGTATGACCCAAGTTTTTGATGCCAACAATAAAATTGTTCCAGTAACTGTCGTTGAGGCTGGCCCATGTGTTGTTACGCAGATTCGTACCATTGAGAATGATGGCTATACAGCTGTGCAACTTGCATTCGGTGCAATTAATCCTCGCAAAGTTACAAAGCCAGAAGCCGGTCACTTTGCTAAAGCTGGAGTAACTCCGCGTTCAGAAGTTGCTGAACTTCGGACATCAGATACTGCCTCTTATACGGTCGGTCAAGAACTTCGAGCAGATGTATTTGCTGCCGGTGAAATTGTTGACGCAACTGGAACTTCTAAAGGAAAAGGCTCTGCCGGTGTTATGAAGCGCCACGGGTTCTCAGGTATCGGAGCTTCTCACGGTGTTGACCGTAAGCACCGGATGCCTGGTTCAATCGGTAACCGTACAACCCCTGGTCGTGTTTTCCGCGGCAAGAAAATGATGGGTCGTATGGGTGTTGACACTATTACTACACAAAATCTTCTAGTTCATTCAGTTGATGCTGAGAAATCACTTCTTCTAATCAAGGGTGCAATTCCTGGTCCGACTGGTTCAATCGTCTTCGTCCGTTCAGCGGCCAAGATGGCAACTTCTGAAACGGCAGGTGCATAATCCCATGTCACTCAAAGTAGATATTAAGAGCGCAGCCGGAAAGGTAACTGGAAGCATTGACTTGCCTTCAGAAATTTTCGATGTGCAAACTAATGTCCCACTAATCCACCAAGTAGTTGTTGCACAACTTGCCGCTGCGCGCGCAGGTACTGCAAAAACAAAGAACCGTGGTGAAGTAAGCGGATCAGGTAAGAAACCTTTCAATCAAAAAGGAACAGGTCGTGCCCGTCAAGGTTCGATTCGTGCTCCTTTGCAACGTCATGGTGGAGTTTCACATGGACCAGTTCCACGTTCATATGATCAACGCACACCAAAGAAGATGATCGCAGCAGCTCTTAAGGGCGTACTTTCTGATCGTCAGCGCGAAGATCGCATCCATGTAATCGATGCAGTTGTTGAAAGCCCAACTACGAAGGCTGCTATTTCTGCCGTTCGCCAGTTCTCTGATCGCAAAAATGTTCTTGTTGTCCTTGCTCGCACGGAAGATACTGCTTGGCGCTCACTTCGGAACGCAGATGACATGCACCTAATCGTGAATGATCAGCTAAATGCTTACGATGTTCTGGTTAGCGACGATATCGTTTTCACCGAAACAGCCATTCGTGAATTCATTACTGGATCAAATAAGTCAGCAACAGCCGTTGCCCGAGAGAGCGAAGTTGAGGTCTCAGCATGAAGGACTACCGCGACATTCTCTTAGCACCTGTTGTATCTGAAAAGTCTTACGGACTTTTGGATGAGAACAAGTACACATTTTTAGTTGATCCACGTGCCAACAAGACTGAAATCAAGATTGCAGTCGAAAAAGTATTTGGAGTAAAAGTTCTGAGCGTAAACACCATGAACCGCGAAGGTAAGCGCAAGCGCACCAAGGTTGGTTTTGGAAAGCGCAATGACACAAAGCGTGCGATCGTGCACGTTGCTGCCGGTGACCGTATCGATATCTTCGGAGGTCCAGTTTCCTAAGGGGGCTGGATGAGAAGAAGAAGAGGACTAATAAAAAATGGCACTACGTAAACTCAAGCCGACCACACCTGGTCAACGCGGCGCAAGCGTCCCGGACTTTGCTGAACTCACACGCACAACTCCTGAGAAGTCATTGGTTCGCCCAATTCACTCAAAGGGTGGGCGTAATGCAAGTGGAAAAATTACAACTCGTCACCAAGGTGGCGGCCACAAGCGTGCATACCGACTAATAGATTTCCTTCGTAATGATAAAGATGGCATCCCGGCAAAGGTTGCTCATATCGAGTACGACCCAAACCGCACAGCTCGTATCGCACTTCTGCATTACGCAGATGGTGAGAAGCGCTACATCATTGCGCCAAACAAACTGAACCAAGGCGATGCCATCGAAAATGGCCCTGCTGCTGATATCAAGCCAGGAAATAATTTGCCACTGCGCAATATTCCAGTCGGAACAATAATTCACGCAATCGAACTTCGTCCTGGTGGCGGAGCAAAAATTGCTCGTTCTGCCGGTGCATCTGTTCAACTTGCAGCAAAAGAAGGCCCATATGCGCAACTGCGTATGCCATCTGGCGAAATTCGCAACGTTGATGTTCGCTGCCGTGCAACTATTGGTGAAGTTGGAAATGCAGAACAATCAAATATTAATTACGGAAAAGCAGGCCGCAAGCGCTGGCTCGGAATTCGACCAACCGTTCGTGGCGTTGTTATGAACCCTGTTGATCACCCACACGGTGGTGGTGAAGGCAAAACCTCTGGTGGTCGTCACCCGGTTTCACCTTGGGGGAAGCCAGAGGGCCGCACCCGCAAGAAAAAAGCAAGTGACCGAATGATTATCCGCCGTCGCAAGTCGAACAAGAAACGATAAGGAGCCTTACAAATGCCACGTAGTTTAAAGAAGGGTCCATTCGTGGACGGTCACCTTGTAAAAAAGGTGGATGCTCAGAATGCCGCGAATACCAAGAACGTTATTAAGACTTGGTCTCGCCGTTCAATGATTACTCCATCAATGATTGGTCACACCATCGCAGTTCATGATGGTCGCAAGCACGTTCCAGTTTTCATTACAGATGCCATGGTCGGTCACAAGCTCGGTGAATTTTCACCAACTCGTACCTTCAGAGGGCACGTCAAGACGGATGCGAGGGCTGCTCGTGGCTAATACTGATACCGCATTAGTTGCGCGCGCAGTACTGCGTGAAACTCGCACGACACCTCAAAAGGCGCGCCGCGTCGTAAATATCATCCGAGGAGAGCGCGTTGACACTGCACTTTCAACTTTGAAGTTTGCAAACCAGGAAATCGCAAAAGAGCTTTATACCCTACTTGCCTCTGCTGTTGATAATGCAAAGCAGAAGAATCCATCACTTCGTGACTCATCTGGACTTTGGATTGCTGAAGCGCTGGTAGATGAAGGGTTCACTCTTAAGCGTTTTCGTCCAAGAGCGCAGGGGCGCGGATTTACGATTCGCAAGCGGACCTCAACAATCACTTTTGTTGTTTCGGATGATCGTAACTACCGATCAAATGGACCACGCAAAGTCGTAAAGCACGCTCCAGTTGTTAAGCAGGTAGCAAAAGAAGCCACCGAGCTAGCAGCCTCAGCCGTGTCAGCGCCTAAGAAAGCGGTACCTAAGAAGGCGGCAGCCAAAAAGGCTCCGGCTAAGAAAGCGCCTGCTAAAAAAGCAGTGGCTAAAGAGGGGAAGGCCGAATAATGGGTCAAAAAGTAAATCCACACGGCTTTCGCCTTGGTATCACAACTGAATTTAAGTCACGTTGGTATGCTGAAAAGCTTTACAAGGATTATGTAAAAGAAGATATTGAAATTCGTCGCACAATGTCTAAGGGCATGGAGCGCGCCGGTGTTTCACATATTGAAATTGAACGTACTCGGGAACGTGTACGTGTGGATCTTCACACGGCTCGTCCAGGAATTGTTATTGGCCGTCGTGGAACAGAAGCAGACAAGATTCGTGAGAAGCTTGAAAAGCTAACTGGAAAGCAAGTTCAACTAAATATTCTTGAGGTAAAGAATCCTGAGATAAATGCTCAGCTTGTTGCGCAAGGAATTGCGGAACAGCTAGCAGCTCGTGTTTCATTCCGTCGCGCAATGCGTAAGTCAATGCAAACCGCTCTCAAAGCTGGTGCGCAAGGCATTCGTGTGCAATGTGGTGGTCGTCTCGGTGGCGCAGAAATGTCTCGCTCAGAGTTCTACCGCGAAGGTCGCGTACCTCTTCATACGCTTCGTGCAGATATCGACTACGGATTCTACGAAGCACATACGACTTTTGGTCGTTTGGGAGTAAAGGTTTGGATTTACAAGGGTGAAGTTATTGAATCTCGCGCAGAACGCGCAGCCGCTGCACTTGCAGCAGCTCGTGCACCAAAACCATCTCGCGGTGGTCCACGTGCACCTCGCGCACCACGCGGTGAAGTAACCACCTCAACAGTGGAATCTCGTGCTGCAGTAGCTGCAGTAGCTGCAGTAGCTGCAACTCCTGCAACTCCTGCAACTCCTGCAACTCCTGCAACTCCTGCAACTCCTGCAACAGAGGGAGGCGAGGCTTAAAAATGTTAATTCCACGCAAAGTTAAGCACCGTAAGCAGCACCACCCAAGACGTGGTGGAAAGTCTAAGGGCGGAACCGTTGTTGCATTTGGTGACTTTGGTATTCAGGCTCTAGAACCTGCCTATGTAACTAACCGCCAAATTGAAGCTGCTCGTATTGCTATGACTCGTCATATCAAGCGCGGTGGAAAAGTTTGGATCAATATTTACCCAGATCGTCCACTTACAAAGAAGCCAGCCGAAACTCGTATGGGTTCTGGTAAAGGATCTCCTGAATGGTGGATTGCAAACGTCAAGCCAGGGCGCGTGATGTTTGAAATCTCTGGAGTAACTGAAGAAATCGCTACCGAGGCAATGACTCGTGCGATTCACAAGCTTCCAATGAAGTGCCGAGTAGTTCGTCGTGAGGAGTTCTAATGGCAATTATCGTTACAACTGAAGAGCTGCGCGCTCTTGCGAGCGAAGAATTGGCTACAAAATTGCGTGAGTCAAAGGAAGAGCTTTTCAACCTTCGATTCCAAGCTGCTACCGGACAACTGGAGAGCCATGGTCGCCTGACGGCGGTTCGCAAAGAAATCGCTCGGATTTATACAATCTTACGTGAACGTGAATTAGGAATTGGAGGCGCAGCATGACATCTGCTAACAAGGAAGAAGGCCGTGGCTTCCGTAAAACTAGAGAAGGAATCGTAACTTCCGACAAGATGGATAAAACTGTCGTTGTCGAAATTAAGAACCAAGTCAAGCACGCCATGTACTCAAAGGTTATGACTCGTACTCATAAACTCAAAGCACATGACGAGAACAATACTGCCGGTATCGGCGACCGCGTTCTCTTGATGGAAACACGCCCGCTATCAGCTACAAAGCGTTGGCGACTTGTTGAAATTCTTGAGAAGGCTAAGTAGGGGGAACTGAAAAATGATTCAACAAGAATCCAGACTTCGAGTCGCGGATAACACCGGTGCAAAGGAACTCCTTTGTATTCGTGTTCTCGGTGGCTCTTCACGTCGCTATGCAGGAATCGGCGACATCATCGTTTGCACTGTAAAAGATGCAATCCCTGGCGGTCAAGTAAAGAAAGGTGAAGTCGTAAAGGCTGTCATCGTTCGCACCGTAAAGGAGAACCGTCGTCCTGATGGTTCATATATCAAGTTTGACGAGAATGCTGCAGTCATCCTTAAAGCCGATGGCGAACCACGCGGCACTCGTATCTTCGGACCTGTTGCACGCGAACTTCGCGACAAGAAGTTTATGAAGATTATTTCCCTTGCTCCGGAGGTGCTATAAAAAAATGGCAAACCATATGAAACTTAAGAAGGGCGATCAAGTCCTTGTTATTGCCGGAAAAGATAAAGGCGTAACTGGAAAGATTCTTGAAGTGGACAGAGCCAAGTCTCGTGTTCTTGTCGAAGGTGTTGCTCGCGTAAAGCGCCACACCCAAGAAACAACTAGTGAGCGCGGCGTTAAAGTTGGCGGAATTCTTACCGTTGAATCAGCAATTCATATTTCGAATGTGATGTTGGTTGATGGCGACGGAAAAGCTACTCGCAGCGGAGTTCGCAAAGATGAAAATGGCAAGAATGTTCGCATCTCTCGCCGTACCGGAAAGGACATCTAATGAGCACCTCTATTGCACCTCGCCTAAAGGCGCGCTATCAGGCTGAAATCAAACCAGCCCTGAAAACCAAGTTTGCATACAAGAACGTAATGCAGATCCCTACCCTCACTAAGGTAATTGTGAATATGGGTGTTGGCGAAGCAGCTCGTGATTCAAAATTAATTGAAGGAGCAATTCGTGACATAACGATTATCACTGGCCAGAAGCCTCAGGTAACGAAGTCACGTAAATCAATTGCTCAATTCAAGTTGCGCGAAGGCATGCCAATTGGTTGCCACGTCACGCTTCGTAACGATCGCATGTGGGAGTTCACAGATCGTCTACTCTCGATCGCGATTCCTCGTATTCGTGACTTTCGTGGTCTTTCACCAAAGCAATTTGATGGAAATGGAAACTATACATTCGGCCTGACCGAACAAAATGTTTTCCCAGAAATCGAGCAGGATAAGATTGATCGCACCCGCGGTATGGATATCACTTTCGTAACTACTGCCAAGAATGACGAAGAGGGCCACGAATTACTTCGTGCGCTTGGCTTCCCGTTCAAGGCAAACTAGGAGAGGCGCCAGATGGCAAAGACATCACTGAAGGTAAAAGCAGCTCGTAAACCTAAATTCAAGGTTCGGGGTTACACACGTTGCCAACGTTGTGGACGTCCTCACTCGGTTTACCAAAAATTTGGTATTTGCCGTATTTGCTTCCGTGAAATGGCTCACCGTGGTGAACTTCCAGGCATAACCAAGGCATCTTGGTAGATTTTTAAAAAGCTCGCGAAATAGAAGTCCGACGTGACCAACCCTGGTTAGCGTCTTAGATCTAACTACGAGATAGGTCCCGAAAGGAAACCGGCTCGAGAAAGGCCAGAGGCCAAGAATGACAATGACAGATCCGATAGCGGACATGCTTGCACGTCTGCGCAACGCGAACTCTGCCTACCATGAAGTGGTATCAATGCCATCTTCATCGGTGAAGGTTCGTATTGCCGAAATCCTCAAGCAAGAGGGTTTCATTGCTGGTTTTAAAGTAGAGAATTCAACAACTGGATTTGGCAAGACATTAACAATTGACTTGAAGTTCGGGGCTAACCGCGAACGTTCAATTGCTGGCTTACGTCGTATTTCAAAGCCAGGTCTTCGCGTTTATGCAAAGTCAACTGCGCTGCCAAAAGTACTTGGCGGACTTGGTGTCGCAATCATCTCCACTTCATCAGGTCTCTTAACTGATAAAGCGGCTAACAAGCAAGGTGTAGGCGGAGAAGTTCTCGCCTACGTATGGTGATCTGAATGTCACGTATCGGTCGTAGTCCAATCACTGTTCCATCTGGCGTTGAAGTTTCAATCGCTGGTTCTTCAGTAACTGTTAAGGGACCAAAAGGTTCATTAACTCACGTTATTGCAGAACCGATTGCAATCTCCCAAGAGGGATCAGTACTTACTCTTACTCGACCTGATGATGGACGTTCTTCTCGTTCACTTCACGGTCTATCACGTTCTTTGGTTTCTAATTTAATCGAAGGCGTTACAAATGGTTATTCGAAGTCAATCACCATCGTTGGCGTCGGTTATCGCGTTATTGAAAAGGGTCAGGGACTTGAGTTCCAGCTTGGCTACAGCCACTCAATTGATTTTCCAGCTCCTGAAGGAATTACTTTCAAGGTGGATTCTGCTACACGTTTTCATGTAACTGGAATCGACAAGCAACTAGTTGGAGAAACTGTTGCCAAGATCCAAAAACTTCGCAAATCTGATCCTTACAAAGGTAAGGGACTGCATTTGGATGGACAACGTATCCGCCGCAAGCAAGGAAAGACAGGTAAGAAGTAATGGCTATCGGTGTAAAAGTCGCTAAGGGCTCCTCTCAGAAGGCACGCGCCCGTCGTCACTTCCGTGTTCGCAAGAAAATTGCTGGCACAACTGCTCGACCACGTCTGGTGGTTTCACGATCTTCGCGCCATTTATTTGTGCAAATCGTGGATGACTCAATCGGTCAAACACTGGTTTCCGCATCAACGATGGAAGATGCGCTACGCAAGGATTCTTCAAGTGATAAGTCTGCAAAGGCTAAAATTCTTGGTGTATCAATTGCTGAACGCGCGAAGGAAAAAGGAATTACTACAGTGGTCTTTGACCGCGGTGGAAATAAATACCACGGTCGCATTGCTGCACTTGCAGATGCTGCGCGCGCTAGCGGATTGGAATTCTAATGGCTACTACTCCTACTCCTACGACTACAGAAACTGCACGTGATCCTCGTGCTGGCGGAAAAGGCCAAGGTGGAGATAGACGTGAACGTCGCGGTCGCGATGGCGGACAAGATAAAGAGAAGTCCCCATACACAGAGCGCGTTGTCTTCATCAACCGAGTGTCAAAGGTTGTAAAAGGCGGTCGTCGTTTTTCATTCACAGCGCTTGTTGTTGTTGGGGACCAAAATGGAACTGTTGGTATTGGCTATGGCAAGGCAAAGGAAGTTCCACAAGCCATTGCTAAAGGCATAGAGGAAGCTAAGAAATCTTTCTTTAAAGTGCCGCGCCTTTATGGAACCATTCCACATCGTGTTCAGGGCGAAAAAGCTGCTGCAATCGTTGTGCTACGTCCAGCATCTCCAGGAACTGGAGTTGTTGCAGGTGGACCTGTACGCGCAGTTTTAGATTGTGCTGGCATTACTGACATTCTTACCAAGTCACTTGGATCTAATAATCCAATCAACGTGGTTCATGCGACGGTTGCAGGACTTAGAGCTTTGGAACACCCAAGCGCTATAGCTGCTCGCCGTGGCCGTCCACTAGAAGATGTCGCACCAGCAGCAATTGTTCGTGCCATAGCAGCATCGGTAGGTGCATAATGCCTCGTTTAAAAGTTACGCAATTGCGTTCAAAGGTTGGCGGTCGTCCAGAACACCGCGAAACTTTGCGCTCACTAGGTCTAAAAAGAATCGGTGATGTTGTGGTCAAGGAAGATCGTCCGGAAATTCGCGGAATGGTCGTTGCTGTTCGCCACCTCGTCAAAGTTGAGGAGGTTGAATAACAATGGTGCTAAAAGTTCATCATCTACGCCCAGCTCCTGGAGCTAAGAAATCTCGTACTCGTAAGGGTCGCGGGGAAGCTTCAAAAGGAAAGACTGCAGGTCGAGGCGGCAAGGGAACTCGTGCTCGTAACGTAGTTCGTGCCGGCTTCGAAGGTGGTCAGCTACCTCTCGTTATGCGTCTTCCTAAACTCCGTGGTTTCAAAAACCCTGAGCGTACGGAATATCAGCCAGTAAATGTTTCAACGATCAATGCACTTTATCCAAAGGGTGGCACTGTCACCGTTGCGGATTTAATTGCAAAGGGCGCTGTTCGTGACGGCTATCCAATTAAGGTTCTAGGAAATGGCGAAATTTCTGTAAAAGTAACTATTGAGGCACATGCGTTTTCATCATCAGCATCTGAAAAGATTGCTGCTGCTGGCGGATCTGCAAAGAAACTCTAAATCCCAAAGATTTAATTTAGTTAAGAGGAGAAAATCATGCTCTCAGCATTTGGTAAGGCATTTAAGACCCCAGATCTGCGTAAAAAGATTTTCTTTACTCTGGCCATTATGGCGCTGTTCCGTTTTGGCTCGATCGTTCCTACGCCAGGGGTTTCTTACGGGAATGTTCAGATCTGTTTAGATCAAACTAGCAATGGCGGGCTCTTCGGTCTTGTAAACCTCTTCTCTGGCGGAGCGCTGCTACAACTTTCAGTTTTCGCACTTGGGATCATGCCTTACATAACAAGCTCGATTATTGTTCAACTATTGACTGTAGTTATTCCTCGCTTTGAAGCACTAAAAGCTGAAGGACAATCTGGAACTGCGACACTAACCCAGTACACACGTTACTTAACAATTGGACTTTCAATCTTGCAGTCAACTGGGTTGATAGCAGTGGCAAGAACTCCAGGGCGTTTATTTAGCGGTTGCGCCTATCCAATTATTCCTGATACCTCATGGCAAAGAATCATGACAATGGTTTTTGTTATGACTGCCGGAACTGCGGTAATCATGTGGCTCGGTGAATTAATTACTGATCGTGGCGTAGGCAACGGAATGTCAATATTGATTTTCACATCAATTGCCGCGCAATTCCCGACTCAACTATGGTCAATCAAGCTGCAAAAGGGTTTGTTTGCATTCCTCTTTGTTACGGCGGTTGGTATTCTGGTTGTTGCAGCAGTGGTATTCGTTGAGCAAGCTCAACGTCGTATTCCAGTCCAATATGCCAAGCGTCAAGTGGGTCGTCAGTCTTATGGCGGAACAAGCACTTATATTCCAATTAAAGTGAATCAGGCTGGTGTTATCCCAGTAATTTTCGCCTCGTCCCTGCTTTATATTCCATCTTTGATTGTGAACTTCTCCGGAAGTTCTTCCAAGTGGGCAGTCTGGGTACAGCAGAATTTAGTTAGAGGTGACCACCCTATTTATATTCTTGCTTATTCCGGCATGATTATTTTCTTTACCTATTTTTATGTAGCCATCACATTTAATCCAGATGAAGTTGCCGAAAATATGAAGAAATACGGTGGATTTATTCCGGGTATTCGTGCGGGCCGTCCTACTTCAGAATATTTACAATATGTGCTCTCACGTATTACAGCCCCGGGTTCTTTATACCTTGCATTCGTTGCGATAATTCCGATCATTGCTCTAATTCTCTTTAATGCAACTGGTAACTTCCCATTCGGCGGAACTGCGATCCTGATCGTAGTTGGAGTCGGCCTTGATACTGCTAAGCAGATCGAATCCCAGTTGCAACAACGTTCATATGAGGGATTCCTTAAGTAATGCGGCTAATCCTGGTAGGTCCACCAGGTGCGGGTAAGGGAACACAGGCAGTTCAACTCGCATCCCACTTTTCAATTCCCCATATTTCTACTGGCGATATTTTTCGGCTCAACATAAAGGGTGAAACCGAGCTAGGAATTCTTGCTAAATCTTTCATGGATGCCGGAAATCTCGTACCAGATTCTGTTACCAACGATATGGTTGCAGAGCGACTAACTCACGAAGATGCAGAGAACGGTTTCCTTCTAGATGGGTACCCAAGAAATATCGGCCAGGCTGATTTTCTCAAGGCAGTTCTGGAAAAGGCAGCAACTCCATTAGATGCAGTTCTCGAATTTCTATTGGAGAACAGTGAAATTATTAAGCGACTATCAGGTCGCAGAGTTTGTCGCAGTTGTGGCGCCACTAGTCACGCAATTTTTGAGGCACCGAAAGTTGAGGGAACATGCGATCTATGTGCGGGAGAGCTTTACCAACGTCAAGATGACTCTGAAAGCGTAATTGCAAATAGGTTGGCTGTTTATCATGAAAAGACGGAGCCGATTATTTCTTATTACCGAGATACTGGGTTGTTGAAATCAATTTCTGCAGTTGGCGAGGTTGCAGATATTGCAGCTCGTGCGATAGCGGCACTTAAGTAATAGAAAATGGGAATTCAAATAAAGACCCTAGATCAGTTAAGGCTGATGCGAAAGGCGGGTTTGATTGTCGGAGAGACTCTGGAGCTAATGCGTGAGGCAGTTGTTCCGGGCATTACTACTAATCAATTAAATGAGATTGCAGTTAAGAATTTATCGGCGAATCAAGCAAAATCCAATTTTCTTAACTACCATGGTTTCCCTGCAGTTATTTGTGCATCCGTTAATGAAGAGATTGTTCATGGCATTCCGAATAATCGAGAGATTCAAGATGGAGATATAGTCTCTATAGATTTCGGCGCCATCATTGAAGGCTGGCATGGCGATGCAGCTTTTTCGACAATTGCTGGAAATAAAAATGCTGACGACCAGAAACTTTTGGACACCTGCGAAGAATCTATGTGGCGAGGGATCGCGGCCGGTAAAGCTGGAGCAAAGTTAACTGATATCTCGTTTGCTATTGAAAACTACATTCGCTCTCAGGGTAAATATGGAATTTTGCGTGAATATGGCGGGCATGGAATTGGCAGCGAAATGCATCAGGAGCCACATGTTTTAAATTTTGGTGCATCTGGGATGGGCCCCGAATTAAAGTCCGGTATGGCGCTAGCAATTGAACCAATGATTACAAAGGGTTCACCGGTAACCAAAGTCTTAGCTGATGAATGGACGGTGGTTTCACAGGATGCAAGCAGGGGGGCACATTTTGAGCACTCATATGCGCTGCTGGCAGATGGAAAGCCTTTTGTCCTGACGGCTATAGATGGTGGCAAGGCCAAACTTGGCCGACTTGGGATCGAAATCTCAGAGCTGCTCTAACTTCAACTTTTTTACGATCCGCTGGGGGATGTGTGCTCAGAGCGATGGGCTCAATCAGGAGGAATCCACAATTTTTCTGAAATTAGCGCCATCTCAAAGAATTTAGAAGTATAAGGGCCGATTTCCTGATTTGCCCGTCTCCCCTTAGACTAACCCTCTGTCCAGAGATGGTCGGACCCCTGTTAATGGCTTGAAATAGAGAAGTAGGTACTGCTTGGCTAAGAAAGACGGCGCAATCGAAATTGAAGGCTCCGTATCTGAAGCGCTACCGAACGCAATGTTTCGAGTTACGTTAACAAACGGACACGTTGTACTTGCTCACATTAGCGGCAAGATGCGACAGAACTACATTCGCATTCTTCCTGAAGATCGCGTAATCGTAGAACTTAGTCCATACGATCTCACAAGAGGTCGAATTATTTATCGTTACAAATAACTGTTAGTTGGAGGAATATCGTGAAGGTTAAACCAAGCGTGAAGAAGATTTGCGACAAGTGCAAAGTCATCCGTCGTAATGGTCGCGTTATGGTTATTTGCGAGAATCTTCGCCACAAACAACGTCAAGGATAAATACTAAACGCGTGATGCGACTTAAGTAGAAATACTTAAGACCTTCGGACCGATAGGCCGAAGCCAAATCAAAATGATTTGGATGCATTACGGAGGACCTTTCGGATATAGAAATAGGTAATGTTATGGCACGTCTCGTCGGTGTCGATCTTCCTCGCGAAAAGCGATTGGAGATTGCGCTCACTTATATTTTTGGTATCGGATTAACTCGTTCGCATGCGATTCTTGCAGCAACTGGTGTTAACCCAGATACTCGAGTTAAAGATCTTCAAGAGCCAGAATTGGCAAAGCTTCGTGAATTCATCGAAGAAAGTTACAAAATCGAAGGTGATCTTCGTCGTGAAGTAGCAGGAGATATTCGCCGCAAGGTTGAAATTCAGAGCTACCAAGGTATTCGCCACCGCAAGGGTCTTCCTGTACGTGGTCAACGCACGCACACAAATGCGCGTACACGTAAAGGCCCACGTAAGGCAATCGCTGGCAAGAAGAAGGAGACCAAGTAATGGCTGCACCTAAGTCAAAGACTGCTGCTGGAGCAAAAGGCAAGGTCAAACTTCGCAAGAAGGAAAAAAAGAATGTTGCAGTGGGTCAGGCCTACATCAAGTCAACATTCAACAACACAATTATTTCAATTACAGATCCTTCCGGCGCTGTTATTTCTTGGTCATCAGCTGGTCAAGTCGGCTTCAAAGGTTCACGTAAATCAACGCCATTCGCTGCACAGATGGCGGCAGAAGCTGCGGCTCGTCGGGCACAAGAACACGGGTTGAAGAAAGTTGATGTTTTCGTAAAGGGTCCAGGCTCTGGTCGCGAAACTGCTATTCGTTCATTACAAGCGGCTGGTCTGGAAGTTGGGGCCATCTCTGATGTAACTCCAGCACCACATAATGGCTGCCGCCCAACCAAACCACGTCGAGTTTAAGGAAGGAAGAGAATAAATGGCTCGTTATACCGGAGCA
>CALEGP010000002.1 GCA_937876245.1 uncultured Actinomycetes bacterium | reverse complement strand
AGGAGATTACTTAGCATGGGGCAATGTAATGGTTGCATCAGGCGTTGCTTACTAACGCCTAGAACTCACCCTTGAAGTAGCCCTACAAAACCTATTAATTAATTGTGTCACCTTCTTAATTTTCTGCCCGAGGTTATAACAAAATTGGAACTTCTCATAGAAACCCTTGCCATTATTGGTTTTTGGACATATCGTTACGCAGTCCTGAACAATTAGATTTCAGTGGTTACCTGCAGATTTCTAATTTACCGTGATTTCTAACCCCTAATTCGGAGGTATAAATTGATCAAGAAAATAGCTTCACGTAAGGCGCTCGCGCTGGCATCAGCGTTAGCTCTTGCAGCCAGCTTGTTAACAGTGAGCACTGCTTCTGCTGCCAACAAGACTTGGAAATGCGTTCCGAGCAAGTCAAAGCCTGTAACAGTTCGCTTAATTGAGTTCTTTGCAGGACCTGCACGTACACCACTGCTAAATGCATTTGCTCGCCAGTATGAAGCTGCTAATCCAGGAGTAAAGATCGAAATTATCTCTCCCTCACAAGCAGATTCAGCGGCAAAAATCACACAACTTCTACAAGCTAAAGCTGTAGATATCGTTGAGCCAGGTGGCCCACTCCTTGGGCAAGCAATGACAGCCAAGCAATTAGCGAATATCTATCCATATATGTCCAAGACTGCATCTTGGAAGGGCCTGACCCCTTACTCACAATTCCAAGCACAATCATTTGGAAAAAAGAGCGCATATGTAATTCCTAATGGCTATTACACAAAGGCTGCCTTCGTTCGAGTAGAGCCTTTCAAGAGCGCTGGATATAAGAATCCTGCCAAGGCAATTAAGACCTGGGAAGATCTATTAACTGCAAAGAAGATTCAGACCGATAACTCTTATGTATATGCAATGCGCGGAGCTCGTGCATCATTTACACAAGCAATCTTTGCAATCCGTGCTTATAACGCACCAGATCTAAACAGCGGTGGATACTTCAATCCGTCAACTGGAACTTCAATGTTCAACAACTCAAAGTCAAAAGATGCGCTAGATATACTTATGAAGATCTGGGAAGACGTTTCACCACCAGCATCTGTCGCATGGGGTTACCCAGAGATGGTTCAGGGCTTTGTTGATGGAGTCGCTAATTACTTGATTCAAGATAACGAAGTTATCCAGATCGTAGATGAGCAGTACTCACCATTCGCAGATGGCAAGTGGGTTATGGCCCAAATGCCTAAGGGTCCCGGTGGATATTCAGCACAAGATGTATCTGGTACCGGCTGGTCTGTTACCAAGGCTTCTAAGTGCAAGAACGTTGCTGCTGGATTTATCGACTTCATCTCAACCGATCCACAGGCATCAAGCTTTGCCCGTGCATATGGTGTTGGACCTTTCACACTTGGTGCAGCTAAAGACCCATTCTTCAAGACTGGTGCTTGGGCTATCTACAACAAGATTGGTAAGGATCCAAAGGAGATCAAGCTAGATGGTACAGATGTTAACCAAGCTTGCTACGGTCAGTTCTTCGTAGAAGCTGATGCCGATATGCAGTCAATGTACGCCGGAACACTTTCAACAGCTGATGCGCTGAAGAAGTGGGCTGCCTACTGGGATGGCAGTGCTTGTATCAACACAAGCAAAAAGTAAAACTCTTCTATTAATTTAGATTAGTTGTAGCAATAAAGTATTGGTGGTCCTTTTTCTAAAGGACCACCAATACGCTATGAAATAGTTTTATAAGCACGATTTAACATTTTAGATTTTGACTTAGTTGATAAATTGATTTGTAGCAACACCTAATGGCGAAAAGAGGAGCGACCTAATAATGCAAAATTCTTTGTTCAAGGTAGCTCGAAAAGATGGAAAGAAATCTAAAAATTTTCTAGGACCACTTCTATTCTTACTTCCAGCATTGATATTGATCTCTATTTTCATCTATTATCCAGTATTTAAAACAGCTGATTTATCTTTTCAAAATTTCAAACTATATGACCAAGGAAATATTAAATTTAATGGGCTTGAAAATTTCCGAGGAATTTTTCAGGATCTGCATTTCAAGCGAATCATACAAAATACCGTCTTATGGGTCACAGTTTCACTCTTTTTCCAAGTAACAATTGGATTTATCATCGCACTTTACCTACGAAATCGATTTAAATTCTCTGGACTTTATCAAGGAATAATTTTCATACCATGGGCTCTCTCTGGCTTTCTTATGGGATTGATCTGGAAGTGGATCTTTGATGATAATTTGGGCGTTCTGAATAATATTCTTCTTGGATGGAACGTAATTGATAAGCCGATACCTTGGTTATCAAACGCTAATTGGGCCATGGCCGCTGTCATTATTGCGAATATTTGGTATGGCGTTACATTCTTTGTAATTATGATTTTGGCAGCTCTTCAGGGTGTCCCTAAAGAAATGATCGAAGCCTCTGAACTAGATGGCTGTTCTAGAGCTCAGACCCTATTTAGAATCATCATTCCTTACATCAGACCAACTCTGATTTTAATTATTCTTCTTAGAATTATCTGGATAACGAATTTCCCCGATATCATTTTTGGTATGACCTCCGGCGGCCCTAATGAGCAGACTCACATTCTTTCATCTTGGCTAGTTCAAAAAATTACCTACGATCAAGATTGGGGAAGTGGTTCCGCACTGGCCCTTCTAATTTTAGCAATTCTCTTTATTTTCAGTATTTTCTACCTATTAGCAACTCGCTTAGAGAAAGAATCAGAGGTCTAAATCATGTTTAAAGTATTTGGCAAGCTAACTAAAATTTCGATTCTTACCTTCTGGTTGATATTCACAATCTTTCCACTCTATTGGATGTTTTTAACATCAATTCGGGCAAAGACTGAGACCACTAAGCATTTCTACTATCCCCATGGGAACTCGACCTTAGATAGCTACCGAAAATTATTTGAGCAATATGCATTCGGTACGTATATCAAGAATTCGCTAGTAGTTTCAATTTCAGCATCTATCTTCGTCGTTTTTATCGGGCTGCTAGGAGCATATGCTCTGGCTCGGTATCGCTTTAAAAGCAAGAGCCAGATCATGTTGGTCTTTCTGATTACACAGATGATTCCTGGATTGATCGCACTGGCGCCTCTATATTTATTACTGTCAAGAATCAATTTACTAAATACGCTATACGCACTTATTTTATGTTACATAGGTGGCATGATTCCATTCGCGACAGTTATGCTTCGTGGCTTCTTGCAGCGAATTCCACCGGACCTAGATGAAGCAGCACTAATTGACGGATGTAATCGATTTACTGCGCTATTTAGAGTTGTTTTCCCAGTCGCACTCCCAGGTATCGCCGCCACATTTATCTTCTCTTTCGTTCAGTGCTGGAATGAGCTCTTTCTTGCAATGATACTCATCGATTCTGACTCCAATAAAACTTATCCTGTAGCGATGCGCAGCTTTATCGGTGCCTATTACATCGATTGGGGCGGCCTGGCTGCATCGGTCATGATTGGAATCATTCCTACAGTTTTGATGTTTGCGCTGATGTCAAAATTCATGGTCTCGGGTCTCTCTGCCGGAATTGTTAAAGGCTAGAGAGAACTAGCTGAAGATGAATTTTGATCTCGAGGAATATCGTGGACATTGGAATTTAGATCCAACTGTCCACCACATCAACCATGGCTCATTCGGCGCAGTTCCAACTATCGTCCGAAATGAACAAGCCAGATGGTCAGACCACATTCAAAATAATCCTGTGCAATTCTTTATGCGGGAAGCAATGCCAGCAGTTCAATTGGCTCGAGGCAAAGTTGCTAAATTTTTGGGTCAGAGACCAGATCAGATAGCGCTCGTTCGAAATACAACTGAGGGCGCCTCTACAACCATGAGGGGTTTTCCTTTTAAGCCTGGCGATGAAGCAGTTGTTCTAGATCATGAATATGGCGCAGTTACATACAGCGTAGAGCGGGCAGTAATAGCAGCTGGTGGTTCGCTGGTTGAAGTTAAAATTCCGCGCTTAGCAAGTGATGGCGAAGTATTGCGGTTGGTCGAGTCTGCCTTCACGGCAAAAACTAGAATGTTCGTTGTTGATCATGTAACTTCTGCAACGGCTCGAACTTTTCCAGTACAAGAACTTAGCGATCTATGTCGCGCAAAAGGAATCGCAATCGTCATAGATGCATCACATGTCCCAGGAAATTTTGATTTAGATTTAGATAAGTTAGATGCAGATTTCTGGTTTGGTAACTTACATAAATGGTGTTCGGCTCCCCTGGGTACAGGTGTATTTAGGATTGCTGACCGATGGAATGATGTTATGCGTCCGCTAATAGTCTCGTGGCAGGATCACGAAAGCTATCCATTGCAATGGGACATGCTCGGCACCGTCGATCTATCCGGATGGCTTGCTACCCCTACGGCAATAGATTTCTATGCAAATATTGGATGGGAACGGGCACGAAAAGCAAACATTGCTCGGATGAGATATGGGCGCGACCTAGTGATGAAAGAACTAGGTATCAGCTCTGATCAATTAAGAGAGGAGGAGATTCCACTTGGCGTTGTTCCATTACTTAAGATGAGCGGTGGACGCGAAGGATGCTTTGCACTTCAGGAGAAGATTGCAACAGAATATAAAATTGAAGTACCAGTAACCACTTATAGCGATAGCGAACAATATTTTATGCGGATCTCGGGACAACTTTATAATACCGCTTCAGATTATGAGGCTCTTATTCCTATGATTCGAAAGGAGTTAAAGTAAATACGATGATTGATCCAAAGGAATTAGAAACACTAGAAGAGATTCAAAATAGAATTCTCTGGCTTGCAGTGCGTATGATTGATCATGCGAATCATGATCGGCCAAATATGGATGGGCTAAAAGTTGGTGGCCACCAAGCATCGAGTGCATCTATGACAACAATTATGACTGTGCTATACATGAAGTATCTTTCGGCAGAGGACCGAGTGAGTGTTAAGCCACATGCTTCACCTATTTTTCATGCTATTCAATACCTCCTTGGAAATCTAGATGCGAAATATTTAACTACCTTGCGTCAGGCTGGAGGATTACAGTCGTATCCTTCACGCACGAAAGATCCAGATATCGTTGATTTTTCAACTGGCTCCGTTGGCCTTGGAGCAGCAGCGCCACTTTTTGCTGGAGTGACTCGCAGGTATATTGATGCACACTTTGGCAAGCGCCCTGAATCCAGATTCATTGCCTTAATCGGCGATGCCGAGCTAGATGAGGGCAATATCTGGGAGGCTGTTGCAGATCCAGCGACTGACGGCCTTGGAAATGTGACGTGGGTTGTTGACTTCAATCGCCAATCTCTTGATCGAGTGATTCCGGGTATTCGTATTGCACAGTGGCGCTCTCAGTTTGAAGCTGCAGGTTGGCAAGTTCATGAGGTTAAATATGGCTCAAAACTAAAGAAGGTATTTCTAGAGGATAATTCTGCGGTTTTCAAGGAATGGTTTGATGACATTCCAAATGAGCAATATCAGTCGCTTTTTTCGCGGAAAGCTGACGAAGTTCGATCTAGGTTTTTAGATGGTGCGCCAGATGGCGTCGCAAAATTCTTAGAGCGATATTCTGATATCGAGCTAATAGAAATCCTTAGCGATTTAGGCGGCCATAATCTTGAATCTCTACTAGAAACTTTTGAAGCTTGCGACAGAATCACAGATCGCCCAAGCGTGGTATTTGCTTACACTTTAAAGGGCTGGGGACTTCCCTTTGCGGGTGATCCAAGAAATCATTCGGCGCAAATGTCAAAAGTTCAAATTGATGAACTTCGCTCCAAAATTGGACTTACCTTGGAAAATGAATGGAATCTATTTGCTTTAGATTCGCAGGCGGCAAGGTTCTGTGCGCAGCGTTCAACAGCTTTATTGCGGCCAGAAAATTCAGGAATAATTGATGCGGTAATCCCAATTACCACAAATTTAAAGAGCGATGGCGTTAGTTCAACGCAGGAAGCATTTGGTCGAGTGCTAACTGAGATTAGTCGAGATGAGAAGATTCGCCCATATTTAGTTACAACCGCACCAGATGTTGCAACCTCTACAAATTTAGGCGGATTCATTAATCGCACGGGTGTCTTCCATCCAAAAGATTTACGGCGCTGGAACGAGGATGCAATATTAAAGTGGGCCGAGGGTCCAAGTGGTCAACATATTGAGCTTGGAATCTCTGAGATGAACTTGTTTATGTTGCTGGCCATGCTTGGTTTATCTGGTGATCATTCAAACCAACCACTAATTCCAATCGGAACAGTTTATGATCCCTTTGTTCTACGTGGTCTAGATGCTTTCATCTATGGGGTTTATTCGGGATCTAAATTTATTATTACTGGAACCCCATCAGGAATTACTCTGGCGCCTGAAGGAGGAGCTCATCAGTCGACGATTACACCTTCAGTCGGAATGGAGATTCCAGGTGTAGTTTTGATGGAACCAGCATATGTGCAGGCACTTGATTGGTTGTTATGTGATTCGATTGCACATGTAGCTGGTAGTAAGAGTGATACAACTCCCGATTTGCGACCAAATGAACTCGCTTTTTACTTTAGATTAACAACTCGTCAGATCGATCAAATGCCATTTGTTAAAGCTCGTGAACGTCTAGGCGAAGCGGTCCTTCGTAGCCAAGTACTCGCAGGCGCATATCGTTTAGTCGATGGCAGGCTTGAAGACGAAGCCAATCTTGGAGATCCAAATGCACCCGTTGTTCACTTAGCTGGAACCGGCTCTGTAATGCCAGAAGTTTTAGAAGCTGCAAAGGAATTAGCATCCGAGGGTGTGATTGCACACGTCGTAGATATCACTTCACCTGGACGGTTATATGGATCGTGGCAACGAACGCTAAAACAAGGAATCCGTACTGCACACACACCATCGTTCCCTGGATCGATGCGACCTGTATTTACTGAGCGCGCGCCAATTGTTTCAATCCATGATGGGGCATCTCATGCTCTCGCTTGGTTGGGTTCAGCACTTGGAATGCCACAAGTTGCAATGGGTGTGGATTCGTTTGGCCAATCCGGAACTATCGGTGATCTCTATAAATTGCACGATTTGGATTCAGGATCGATTGTTAATGGGGCATTAGCTGCTCTAAGTTTAAAGAACTAACTACTAACTACTAATTACTAGATTTTATGATTGATCAATCTCTAAAACTGCCATCGCGGTGCTATGTCCAGGAATACCGCTAACCCCACCGCCACGAATTGCACCGGCGCCACAGATGAAAATGCGTGAGTCATCTGTTTCTACTCCCCAACTTGGCTTAGAACCATCTTGGCGAAATGGGAAACTTAAATCTTTGTGGAAAATATCTCCCCTAGGTAGCCCGATTTCAGCTTCGATATCGAGCGGTGATCTAATTTCGATTGCCGCAATTAGATCCTCAATTAGTTCTACTAGATAATCATTTAACGAAGCAAGTGCAGCAGTAAGAGCGGCTTGCTTTGCTGCCTTATTGTCAGCATCAAATAGCGCTGCTGGAGTATGTAATCCAAATAAGGTGAGCGTGTGATAACCAGCCTCATGCAATTCAGGGCTCAAAATAGATGGATCGGTAAGGGTATGGCAGTACATCTCGATCGGAATCCTAGATGGCATGGCGCCACCTTTTGCTTGCTGATAGACATCTTCTAGAACTGAGAACTCTTCATGAGCATGGAAGGTGCCAGCAAAAGCCAACCTTGGATCAATTCCAGATTTTAATTCTGGTAGCTTAGTTAGAAGGATATTAATCTTTAACTGCGAGCCATCAAGACTTTTAGGTGCTGGTTTATCTCGTAATTTTGCCAGCACTTGGGGAGCGACATTACTAAGCAAATACTTAGAGCTAATTTGAGATCCATCCTCTAAAGTCAACTGCACACCTGCTGAATTGGACTCAACTGAGGTGACTCGTGAATTTACTCTGATATCAACGCCACTCTGAGTTGCTACCGGGTGTAATTCACCGACAAGTGCTCCAATGCCACCCTTTGGAACTTTCCATTCTCCGGTTCCATTTCCAATTAGGTGATAGAGAAAACAGATATTTGCTTGTAAGTCAGATACAGATGCAAAGGTTCCGATTGGAGCGTCAGTTGCAATTACTCCCTTTATAACATCATTCGCAAAGCGCTCGGAAATTATTTCACCAATCGGCCGCTCAATTAGGTAATCCCAAACTTTAGGCATATTAATCAGATTCTTAAGCTCGCTCTTGGTGAGCAGTGGAGTGAGCATCGTTGGCGCAATCCGCTCTGCAAATTCTGCAATCTCACCGTAGAAATTTTTCCAGGCCTGAAGATCATCTCCGGAATGGTCTAATTTTGTGAAGGAATTAGCGCTCTCTTGATCTAATTCGCAGGCAATATAGAGTCCGTCATCTTTGCCGCCAATTGAATATGGCGTGTAACTAGAGACCTTTCTAGAGATGCACTCAAAATTTAACCCCAGATCTGAAACTATCTGATCTGGCAGAAGCGAGACTAGATATGAATATCTAGAGAGATAGGCATCAAATTCTGGGAAGGCTTTAACACTTGCCGTAGCGCCACCAACCTGCGGGTTGGATTCTAGTATTACTACCGATTTACCAGACCATGGTGGCCACCACCGATTATCGCAACATCAATTGCAACATCCTGGTGGAGCTTTTCGACTTCGATGGCTGATTTGCCTAACTCTTAGACCTCATATTTTTTGAAGTGGTTGGTAATTGATCCGATTCCATCAATTCCGGTCTTAACCACTTCGCCACCCTTTAGGTACTTTTCCGGCTTAAAACCCATTCCGACCCCTTGTGGAGTTCCGGAGTTAATGATGTCGCCAGCATGAAGTTCCATTACTTGTGACAAGTACCAAACGCAGTAATTGATATCAAAAATCATGTCACTGGTATTTGAATCTTGACGTGTCTCTCCATCGACCGTGCACCAGAGACGAAGGCTCTGCGGATCTTTCAATTCATCAGGAGTAACAATCCATGGACCAACTGGATTGAATGTTGGGAATGACTTTCCCTTTACCCATTGACCTGAACGTTCAACCTGCCAGTAGCGCTCGGAAACATCCTGCGAAATCGTATAACCAAGGATGTAATCAGCTGCTTCTTCTGGAGATTTCAGGTAGAGCGCGCGCTTCTTAATAACGACACAGATTTCAACTTCATAATCTGTTTTAACTGAGTTTGGCGGGATGATTACATCATCGTTACCACCAATAACCGTGTCCGGTGCCTTCATAAAAATAATTGGTTCAACCGGTGGCGTAGCTCCAGTTTCGATGGCATGTTGCTTGTAGTTGAGTCCAACACAGATCGCCTTTGTTGGACGGGCGACGGGAGAGCCAAGTCGATAATCTGAGATCTTTACTCTTGGGCGAGAGGATAGATCAAGTTTTATCACTTTCTCTAACGCGCCATTTTCGAGCTCAACACGATTCCAATCAGCAATAACATCGTCGACAAAGACGGCCTCACTGTCATTTATAACGACAACTGGCTTTTCCTTATTGAATTCTCCAAGGCGTGCGATGCGCATTTCTTCCCCTTTTTAAAAGTAGTAAATAATTCTTTGAACCGCTTCTAGGAATTGAAATTTAGCCCCTAATTTAGATATTTCAAAATGGCCAAAATGTGAGATGAATGAAATCTCCTTGCTAGACGCAGAAGTTGTCGGAGGAGTAGATTGGGCACATGAGCGAACAAGTATTTACCCGGAGAAGTGAAAATTGGTTCAAGGCTGAGGGAAAGCATGGGTACATTTATCGCGAACGATTTCGTAATATGGGCTTCGGTTCTGAGGTATTTTCAGATAAGCCGGTAATTGGAATTGCAACAACCTGGTCTGAACTAAATCCCTGCAACGCCCACCTCGATCGTGTTGCAGAGGCCGTTAAGCGCGGAGTCTGGGAAGCAGGCGGTTTTCCTCTCGTGTTCCCAACGATGTCACTTGGTGAGCCAGTTCAACGTCCAACAACAATGCTTTGGCGCAATCTACTTGCGATGGAAACCGAGGAGTTAATTCGCTCAAATCCACTCGATGGTGTCATCTTGCTTGCTGGCTGCGATAAGACGCCACCAGGAATGTTGATGGGCGCAGCATCAGTGGATCTTCCGACTTTAATGATTACTGGTGGTCCGATGTTGAATGGCCGTTACAAGGGCGAAACTCTGGGCTCTGGAACTGCTGTTTGGAAATACTCCGAACAAATTCGGGCCGGCAAATTAAGTATTGAAGAATTCTTTGCGATGGAATCTTGTTCAGCAAGATCAAATGGTTCTTGTATGACAATGGGAACTGCTTCGACCATGGCTTGCGTAACTGAAGCACTTGGTGTTCAACTACCAGGCAGCGCGGCGATTCCTGCCGTAGACGCTCGTCGCTTCTCAACTTCTCAAGAGGCTGGACGTCGCATTGTTCAAATGGTTTATGACGATCAGAAGCTCTCTTCAATTTTGACTCGTGAGGCTTTTGAAAATGCAATTAAGGTAAATGCGGCAATCGGTGGCTCTACAAATGCCGTCGTTCACTTGCTTGCGATCGCTGGCCGCATCGGTGTAAAACTTGAGCTAGATGACTTTGATTCACTTGCGCGCGAAGTTCCAGTTCTTGTCAACTTGATGCCATCTGGTAAATATTTGATGGAAGAATTTTTTGACGCCGGCGGCCTGCCTGCAGTCATGAAGGAAATTGAAGGAATGCTGCATACCGAGCACATAACGGTCTCTGGAAAAACGGTTCGGGAAAATATTGCGACCGCTGAATCTTGGAATGCTGATGTAATTACTCCAGCTTCAAAACCATTCCAAAAGGCTGGTTCTGGAATTGTCGTACTAAAAGGCTCGCTGGCGCCAGATGGCTGCGTCCTAAAAGTTTCAGCAGCAACGCCAGAACTTATGGTCCATACCGGCGAGGCCCTTGTCTTTGAAGAAATTGAAGAGTATTTGATTGCTTCTGAAGATATGAATCTAGCTGTTACTAAAGATACGGTGCTTGTCTTGAAGCACGCAGGGCCTCGTGGTTTCCCAGGATTCCCAGAAGTCGGAAATATGCCTATTCCAAGAAAGCTGTTAGAACAAGGAATTACCGACATGGTTAGAATCTCTGATGCTCGGATGTCGGGAACTGCCTATGGAACTGTTTTACTTCACACGTCCCCAGAAGCTGCAATTGGCGGACCACTTGCTCTCGTAAAGACTGGTGACATCATTGAACTAAATGTTCCAAACCGCTCAATTAATTTACTTGTATCAGAGGATGAGATGGCTAAGCGAAAAGCTGCTTGGAAGGCACCTGCACCTAAGCACACTAGAGGTTGGTCAAAACTTTATTACGAGACGGTCCAACAGGCACACCTTGGCGCCGATCTTGATTTCTTAAATGGTTCATCAGGTAGCGCAGTTCCACGCCATTCGCACTAACTTTTATCCAGAATTTAAATTAATCTGTAGTTAAAAGGGTCTTGCAAACTCACACTCCTCGATTGCTTCGAGTTCTAGTAGCCGATTCCACTTTGCGGTGCGATCTGCGCCATGAGTCGAACCGACTTTAATTTGTGAAGCGCGCCAACCAGTTGCCAAATCAGCAAGCCAAGAATCTTCAGTCTCGCCACTTCGGGCTGAAACAACTGTCTTGAAGTTATTTGCCTGAGCAGTTTTTAAAACGCTATGAGTAGAAGTCACTAAACCATTTTGATTCGCCTTGATCAAGATCGCATTGGCGCACTTTTCCTCAATTCCACGTTTCAGGCGTGCAGCATTTGTAGTGAATAAATCATCGCCTAATACTTGCAGATTGGATGGCGCACTTTCCATGAAATGGCTCCATGCTTGCCAGTCATCTTCACCAAATGGATCTTCAATCGAGAGAATTGGATGATTGTTGACTAATTTTGTTACGAAGCCAACAAATTGCTCACTGGAAAATTCCCTATCCTGGGTAGCTAATTTGTATTTAGTTCCATCAAAAAATTGAGCGGCTGCGACATCAATTGCCAGGCTTACCTGCGCACCGACGTTAAGACCTAGATCTTCTATACAACCAGTTACAAACTCAAGAGCATTATCGATGCCTGGAAATGCGATTCCTAGGCCACCCTCATCTGCAATTAAGTGAGTGACCGAACCGGCTTTTGCACCCTTACTTGCCGCAAGTTCGCGAATAGCAACGATCCAGGAGAGCGCCTCGGCAAATGAGGTTGCACCATTTGGAAGAACTAAAACATCTTGAATATCCATTGTGCGATTTGCGTGCGCGCCGCCAGAAAGAATATTTACCATTGGCATTGGAATAAGTAATTTGCCCTCAGGCTGAAAATATCTTGCTAGTGAAATTCCTGCCGTGTGGGCCGCAGCTTTGGCAACTGCAAGTGAGACTGCAAGTAGGGCATTTGCACCCAAAATATGGTGGTCAGGTGTGTGATCGAGTTCAACCAAGATTCCATCTGTCGCAAGAGGAATTGGGCGATGGCCCTTAAGGCGTGGTGCGATTGTGTTATTAATATTTTCAACGGCTTGGTAGACAGATTTGCCGCCATAATATTTCTCTGCAAATTTGGTATCGGTGTCGCGGAGTTCTTTTGCTTCATGGATGCCGGTAGATGCTCCAGAGGGAACTCGAGCAGTATGAATCGAACCATCTGACATAGTGAGCGTCACCGCGAGGGTTGGACGGCCTCTGGAATCTAGAACTTGATACCCAACCAAATTTTTAATACTCACGCGAATAGCCCCTCAAAAGTAATATTGGGATCAGCAATAGCTGCCTTAGTTACGCTCTGAACTCTAGCCTTAGCCAGATCGTCTAGGTAATTGACTGGTGAAACTCCTTCAACTCTGGCGAGTGCTATCACTGATACATGATGGGGAAGTGACTTCGCTACGACAATATTGCAACTTTGGGTATAGGAATTTATGAAGGAAATAGCTGTTTGGCGAAGAAGGGCTCTTTGATCCAAATCTTCGATACGCAGGTACTTGCAGAGCAAGTGAGCAGAAATAAATCCCAAATCAAAAACTGGATTACCGGTATGCATTACTTCAAAATCCAAAACGATCGGCTTAGCTTCTTCAGTAATCATGATGTTCTTAGGCGAAAAATCACCGTGCACTAAAGTAATTTTTGCTGTTGTAATTTCAGTGACAAGCTCTTGTATCCGAGAATCTAACGCTGAATTCACTTTTGCCACCGCGCGATAGAACGGCGTTACCCGTAATTGGTCGAAGAGGGAATCTTCCATGTAGGCATCTAGTGATTCTTTGGAATCGGCGCCAAAGTTGTGCCAGGTTGCAAGGATGCGCCCTAAGTCTTTACCGACGCTTGGTTTGATTACCCCTTCGAGTAAATCACTTTTCCATACTGTGCATTCACGAGGTAGGCGACTCATCGTCAAGGTGAACTCGTCTGGGTCAACATCAATTAAATCTGGAACGCTATCTGGCGTGATTGAATGCAGAAGTTTCATGCCATTCGCTTCGACGATTGCCCTCCTTTGATCTGCCTTCCAGACTGCTGCAACTTTCAATTGCGGCAGAGCCTGTTTCAAAACGAGATCTTGTGTCGCACTCTTAATTCCAAGAACTACATTAGATACTCCACCAGTTAATATTTCGACTTCGGCTTCTGTCTGAATAACACCGCGCTTATTTAGGTAGGCAACAACTGTTCTTTCATCAAGGAGTTTTGAGCCCATAGTTAGATTGTGCGGGCGATGGAAAATCCGCGATCAACAAATATGCTCTGTCCGGAAATTCCAGTATTTAGTGAGGAGGCAAACATAAATACACTATTTGCCACATCGACTGGAGAGGCAAGTTCGCCACCTGGAGTTTGGCCAAGAACATTTGCCACCTGCTCTGGGGAGAGCGTGCGGGCAACCATTGGGCTATTTATGATTCCGGGCAAAATTCCATTAACCAAGATCTTCTTCTGGCGCCCAAGATCAACAGCAAGAGAGCGGACCAGTCCGCCAACTGCAGCTTTTGTCACAGAATAGGCAAATTTTTCTTGGCGTGTAAATTGTTCCCAAAGCGAGCTTAAAATAGCTACGTGGCCACCTTCGACAATTGCGCCTTGGCCCATAAGAGTGGAGATACTTTCGGCGATAACTACAACATTGGCTTCAAATAGCTCATTTAGCTCAGCAGTTCCTGTTTGCATAGCAGAGCCATTTACATTGGCGCCCTGGGCAAAGACCACTGCATTAAATGACTTGCCTGATAATTGAGAAGAAGTAAGCGGGAGTTGCATATCAGAGTCATTGACGACTTTGCGCACAGCGCAAGATATTTTCCAGCCTTCTTCGCGATATTTATCGAGAATAGCGCCGCCAAGTGTTCCAGTGGATCCGAAGATTAATAAATTTGGCATGGTTTATTTCTCATAACCATAACGAGTAAGCATTGAATATCCGATCGAAGCTCGGCGAACTCGCTCACGAGCAGTTGATTCGACTACACCTTGGATATGCGTGCCCGCAGGATAGAGCCCCGGAGAGTTTCGAACTGTGAACTTTAAATAAACCGGCGCGGCAACGCGAACCAAATCTGCAACTTCATAGTGTCGAACTGGTCCACCAAAATCGTCAGGACCCTCGACATAAACATCAACTGGAACATCTACTTGCGCGCGGATGGCGGCAATTTGTTGTAATGAAAGATCTGTCGCAAGGTTCAAAGTTGATGCGCCCATAGAAACCATAAGCGCTGCGGTGGCTGGGTTGTTGCAAGGCATCGCAACTGAAGTTTTAAGAATAAAATCACTTGGCAAATCGCCATTGCGTTTTGCGGCGCCAAGAACACTAAGCAAACCCATATCGCCAACCAAAACTGAACGAAGTCCAAGTTCTGCACCATGCAGAACATCTTCAACAGCGTAGCGAAGTTGATCGCCACCACGAAGAGTTGGGTTTGCTACACCGCCAGCAGAAGATAGAACTTGCTTACCGATATCCCATGATGCGCGTGGGCCAACGAATAAGCAGACTTCAATATTCTCGCTCTTACCGATTGCAACCATCTCTTTAATTTCAGCATCGGTCTGCATCATGATTCCAGAGCCTTGTGAAATACGGGCTACTGGTAACTTATATTTCTTAGCCTCTTCTAGTACGACTTTAAATGCAGACGGGCCTTCAACAGATGGGATCTCAATCTTCCAGCGAGAGCCATCGGCAAACCGTTTTGTTGATTCTGGTAGGCCATCGGCATCGCTGCTTTGAATATTCTGATTGGTAAGGAGTGAAATCGATTTCTTCATTGGGCCATCGGCATCTCGAGTAGAGGGCCAGTTACTTGATTCGGTCATTTCATTCCTTCTCGTATCTAGTTTTGGTTAGCTATGTAAATTAGTTAGTTTGGGAATAGCGTCGGCGCAACACCTGAAATTTTCGGTGTGCAGATAAAAGTTTTACCCCAGTCAAGTCCCGGTTCTGCAACTCCGTCGTGGGCGGTAGTAATAATCATCTGCTCAAAATTTGGGCCAACAAAGGCGCAACTTGTAACCATTGGTACCGGCATCTCAATCACATCGGTTATATTGAAATCCTTATCAAAACGGCGCAAACACGAGCCATTCCAGAAGGCAACCCAAATTCCATCTTCAGCATCAATGCACATTCCATCGGGCAGTCCTTGGGTATCATCAGTAATACGCCAGCGAACTTTGCGATTGGTCAGTTCACCGTCGGCATAATCAAAAGTGTCAATCGATTTAGCTAAAGTATCGATGAAGTACATTCTCTTGCCATCGCCAGACCAGGCCAAACCATTACTTAGCCAAATGCCATCCAAAACCCGGGTTAATTTCTTGCCATCTTTATCAAGTCGGTAAAGGCCGCAAGCACTTTCATTTTCGGCCCATTCATAAGGCATGTTCCCTAAAAATAAGTGGCCATCGGGCGCGACCTTTGCATCATTCCAACGATTAGGAAAGCTTAACTCGGCGCCATCAGCGCTGGCGCGATTGGGTAAATTAGTAATTGAACCATCGACCTCAAGGCGGACCGGGCCGTTAGCGGTTCCCAAGATCTGTGAGCCGTTAGCGGCTGGAATTACAAAAGAGACATGCTCAGGTGTTTGGTAAGTGCTAGTGATGCCAGTCTTGAGATTTCGTCGATGTACGGACTTGCCCATTATGTCGACCCAGAGAATTTCAGAATTATCGGCTCCTATTGCAACCGGGCCCTCTCCGACTTCACATTCTCTTTCGTCCCAAAGTTTAAGATTCATCTCATGGCCCATGTGGGAACTATAAAGGATATAGTCATTGGACTACTATCTGTTTGCAAAGAAACTTATATATTGAGATGGAGAAGCCAGAGCCAATGACCAAAGAAGACTTAACAAGTTTTGAGGGACAGGTAGTCCTAGTCACCGGAGCGGCTAGTGGTATTGGCAAAGCTGCAGCCGAACTTATTGCCGCCCGAGGCGCCCAGATTGTTTGTCTTGACTTAAATGAGGCGGGACTTAAGAGCACGGTTTCTGAAATAACCTCCGCTGGAGGCCGGGCGACATACAAAATTTTAGATGTTTCATCACAAACAGCGGTGAAAAAAGTGGTTGGTGAAATTCTTGCTGAGCATGGCCAAATTCATGCGCTCGCTAATTCCGCCGGAATCTCAGGACCAACCGGAAAACCGGTCGAGGAAATTGAATGGGCCGCCTTTCAGAAGACAATAGAGATAAATTTGTATGGAACGGTTTGGTTGACACAAGAATTAATGCCCTCAATGAAGGCAAATAATTATGGTCGGATTGTTCACCTGGCATCTATTGCGGGTAAAGAAGGAAATCCTGGGATGGCGGCATATAACGCATCCAAGGCCGGAGTCATCGGATTTGTAAAAGGAGTAGCAAAGGAGTGCGCTACTTTTGGCGTGACAATAAATGCTGTTGCCCCTGCAGTGATTAGAACCCCAATTAATGAAACTGTTGCTGAAGATGTTCAAAAATATATGGTCTCAAAAATTCCCGTCGGGCGCCTTGGCGAACCCTTCGAAGTAGCCGAAATAATTGCTTTCGCAGCATCTAAAGCATGCTCATTTACAACCGGCTTCACTTTCGATGTTTCAGGCGGTCGGGCCACTTACTGATGAGCGATTTAATCACTGGCGTCTGCCCGGTATTGAGTGTTCCCTTTACCGCAACCGGCGAAGTCGATTATAAAAGCTTTGAATCACTTACCAATTGGATAATCTCATTGGACTGCAAGTCGGTCCTCTTCTTTGGGGTTGCCAGTGAAAATATAAAACTCAATGATGCAGAGCGCTATAAATTGTTGGAAATTCTTCTAGAGACCCGAAAGGGATCAGATTTAAAGGTAATCGCATCTGTTGCAGATCATGCCTCCGAACTTGCTGTTAAACGGGCTAAAGATTATGAAGCTATGGGCGCTGACTTGATTAATATTTTGCCGCCATCATTTTTTTCACCGAGCGCCGAGCAAATTCGCTTTCATCTCTCCGAAATTCTTGCTGCGGTAAAAATTCCGGTAGTAATTCAGCACTTGCCACAGGGCGGCGGAATGGCAGATGTGGGAGAGCTCTTAACCCTCGCAGATGAATTTCCCAACCTTAAAATTGTAAAATGCGAGTCCAATCCACCTGGAGACTCAATTAAGCAAGTTAGGGAAATTACAAATGATCGCGTAGAGACGCTAATTGGCTGGGGCGGAATATTTTGGGAATCAGGTGATGCGGCCGGAGCGAAGGGAATTCAGCCTGGATGCGGCGTATCAGATCTGTATAAGTGGGCAGAGAGGGCCTTGGTTTCAGGCGATCGCAAGGAATTTATTCGCCGCTTGGATACCTTTATTCCCTGGATCACGAGTTGGATTTCAGATTTGGAATTGCTAATTGCAGTGGAGAAGCAAATACTATTTCGGCGCGGAATTATCGAGTCAGATTACTGTCGTCATCCAACATCGCGCATCACAGCGAAAGAAAAAAATGAAATTGAAGAATGTTTAAGACTTATCGAGAGTGTGGCTCAAGAAAATGCCTAACAGCCCAGATATTTTTACCTTTGGTGAAGCGATGGCTCTCTTCATGACAGTCGATACCGATTCAGTTGCAACGGCAAGTTCCTATGCGATGACTGCAGCAGGAGCCGAAGGAAATGTGGCTGTAGCAGCTACTCGACTTGGGCTAGATGTATATTTTCAGACAAAACTTGGCAGAGATCAATTGGGGGATGCCGTTGCTGGCCAATTTGAAGCGGCCGGCATAAACAGCAAGCACTTCTTGCGTGTTGAAAATTATACCGGCGCACTTGTCCGCAACCACGGCGCTATCGAAGTCTTAGAAAATACCTACTTGCGCCGGTGCAGCGCAGGATCAACATTTGCGCCCGCAGATATCGACATCGAGCTTCTTGCTCAATCAAGATGGTTACATGTCACGGGTATTACAGTGGCACTTTCAGATACTGCGCGCGACGCGGTGGCATTTGCGCTGGAGAGTGCACGATCAAAGAAAGTTGGAATTAGTTTTGATTTGAATATTCGTCGCAAACTTTGGACGCCGGAAAAAGCAAGAGAAACTCTTAACGCCATGGTTAGGGATGTGGACTTAGTTACTGGCGGCGTCGATGAATATGAATTAGTTTTCGGCTCCAAAGATCCAGAGAAAAATCTCACCGCAGCCAGCGCGCGGGGGATTAAGACTGTGATCATGACGGCTGGCCCTGATGAAATGCGAGTAATGCATGAAGGCAAGCGGTTTAATTTCATGCCGGAAAAAGTTAAAGTCATCGATCCAGTTGGGTCTGGCGATGCTTTTATCTCCGGAACTATTTGTGGCTTACTTGCTGGACTTAGCATCCAAGAGGCCATTGCACAGGGAAGTAAATGTGGAGCAATGGTCGCCTCTACGATGGGGGACTGGGCTGGAATGGTTTCTGGCGCCGGTGGTTTATTACCAGATTCATTAAAGTGAGCGGAGATATAAATGTCTAAGGAAGTTTCTTTTACGAGCGGACTAGTCGCAATTATTCGGACCAAAACCAGCGATGAAGCGAGGACTGCGGCCACTGCGCTTATCGCAGCCGGTGTTGAAGCCATTGAATTTACAACTACGACTCCTGCAGTATTCGACTTGATCGAAGAATTTGCTTCAAATTCCGCCAACACTCATGTTCAAGTTGGCCTTGGTACCGCGATGACTCGGTCCCATGTTCTATCTGGCAAAGATGCCGGCGCAAAATTCGTAATTTCGCCACATGTTTCGCAAGAAGTAATTGAGGCGACAAAACAAGCAGGACTTGTCTCAATTCCAGGAGTTGCCTCGCCAACAGAAGTCGCAGATGCCCTGCGCTATGGCGCAGATATGTTGAAGTTTTTCCCGGCATCTTCGCTTGGCCCAAATTATTTAAAATCTGTTCGTGATCCATTTCCAGGGAATACCTGGTTGGCTACTGGCGGAATTTCTCTAGATGCGATTGAGGCATGGGTAAAAGCTGGTGTTTCTGGCTTTGGATTGGGTGGCCCACTCACCTCTGGAGGAATTGCTGAAATTCCAAATCGCGTATCAGAATTTAGAGCAGCAATTGCAGCTGCAAGGGAGAGTCAGTGAAACTAAAAGATCAACATATTTTTGTTACTGGTGGCGCTGATGGAATCGGGCGCGCAGTTGTACAAGATGCTGTCGATGCGGGAGCAAAGGTCTCATTCTGCGATCTAAATGTGGAAAAAGGTAAGGCCTATGAGGGCGAGCTACGAGCTGGCGGACACCGAGCGTTCTTTATCGAGGGAAATGTCGGAAGCGTTGCGCAGATGGAGGAGGTGCACAGCGCAATTACCAAAGAGTTCGGCGAGGTCCAAGGTCTTGTAAATAATGCGGGACGAAATGCTTATTACGACCCAGTGGAGATGACTGAAGCTCAATGGGAAGATTTTATGAATGTAGATTTCAAGAGTATCTGGGTTACCGCAAAATTATGCTTACCTGCGATGCGCAAGGCCAAGAAAGGGGCAATTGTAAATATTTCATCGATCCATGCTCGAATGTCCTACCCAAATTACTTCCCATACGCCGCAGCAAAGTCTGGAATTTTAGGTCTGACTCGAAACTTAGCACTTGATGAAGGTAGGCACGGTATTCGGGTTAATTCAGTGCTGCCAGGCTTTACCTTGACTCCGATGGTTGAAGATTACTTTGTAATGAATCCTGAAAAGCGGGCAGAGGCGCTCGCAGTCCAGCCTATGGGGCGCATGGCACAACCAATTGAGATCGCTAAAGTAATTACCTTCTTATTAACCGATGATGCATCTTTCGTGAATGGCGCTGACTGGATTATCGATGGTGGCCTATCTGGAAGATTCGCTTAATTAAATAACTAAGACTATTTTCCCACGCGGAGCAGGAGCGAATTTCAGAGCCTCTATCGCATCGCTAAATTCAGTAAGTTGAAATTTATGAGTTACCAGATACCCCAGATCCAACACTCCAGAATTAAGCATTTCGACAGTTTTTTCCCAGGCCATCACAGAAGATCCAAAGGAGCCAATAATATTTAGGTCTCCATTTATAACGTCATCAATAACTATTGAAGCAAACTTCTTATTTCCTGGGTAGCCAAGCAGAAGTAAAGTGCCCCCTCGGACTAATTGACTTATGGATTCACTTATTCGACTTGTAGAGCCAGCTGCTTCAATAATTAAGTCGTACTTTTCTTTAGTAGCCTCCGTAAAAAATGCATCTACCCCAGCAAGTTCTGCGATATCTTCCTGCTCTTTTTTTAGACCAATCATATGGATTAATTTCGGATTGTATGTTTTCGCTATAGTTGCAGAAATTAGCCCGATAGTGCCATCACCAATAATCAATATTCTAGATCCATTCCTTGGTCTAGATTTCATAAATGCTTGAGTGACTACTGCAGTTGGCTCAGCGAGCACTGCTGAAGAATCAGAAACTTTCTCATCAAGAACGTGCGCAAGCCACGCTGGTACTGCAATTAAGTCTGCAGCGGCTCCTGGTCTAGTAAATCCAATCTCATCGTAAATCAAACAGCGATTGGTATTACCATTCTTGCATTCAAAACATTCTTTGCAGGGAATTATTCCTGTAACAACAACTCGCGATCCGATAGCTGGCTCGGCAATACCCACACCGTGGCCGATTACCCGCCCAACCCACTCATGGCCAAGGGAGGCGGGATATTTAACATATTCAGGGTCGCCTTCCCCACTGATTATCTCTAAGTCCGTTCCACAGATCCCTATGAAGATTGGAGCCACTAATAATTCACCTGGATTGAGGAGTGGAGGCGGAATTTCAATAAGTTCAGCGGCGCCGTCACCGTTGGTTATTAAGGATTTCATAGTGGGGAAAATACTACTCGCGAGGGTACTTAAATGAAATGCAATGCAATGCAATGAGTAGACTCGCTTTCATGTCTAAGCTCCGTAGTAGTGAGTGGTTTTCTGGGGATGATGAAGTTGCTCTCTCTCATCGCGTAGTGATGGCATCAATCGGCTACGAAATAGATGCACTTGGGACTCCTTTTGCAACGTTCTTAATGACTTCGTATTTTCGTGGGATTC
>CALEGP010000001.1 GCA_937876245.1 uncultured Actinomycetes bacterium | reverse complement strand
GGGCGGCCATGACTCGTGGATCCAATTGCGGTAAGAACCACCAAAACTATCTATCCAATCATTTCACAAGCCACCGTCATTTCGTGAAAAGCTCTGGAAAATCCGGCTAAATGGAAAGTATCGGTGATGCGTTCAATCAGTCCACCTACGGTCACCTTCTCTGAAACTATTTGCAAATCCCCGTTTAATTGTTCCTGAAATAGCATCATTTTTTTCACAGCCAGAGCATGCGCATCATATTTCAAGTATACGAACTCTTCGAACCTACGCATTTCAAACTTTTTGGATGAGATTTCGAGCCACAAAACGTATTTGATGTCGAATGAATAGCCATTAAAATACGATATCTCCACTCCGTCTATACTGGCCTTTTCCAGAGCAACAATGAGAACTGAACCATCGTCTGGATTGCCCTTTTTGGATTCGTCGCCAAATGCCAGTATTCGCGCTGGTTTTGATGCCACCCAACACTGGCGTGGTGTGTCAGCTACAAATATACTCCAGTCCCCAACCGAATTCTGCTTCGGCACTCTCGGTTCAGTGGCTAAAACCTGATCAAAGAAGAGGACGACCATCACTGCGCTTGCGAAAAAGAACTTCGACGCAATGTTCAAAAAACGTGCAGTTCCAAAGTACGGTTTGGTGAAGAACATCATTGATTGCCTTTGTGTGTTTTGTTAATTTCTATCAAGAAATTTTGCCCGTTGGTCTAACAAATCTGTACGGTAATAGGCATGTTCTACAGCACCTCCAAACTTGAGTTATAGCCGAAAGTTGGTGACGGCCCAGATGGGCGGCATATCATGGCGTTGTTGACGCGCCGCAATTCTCATTGAGAAAAGGATATGCCACATGACAAAGAGTACAGTAATCGACTTTGCAAGACCAAGTGATTTTTCACCTGATCCGCTACTGCTATATTTAGGCCTGAATACCTCAATTTACGTCTTAAATCAAAAGCTAGTATGAAATCTTGTTTTTGATCAGACTATTTTTTAGCAACTTCAGCATCGTGAAATCCAAGATATATTCAAGTCGTTAAGTGGTCTCTTGTCCTATCATAACGTATCTCTCTGGCCCCGATTGGTTGGCATTAAATGGCCAACAGGTTGTGAGGATCAATGTCTTCTGATCTTCGAACTGATCTTCGAGTTGAAGCTCGGGAGAATTTAACACCATTGATTTTACGATTTCGAAAGATTTCAAGGAGCCATTTGCTAGCCGAAAGCTCACTCTATCACCTACGTGTAACTTGGACATAAACTCCATGTGAGTATCCCGATGCCCCGCCAGAATGAGAGGAGATTGCTTGGAAACATCAGTATCTAGAGTTCCAATACCCCAAGCCATAGCTTCGCCGGAAACACTGTTTAAAACAATTCGAGAGAGGCCAAGGCGTGGCACTTTGAGTTCACCAACCACTTCAAAATCAGCACTCTCCCACGGTTTGGTTTGAGTGCCTGAGTGTAAGGTCTTCTCCCAAGCATCATTAAGAAAATACTGGCCCATAATTGCCTTAAGTGCCATCTCGCTTGCTTTTGCTAGAAAAAACAGTGCGCCAACAATCAAGCAACAGGCAATGCATTTCAAAATACTCCTAAACATTGGAGCGCTTCCATGAGGCCCACAATAGCAGCATGCCGAGAAAAAGTGCCATCAGTGCCAACCAAATAGTATGTTTCCAATTCAATGCGGTTTGCGGCAATGCATAAGTCGCTGTGTTTGTTTCAAAGTTTGCCTTGTAGAGTTTGGCAAAAGGTGCATCTCTTTTTTGTAACATCGGAGGCAAAATGTCTTGGCGTAAAAACTCGAATTGCTCCTTATCCCAACCATAAGGAATGGCAGGTGGCAGTTTGGATTTGGTAAGTCGGCTCATCAATGGCCTCGATGGCGTAATATCTAAGGCCACCAAGGACGACAACCGTGACACCAATCCATAAGATAAGGCAGTCTGCAGTAATTCGCCATCGATGTTATCTTTGCTATGACTGTTTGAGTTTTGTGCAATTCTGGCACGTTCTAGGTTCGCGATTTTTTCCCGAGCCCAGACTTTTGCAATCCCGACATGGTTGGCCGCCTGGCCTAGCGGAACTTTAACTGACCAAGCTCGATTACCTATTTTTCCCTCTAGCGTGGCCGAACCGGTAGCATGCTTTCCCTTTATTGCTATCGATACAGGATCACCCACATAGAGGTCTGGTAATGGATTAGGGTAGTACTCTGCATCGAATCCCTTAGGCAAAGTCAACTTCAAATCTGTGATTGCGGGATTTTCAATTTTAAGAAACAGCTCATTCATCTTTGCAGAAATTTCTTCGGTCTTCCCAATATGGAGATGTGACCCGCGTCCCAGCTCAGCAGCTCTACTCATGAAATAGCTATTAGGTGCTGAGCCAATACCGATAGTGAACAGTCTTGCTGTACCAAGATTATTTGAGATCAAAGAAAATAAAGAATTTTCTCCACTTACAGCACCATCCGTTAGGAAAATTAATTGCTTCATAGCACTGGTCGCATAGCTAAAATTACTAAGGGCATAAGAGATAGCAGGATACATCTCAGTTCCACCTCGTGTCTGAATATTTCTGACCAACTTTATGGCTTTAGCTTTTTCAGCGGGCGTGGCTGAGACTGGATTTATGGCATAACTGAAGTAACTATCGTCGAAAAAGACAAGATTGAATTTGTCTTTTGGCGTAAGCCGTTGGATCGCCATTTCTAGGCCGAGTTTAGACTGCCGAAGTGGTTCCCCGGACATAGAGCCAGAGATGTCTTGGACGAATATTATTTCTCGTTCTGGAGTTTGCGTATTTGAGATTTCAAATGGTGGTGTCAAAGTGAGTAGGTAGTGTTCTGAACCATTTTTCTGTTCTTGAAAAAGAGAGGTTTCAACGCCCTTGTTTTTTGACGTCCATTTTAAAACAAAATCTCGGTCACTCGCCACAGGACCGGTTAACTCAATCTTGTGGTGATCTTTAGAAATTTCTTGGATATCCACTTCGTGAAATTGACTTTCAATAGATCCTATTGCAAAGCCCGGTTTAAGATTTATTGTAATTTCTACTGGGTTTACAATTTCAGTATCGTCAGAGAATTTGACATCTTTTGCTTCATTGAAGCTAGAATTCAAATCATTCTCAGCAAACCCAGATGCGTTAAATTCAACTTGCTGCAATATTGGTTGTGATGGGTATCGGGGGGCACTCACCAATGGCACGCGCATTTCCCAGAAGCCATTGCGTGGTGAGAGTTTTGTCTGAAATTCGATCTGGACCGTTACAATCTCACCTGGTCCGATATTGGCGATCGTGTTCGTAAATAGGTTGGGTTTCTGCTGTTCTATTAGCGAAGCTTTTTTACCCTCATCTTTTGCTTTCTCATAAGCAATTTTTGCAGCCTTCTTTTCTTTGATAATACCTTCGATAAACCGATCACCAATGCGCATCTTTAAAGTGTCGACCGCTGCAGTCTCACCTATTGGAAACACATAGACACCTTCGGCCCATGTCTCGCCTGTGTTGATGAAGCGTTGGCTGACAACGGTTCTGCTAATTGTCCCCGCAATATTAATTTTCACATCAGTGGATAGTAAGATGGCTGAGCTGAGCGCATTTTCGGATCTTAATAATAGCTGGCCACTTTCCACGTCATCAAGATTGATGGAAACCTGCGGCACCTCAGCTGTTGCATGGGATGGTCCAGTAATTATCATTGCAAACAGTGTAAGTAAGACAAAACTAGCAATGCCAAAACCTACGGCCTGCCATCCTCTTGAGTGCTTCTTTGACGCCATGATTGCGAGCGAGTTTTGCTGGGAAGGTAGTCGATTTTCGTTCTTAGTACCATTTGGGGAAGAAATCTGTAATTGGTTGTTTAGAGGGGTGATATTTTTCATGTCGCTTTTCCAAATAGCCCCGATGGTGTCGAGGGAAGCGCACCATCGGGGAGTTATGAACACTACTGAGGGGAGGCGTCTCAGCTGGTCCTGCTCGACAGGATCTTGCTGCGTCCTGTGCTATTAGGTTTCCCACGATATTTTGCAGTTAATTTGAGTGTTTCATGCAGATGTTGTGATCTGTTGTGCAGAAAATGTGGCATTGTCAGATTAAACTGATCTGCTAGGGTAACATCTGGGAATTTCGGC